>CAZQYQ010000056.1:0-19358 GCA_964597625.1 uncultured bacterium
CACCGACAGAGGTTTGCCGTAGCTGGGAGAATAGGCCCATGTCATGGCTATCTTTTTACCCTTCAGGTTCCCGAGAGAGCCGAAGACATTTTTAAGATGCAGTAGGTCGGCCATGCTCTGGGTCGGATGGTCGATGTCGCACTGCAGGTTCACGACCGCCGGCCTCTGCGGCAGCACGTCGCGCTTGAAGCCGTCATCGAGAGCCTCGCCGACTTCGCTCATGTAGGTGTGGCCGGCGCCAAGATACATATCGTCACGTATACCAACGACTTCGGACAGGAAGGAGATCATGTTGGCGGTTTCCCGGACGGTTTCACCGTGGGCGATCTGCGACTTGCCCTCGTCGAGATCCTGAACGGCGAGGCCCAGCAGATTACAGGCGGAAGCGAACGAGAACCGGGTGCGGGTCGAGTTGTCGCGGAACAGGGAAACGGCAATGCCGGAGTCGAAACACCGGGCCGAGATGTTTTCCCTGCGCATGAGTTTCAGCAGCTCCGCGATCGCGAGAATCTGCTTGAGTTCGTCCGTGGATTTTTCCCAGGTGATGAGAAAATCCTTCCCGAACATCTTGCTCTTGTAACTCTTGATTTCTTTCAACAGGGAATTCAAATCAGACATGATCTCCGTTCCTTTAAGCGTGATTTTTTTCCGTACTCGCCGAACCAGAGGTTCGACCGCAGGGACAAATGATTATATCCAACGTCTGGGGATTCTACAACAGAAGACGTGGCTTTCAGGGGATATCGGTAGCTCGGATCAACGGCCGAAGAGGTAGTTTTCAGAGCGCCTGGGATATCTAAAACAGTATTCCGCCGTGCGGATTTCATCTGGGCAGCTTCAGTCGCTTTCCTGACCGCACGATCAGGCCGTCGGCAATCATCCGGCCGATCATCGCCTCGAGCCAGGATCGATCGTGAACGGGATCGAAGGTCGGGTCGATACTCGGGCCGAGACCGGCAACCGCGCATCCATCCGGCGCTTCCCGGACAAGGCGCAGGATTCTTCCCCGGAAAATGCGGTCGGGGTAGAGTTTGTCGCGATGCCTGCGTTCGCGGCTTGCCGGAGATGGACGGACCGGCATCGGATACGCTCCCGCGAGAAAACCTCCGCTGACGCGGCATTCCCGGATGAGCGGGCATGGTTTGCAAAGCGGTTTCTTGAGACAGATCAGGCTGGCGAGGTCGAACAACGCCTGTACGATGTCGGCGAATCGTCGTGTGCGACCCAGGACAGCTGCCAGCGCAGGCTTGAGCCGTTCATCGGCACGGGGTTCGGGATAGGGAACTGCCAGCAGCAGCCGGGCGCCGGCACGCCGGATATTCGTATCGATCGGCACGGCGTGTTTTCCAAGTGAAAATACGGTCATCGCGGCGGCGGTATAGGGCCCGACGCCTTTCAGCTTCAGCCAAGCCTCCTCGCTGCCGGGAAGCCCTGTCTCGACGATCTGCCGGGCGATATCCCGCAACGCAAGCGCCCGGCGGTTGTAGCCGAGCCCGGCCCAGGCATGGATCACGGCTGCCGTATCCGCTTCAGCGAGGATATGCCAGTCCGGGAACTGGGCAAGCCAGCGGTGGTAGGAGAGAAGAACACGCGGAACCTGCGTCTGCTGAAGCATGATCTCACTGACCAGGATCTTGTAGGCATCGGTCGTGTCCCGCCAGGGCAGATCCCGGCCGAAGGCGTCATACCAGGCCAGCAGGTTGCTCGTTATCTCGTTCTTCGTGGGTTTAGCCATTGCAATCCTGATCATACACCGGAAAACAGGGATTGTTCATCGAGATACTGCTTCCATCCCCCTGACCGGAAAATGTTGTGCGGTGCACTTCCGAATGCCGGTATGACAGAAGATAGCCGTTGTGCAGCGCAATAAATTCCTTGCCATTT
The DNA here is from genome assembly GCA_964597625.1 of uncultured bacterium. GTDB lineage: Bacteria > Muiribacteriota > Ozemobacteria > Ozemobacterales > Ozemobacteraceae > MWAR01. The sequence goes on from CAZQYQ010000056.1 coordinate 1,885, forward strand.
CCTCGCCACGGGTGTATGGTGATGCTTCGGACAAATCATGTGGTTGTCTGCTTCCCATGGTCTGGAACCTTCGGTTCCGGCGTGTTGCAGTCCGGGCGAACTGAATGAAGTATAGTGCAAAGCAAAAGTCAGGAGGGAGAAATCATGTTCGAACTCAATGAAGATCAGAAAATGATGCAGAAGCTGGCCCGGGATTTTGCCGGGAAGGAACTGGCGCCGGGCGCCGAACACCGCGACGAGCACGAAGAGTTCTCGCGGCCTCTTTATGACGCCATGTGTGCCCTCGGGATGAGCGGCATCTGCTTTCCCGAACCGTATGGCGGCGCCGGCGCAGACACGCTTTCCTACATCCTCGCCGTCGAGGAGATGTGCCGGGCCGATTCGGGCATCGGCATCTCGCTGTCGGCGACGGTTTCCCTGTGCGCCTGGCCGATTTCCGCTTTCGGCACCGAAGAACAGAAGCAGAAATACCTGAAACCTCTCTGCGAAGGCACGAAAATGGGAGCGTTCGGCCTGACCGAAGCCGGGGCCGGCACGGATGCTGCGAGTCAGAAATCTGTGGCGGTTCTCGAAGGCGACCACTACGTTCTTAACGGCAGCAAGATGTTCATCACGAATGCCGGTGAAGCTGAAATCTACATTGTGTTCGCCATGACCGACAGGACGAAGGGCACTCGCGGTATCTCGGCCTTCATTCTGGAAAAGGGCATGCCAGGCTTCTCGTTCGGCAAGAAAGAGCGCAAGATGGGCATTCGCTCATCGCAGACCATGGAACTGATCTTCCAGAACGTCCGGGTGCCCGTCGCGAACCTGCTGGGCAAGGAAGGCGAAGGATTCAAAATCGCCATGTCCACTCTCGACGGCGGGCGCATCGGGGTTGCTGCCCAGGCGCTCGGTACGGCCCAGGCCGCTCTCGACGCCGCGGTCAGGTATGCGAAGGAACGCGTCCAGTTCGGCAAACCCATTGCCGCCAATCAGGCCATCTCCTTCATGCTTGCCGATATGGCTGTGAAAGTCGATGCCGCGCGCCTGCTTACCTACAGGGCCGCCGCTCTGAAAGATACCGGGAAGCCGTATTCGAAGGAAGCCGCCATGGCCAAGCTGTATGCCTCCGATACGGCGATGGCAGTCACCACCGATGCCGTTCAGGTTTTCGGCGGTTACGGCTACAGCCGCGAGTATCCGGTCGAACGGTTCATGCGCGATGCAAAAATCACCCAGATTTACGAAGGTACGAACCAGGTGCAGCGCATGGTCATCGGCGGCGCGCTTCTGAAATAAGCGGCCGGCAGCGCACAAAAGAGGCTGAATATGGAAATCGTCGTTTGCGTGAAACAGGTTCCCGACACGACCGAGGTCAGGATTGATCCCGTCAAGAACACGCTGATCCGTGAAGGGGTTCCCAGCATTGTGAATCCCTTCGACAAGATCGCCGTCGAAGTCGCGATTCAACTGAAGGAAAAGCATGGCGGCCGGGTCCGGGTCGTCACCATGGGACCAGACATGGCGAAAGACGCCCTGAAAGAGTGTCTGGCAATCGGGGCGGATGAAGCTGTCCTGATCAGCGACAGGGCGTTCGCCGGCGCCGACACGCTCGCAACGAGCTACGCGCTGGCTGCCGCGATCGGAAAAATGGGGCCGGTCGATCTGATCCTGTGCGGAAAACAGGCGATCGACGGCGACACCGCCCAGGTCGGACCCGGTATTGCGGTGCGGCTCGGGATTCCCCAGATCACCTATGCGGCAAAGATCGAGCTGAACGGAAAAATGCTGAAAGTCGACCGGGAAAGCGAAACCGGCTTCGAAATCCATGAGACGAGCATGCCGGTCATGATTACGGTCGGAAAATCGATCGCCCAGCCCCGGTACCCGACGATCAAGGGCACCATGAAGGCAAATCGCGCGCAGATCCCCGTCTGGACTGCCGCTGATATCGGAGCCGATGCCCGAAAGATCGGCCTGAACGGCTCGCCGACCCAGGTGCGAAGAATTTTCGTTCCCCAGGCGCGCGCAAAAGGCCGGATCATCCGGTCGGAAACGGCCGCCGAGTCCGTCGCCCGGCTGATGCAGAAGCTCAGCGAAGCGAAGATCGTCTGATCCGAAGGAGCGAACCATGGCTGTCATCGTCAACAGGGAAACATGCATCGGTTGTCAGGCCTGCGTTTCCGCCTGCCCGTTCCAGGCCATCGAGATGCGCGACGGAAAAGCCGTCATCACGGACAAATGCACCGTGTGCGGTGCCTGCATTCCCGTCTGCCCGGTCGAAGCGATGTATCGGGAGGCGGCCGGGCGGTCTTCCGTCTCCGATAGCAACGCTTTTCGTGGCGTCTGGATTTTCATCGAACACGAGGAAAACCGCATCAAAAACGTCTCTCTCGAACTGCTCGGCGAGGGCCGCAAGCTCGCGGACACTCTCGGAGAGCCACTGGAGGCCGTTGTCATAGGCCGTCAGGCCGAGTGGATGGCGAAGGAAGCCTTCGAGTCAGGTGCGGACAAGGTCTATCTGATCGAGGGGCTGGAATTTGAAAATTATAATACCGATTGCTATGCAAACGCCTTTGTCGGACTGAGCCGGGCATACAAGCCTTCGGCTGTTCTCATCGGAGCGACGGGAAACGGGCGTGATCTCGCCCCCCGGATTGCGGCGCAGCTCGAAACCGGCCTCTGCGCCGATTGCACCGGCCTGGATATCGATCCCGAAACCCGGCTGGTCATCTGGACCAGGCCGGCGTTCGGCGGAAATATCATGGCTGATATCATTTGTCCTGATCATCGGCCGCAGATGGGTACGGTGCGTCCGAACGTCTTCAAGGCTCCGGTCCGCAACACGGGCCGGACAGGTGAAATCGTCCGGGTGGCATACCGCGCGAAGCCTGAAGACATGCGCGTGAAGCTGGTCGATACGATCAGAATCTGTGCCGGCGGCGTCAATATTGAAGAAGCCGACATCATCGTTTCCGGCGGTCGCGGAATGGGAAAACCCGAAAACTTCCGGGCCATCCGGGAACTTGCCGACGTGCTCGGCGGCGCGGTCGGAGCCTCGCGGGCCGTCGTCGATGCCGGCTGGGAGCCGGTGATGCACCAGGTCGGCCAGACCGGCAAGACCGTCGGGCCGAAAATCTACTTCGCCTGCGGGATCTCGGGCGCGATTCAGCACCTGGCCGGCATGTCCTCATCGGATCTGATCATCGCCGTCAACAAGGACCCCGACGCTCCGATCTTCCAGGTCGCGGATTACGGGATCGTCGGAGATGTCATGGAAATTCTTCCCCTGCTCACGGAGGCATTCAGAACCGTGAAAGCCGCTCGTAAATAGAATTTAAAATATATTTAAAGCCATGCAAAGGAGATTCATATGGAAGCGGTTACCTTCTCCGGAAGCGCATCCTCCGGTGGCATTGCGCGGGAACTGGCGTATGCGGATATCAAGGTCGGCGACAGGGCCGAACTTTCAAAACAGGTGACGGATGCCGACATCATGGCATTCGCAACGGTTACGGGAGATTTCAATCCGGTTCACGTGAACGAGGAGTATGCGAAGAAAACCCAGTTCGGCGGCCGCATCGCCCACGGCATGCTGACGGCCGGCCTCGTCTCAGCCGTGCTCGGCATGAAGCTGCCCGGCGCGAATGCCATCTACATGAAGCAGGAACTGGCGTTCCTCGGCCCCGTGAGAATCGGCGACACCGTCACGGCCGCCGTGGAGGTCATCGAAAAAGTCGATGAAAAGCATCGCGTCATCCTCAGAACCAGCGTCACAAATCAGGATGGCAAGCTCATCCTGGACGGGAAAGCCACGCTGATGAAAAAATAAGCATGCCGGCTTGAGGAGATGAAAGCGTCAGAAGCTCGAATGAGCTTCTGACGCGGTCTTTTCCGGAGGAGCGGGCGGCGTCTGACGTGCATCTGCTGAAGGAAGCACAAAACGTCGTTTGAGGGTTTCATACTCCGATCGAATGACCTGACACAGCTCGTTTCGGCGGAGCAGATCCCTGGGCGGGGTCTGCGCGAGAATTTGAGCCTGGCTCTGAAGCTTTGTCAGAGACGGGTGGTGTTCGGAAACCGGGTCGAGGCTCTTCCAGTCGTCCAGGGCCAGGGAAAACAGACGGGCTGAAGATGCGATGCTTGCACCATCCTCGATGGCCGGATTCAGCGCGGCGGCAAGAGCATCGAGGCGGATGAGAACCTGAAAAAGGGGAAGTTGAGCCGATTTTTGCGCATACAGATTGGTAAGGTCGGTCACGAGAAAGTCCAGGTCCGGGTGGACGCGATCGAAGCGGTTGATCTTGAATTTTGCTTGAATGGCCCCGATGCGCTCGGCGATCCGGGAACTCTGCTGCCGCCAGACCGACATGTCATCCACCGGAAACGGCGGCTGCAGGAGATACCCGTTGTCGAATTCCAGCCAGCGTTGCATAAGGTTGTACAACTGTTCCCGGGAATTCTGGTAATCGCCGCGATTGATAAGCTCTCCCAGCGTTTTGACACGGGTGATGATCTGTCCGATCTGGTCCGTGAAACGCTCATCGGGGTTTGTCGCCTGGAAAATTCTGATAAGGCTGTCATCGCAGGCTGCGACGGGGCGTTGGCAGGGGAAGAGAAAAAAACAGAGCGCAAAAAGCGCCAGGAGCCGGTTGCGCTGCCTGAAACGGATCAGGATACTCTGTACGTGTGACACAGGGGCATTGTAGCATGTTTTCCCCATGTCTGATACCTCGCGGATTCCGCCTTCCCCGCCGGTTCGATTCACCGGAAAAATAAAATTATTCTTGATACAATATTATTATCGTGGTAATCTTAAAGTGAAGAGATCATGGATTTTCGCAGAATAGTGCCGGAATGGGCGCTGCGAAAATTGTACATAAATGATTTGTTTGTGGAATTCCGCTGTCGTGTCAGGAGGATACCATGCGCAGGGGTATACCCGTATTGAAGCTCATACTGCTCGTCCTGGCTTGCTCGGGAAGCGGAGCAGTCTCCCCCGTTCAGGCGCAGTCGGCGATCATGGTGGATACGCGACTCATGGTCATGGCTCATCCCCTGACGAACACGTTCGATCCGGCAACCCGCAGATTCCAGAACTCCTCTTCAGAGCCGCTGCGCGAAGGTGAAACGAAGCAGCATATCGACAGCCAGATCGCCTCCCTCGGATGTCAGTTGACGGATTTGCAGAAGGCGTTCACCCAGGAACTGGCCCAGGCCGTTCCGGCCCGGCGCCCTGCTCTCGAAAAGACCTATCTCGAACAGCGTCGGATGCTGGAAGCCAGGCTTGCCGAGCAGAAAGAACGGAGATATGCCGTCGAAGAGGTGCCGCTTCATCCCGGAATGACTCCCTATGACGCAATCCAACCGCAGATCCAGACGATTTCAACCGATCTTCAGGCGGCGGTGCGGCGGCTGAGAGACAAGTATCAGGCGACGGCCGTCATCGATATCTCAGGGCTTCTCCCTCTTTACCCGCCCCAGGGAGCCTCCGACATTATTCGGCAGAACTGCCACTTTTACTTCTGGCGCAATTCCTTTCCCAAAAACGGGAATGGTTCACTGGAATGGATGCTGCAGGCAAAACGCTACTGGGCGCATCGTGATTCCCAGCTGACACCGGTGCCATACGGTGCCCGCGATGTCCGCTTTGAAGGGGCCCAGTTCATGGCAGGGGAGAAAAGAAAATGATGCGTGTGCTGAATCGGGTGATGCTGATCCTCATGATGGCGGTTTTCGTATTGCCGGTTGTCGGGGCAGGCGCCCCGCCTGCCGCGAGAGGCGGCTGCGCGACGGTCGACACCCGCCTCCTGCTGATTCTCCATCCCCGCCTGGCCAATTTTGATTACGCCCAGGGGCGCCTGTTCCGCGCCGATGTGGCTCAACGGCCACGCGAACAGATCCAGAAAGAACTTGCCGCCTGCTGGGAAAAAGCGGCTTCCGTGATTGCGGGAATTTCGACGAAGCGGTCGCGCATTCTGGAACAGCGGGCGCAGATTCTCCAGCGCTGGGATGAAACCATGAACAGCATGTATGCAAATGCGGCTTCGGGCTCTTCCCAACTCCGGGATCACGATAAGTCCATGCAGGAATTCGATGCCCGCTTCCGCGCGGAACTGACGGGTTGTGAGGCCGCCCTCGAGCGGATCGAAACCGAGAAAATCCTTGCCCAGGAAAGCGCTCTTGGTCCTATCTATCTTTCGAGCCAGGAGACCGAACGGGAAGTCACGCTTGCCAAAAATGAAATTTCTCAGCTGATCGCTCAGACGGCACAGGAAAATCAAGTGGCGATGGTTCTTGATTCCACTTTCGGCGTGACGGCGGTCTGTCTCGATTCGCAGATTGCATGCATTCCACGCCAGTCGACCTCATTCGACACGACGACGACCTCGCTTTTCCAGCAGTTCACCAACTGGGAAGCCATCCCATCCGGCCAGATTCCGCTGGCGGACGGAACCAAAGTGGATGCCGCCACCCACCTGGCGCCTCAACGCATGAAAAACATGATCGACATGATGCAGCAGCAGCTGGAAGTGCGTCCCTACATTCCGACGGGGCTGGCGCAATTTTCGCCGGGAAATCTTTTTCTGTATGGCGGCGTCGATCTGACCGCCGCGGTCGCGCGCAAGATGTTCACCCAGTACCGCATCCCGGAAGAATTGAAAAACAGCTATATGTTGTTCATCAGGGACTACGCGGCCTTCGAACAAAACCGGTCCCGTCTGTCCCAGGATCCAAACGCCCTGCCACCTGTGCCGGGCGCTCCTGCCCAACGATAAGTCTATTTTGCTTGAAGGGGAGGGAACACGATGTTTCGAATCATTCGCACGGCCCTGGCGGTCGCGTTCACGGTGTTCTGTCTTCTGCCCGCACAGGCACAGCATGCGTTCTATAAACAGAACGGAGATTGCTATCTGCTGATCAGCGGCGGCCCCGCTCAGGGGGTCTATGCCTTGAATAATCTGACGAACGGCCCGGTCAGGCGTTTGTATGATCCGGGGAATTCCGCGTTCGGTATCGCGGCCTGTCAGACGTGGTCTGACAGGAACGGTATCGAAAAATGGCTGTATACCTTTGTCGGGAAAACCCGCCTTGCCCAGAAAGTTACGGGAACCATTTCGGTGCCTGTGAACACGGTCGACTGGAAAAATGCCAGCGTCGGGTATGCCGGCGAACGCTGGGATGAAAAAATCATCACCTCTTACCATTGCGGGAGATCCTTCATCTCTCCCACCGGCATCGGCCCGCACGGCCCGAATGATTATTGTACTGCTCACTATATGGTGGGCGTCTACGGCTACAATGGAGATTACCCGTGCTACTGGAGGCCCCGGGGTGATCCCGCCAAGCCGGGCAACTGCCTCATCGATATTTCCCGGTATTATCACAGCTTTATCCGGGTCAGGGACTACACCTCCTATTATGGCGGATGGACGCACTGGGTCGTCCGGGACAACATCACAGCTGACTTTAAGGATATTTCGCTGCACCGGTACGATGTTTCCCGATCCGTGATCAACGGTTCCGGATATCCGCAGGATATCGCCAGCGTCAAAACCAGAGTGGTTTCCACCCAGAGCCGGATTCACGAATGCCCTGACGGTTGTCAGCGTGCGCAGCCGGATGTCCCGATGCCTTCCGAAAATCCTCCCTTTGTCGATTTCGCCTACTCGACGAAACTCAACAAAGCCTATCTGTACCAGCGCGAGCCGACCAGTGCAGCCTATACGCTGGTTGGCCCGACAGCGGCATCCACGATCATCGGCGATCCCAGAAACCTGACGACGAGATCGATCGCGATCAGCTCCAAGGGCGCTGAATCCGGTGCATATGGAGACTGGGTCTATCTCCTCGGAAAAGATGAAATCAACAAGTGGCTGGCGGCGGTCAACGTTCCGTTCCGCATCACGAATCTCGATGACGTGGCCGTTTCAGACCAGTGGTGGCAGACGGGCGGCATCGTCTACGCCTTCGATAAAGGCCAGAAACGGGTATTCAAATTCATCCGCAACGAGAAAACCGGTACCATGTCGATTCCTGAACAGATCGTCGTCAATGCCGATGGCATCGTCCCTGACTCGATCAGCGCTGACGGATACGGCAACCTGTATCTTGTCCGCACCGAGCGCACGCCGGCCAATCCCGCGAGCAGCTTCCGCCCGCAGGATGCGGTCAGCTATCGCCGCACGGGCACGGATATTCTCGGAACACCCATCTACACGGCGTATTTCGAACAGAAAGTCACGAAGTCGGTCTTCAAACGCGACTATTACGCTGGCGGCAACCCACAGCCCCTTTCCCAGAAAGTGCTGATCGGTACCAACTTCTATCAGCGATCATTCGTTGCCAGGAATCCGGTAGACAAGGGCACCTGGATCTGGCAGGGAAACCCGAGCGTTGTTTCCGGAACGAAGCTTGTCGATGAAAACTGCGTGGCCGAGCTTGCGACGATCAATGTCGCGACACCGCCGCTCGTGAGCAGAAAAGATGGCACGATCGATATCTTCGGCCCTCTTGCCCAGGGCTCCACCGGAGCTCTCGGAAAGGCAATCCCCCCCTATACGGACGTAAATACCTACTTTTTTGAAGTTGAAAATTCTCCCCGGTTCGATGTGAACGGCGTGAATGTCGGATCGACGAATATCGACCAGGACGGGGATATGCAGATTGGCGGGTATCCGTCCACCACCAAACAGGCGAGCATCAAATACTACTGGAAAATCATTCAGATGAAAGACCGATATGGCGTCGAGATGAACGGTGGGGCGGGAAAGGTCCTCCTCGATCAGGAAACCGACAGGACCCCGACGACGAACTACCGGCTGCCGGTGAATCTCCCCGGTGGTGAATACAGAATCGGCTGCAAGTGCACATTCCAGTTTTACGACTATACGAGCATCGACAAGGTCGGTGTCCTCTCCGATGAAAAGGAAAAGTATATTTCGACCACTCTCACGGCGATCAGCAGAGACGGTTCCGGATATGCCTGGGAAACCATCAATATCCAGACCGTTCCGCTCGTGAATTTCCCTGGCGGCGTTGGAATGATCATGAGTGGCCGCCCCACAGGATCGGGAGCCTATCAATATCGCCCCCAGAGTCCCTACGATTCCGGAACGGCCTATTGCAATGCATCGATCGAACAACCTCAGGGAGCCCGCTTTGTCATTCCTGAAAAGAACGGCGACTGGTCCTTCCAACTGCGTGATTCCACCTACAATATGTCCCGCAATAAAGATCGCCTGGCCATCGGAACCGATCTGCCGGCCTCGATGTTGAGCACAAATCCGCCGGACCCCCATGATAACCGCATGGTTGGCGGGACTCTGCAGTGGATGAGCGGGCCGAGCTTTACCTGGACGGCTGAACTCAAGCGTGGAACGGAAGGGCTGGTGAGCCGGCAATCAATTACGACGAGGCCTGTTCTGGCCTATGCGGATGTGAAAAACCTGTTTCCGATGCCGTCCCAGCCCCGTGGCTATACTCTCCAGGTAAGTGGCAGCCGTTCGTACACCTATCAGACATATCTGCCAAAAACCTATTGGGATCCGGCGAGCGGCGAATTTGTCACCGACTGGGAACTCACGACCATGTCGAAGACGATCAAGATTGCTGCCGAGTGCGAGGTGGTGGTGACGGATGAAACCGGTCCGATGCTGACCTTCCCCGATCCGTTCGATGCGGGAAAGAGTAATCAGGCATTTTTCATGACACCGAAGTTCCTGTACGGAACCACGGGAGAAAAGCTTGCTGATGTCGAGGCGCCTCCGGTGGCGAAACCCGGCTATATCGAGTTTGTCGTTGCCGACAATAACCCCATGGGAAACGACTCTGCAAGTGACAATCCCGCGCTTCTTACCTGGAGGGACCCCTTCTTCGGCGTCGATGACCTGCGCTGCAGGGTGACCCATAACCCGAACAAGAGGTCGGCGACCTTCAGCTATCTGCAGCCATTGCTGTCGAAGCAGATGCTTCCGCAAGCCGGTTCTTCGTTCAGGGATCTGTTCAAATCGAACCCCAATACGACGATTGCGGGACCGACCGCCCAGTATGCCATGGAACAGCGAGACCTGGTGAAGGCTGACTTTGGCACGACCGTTTCTCTGAGTCCTGTAACGGATTACAACAAGTGCTTCTCCTATCGGCGATATCGGATCGCCTTCCCGACGGTCAGTCAGAATGCCGAATTTTCCAAGGATCACAATCCGGAAATGCCGTTGGATTACGCAAACAATTGTGCCGGATATACGAACTTCAACTATGGCCTGACCTGGTCGGAAGCCTGCGGCTCGTCCACGCCTGCGGTAGATTCGCCGTTCCTCCAGGGCCAGATCGTCATTCGTGATAATGACCGGCCGAATATCTTTGCCAAAGCCGTGGAGGCAAAGAATGAGGGTGTGAACTATTACGCCCCCACGAATATCCTCCCCGATAAAATGGGAAGCTGGGTGCGGTTTGCCCAGGGCGAAACCGAGGCCACCCATAATGGCGTGCAGATCTGGAGCGGCAGCAGAATCGCCGGTTTTGCCTCGATGTACAGGGTTCCGGGCAGACTGGATGTCGTCGGAACATTGTCCCCCTACGGGACCGGCGCGGATACGGCCAAGATCGAGATCGACGTTCCGACGTTCTTCAACGGGCTTGCCTGTGATAATACGGGGGGATATGCAACGCAGAGTTTCTCCCTGACCAAGGCCGGAGACCTGCTGGTCGATGGCATTTCAGAGCGAAACATCCGCTACATCTTCCGCGAACCCGGGAAGGATTATCATATCCGTCTCGTCGTCGATGATCTGGCACTCGGGTGGCCCTCGGATCCCAACAGGCCTACTCTCGCTTCGCCTCTGCGAAATCGCCGCGAGCTGGACTGCACGTTTGAGGTGTTCCAGACACGGCTCGATATCCGTGTCATTGACCGGACCAACCAGGGCCGATGAGCGATTGTCCCTGCGGAAACAGAACCATGACCTCGAGGAGCGGCACGACGCTGATTGAGCTGATGCTGGCCTTTCTCATTCTCGTCATCGCCGTTCTCTCGGTTTCCGGCTTGATCAGCTTCGGCCACCGTGGCACCCAGAAGGACTTCCGGATGGTGCAGGGAATTCAGCTGATGGAAGACACCATCAACCGGTTCCTGGTTGCCTCCTGTTCTCAGCTTCTGACGGCGGTTCCGGGAACAACGCCCGTGACCTTCGATACGTCCATGCTGGGTATCCCGCTGGGGGCTATCCGTGTTGGAAGCACGGATTACACGGTGAGTGCAACGCTTGCCAGACAGTCTGTCAGCTTTTCCACGCGGGAACTCGATATCACGACGTCACCGCCGGAGTACAATAAAAATGATCCTGCAACCTGGCGGTTTTCTGCGGCAACGAATCGGAACGGGAAGTTCGATGGGGTGGCTCTGCCGCATCGCGTGGTGAAAATTCATGTGGCGGTTACCTGGCAGGAGGCACTTCATAATGTTCAACGGCGCGTTGAAGCCGTATCTTTCGCTGTGGATTTAACGCCATGAAACGAGCTGTAATGCGGTATACACGACGCTCATCCCGGGGAATGGCCCTGGTCATCGTTCTTGCGATTGCCACGGCGCTGCTCGTCATGGGGAGTTCCTACCTTCGCACGTTCTCGCAAAGCCGGCCGGTCAATGTCAAAATTCTCGAAAAAGTCCAGGCGGATCTTCTGGCCACCGGATTGCAACGGATTGCCCTGCTGAAATTCAAACGCTTTCCCGAAGACTTCTATCACGCCTGCTTCTTCCAGTTCGCCTGGGATAATCCGACGAAGAGACCGACGTTGTTCAGCTACAGTCCGCTTCCACTGGAAGTCTTCCAGGGGGACCCGATTCTGCGAAATGGCATTGCGGGGCTGTTATCGCCGCTGTCCGTCGCCACGTATTCGACGACATACCGCCTGTTATCGCATAAAGCCTATACGAGAGACTCTGTTGAGATCGTCATCAATCTGCAGATGACCAACAGGACTCCGGTCCAGTCGTATGCGCTCAAGGTCGATGCTGAGCGATTTTTCGTCTCGCCATGACCGAACCGTCACCTGACCGGAAAGGAATCCGCGAAATGAGAAGAACCGGTTTTACCCTGGTTGAGATTCTGGTGTCTGCCGGTCTTCTCGCCATGCTTATGACGGGAATCATGCTGGCGTTCCGCGGCGGAAGCGAGTCGTTCAACACGGGAAACTGGAGAATCCAGACGCAGAAGCGGGCTCAGGTCTTCCTGACCCGCCTGAAGGAAAATCTCGAGAAGGCCAACTATGCCGTTCAGATCCGTCCGGGCGGGGATGCGGGAAATCCGGAACAGATGCCGGTATTCATCAACAGGCTCTGGTGGAATACGGAGGCGGGCTGCAACCCTGCCGCTCCGACGGGCGTGATGTGGTTTTCCATCACCAAACCATACACGGCTGCTCAGGCGAATCTCAATATTTCCGAAACCCTGGGAAAATGGTCCGGAATCAGCCTGCTGTGCCAGAATCGTGTTCTGACCCTCCGGCGGACCACGAGCGATGCTGTCTATAATTCTCCCGTTGCGGCGCAGAAGTCTATGCCGATCGGAGGGCGCTTCGAGCCGGATGATTCGAACGTCGAGTTCGTTGAGCAGCTGCAGGATGTCGAATTGATGAGAATCAACACCCGACAGACAGTCGATGGAACGATCGTGGAAGTCATCCTGCAGTTGCGGCGGTATCTCAACAACAGACCGCAGGAAGCCTGGGTCCGGGAAAATTGCGTGTGCAAGCTCCTCCTCCCGGACCACACCATCACCGGATTTTAATCATGTTGCACAAACATCCGTTGCATCCGATTCTGAGCCTTTTCATTGCCCTGTTGATCGGTTCTTCGACGATGTGGGCGTGTAACTCCTTTTCCCATCAATGGTCCCTGACGGGCCTGGAGGAAGAGACGGATCGACTGCCCAGGCTGGCGATGGGGGAGCTGTTCCGACGGCTGCCGCAGCATCTCGCATCAGCCTCGGTGGCCATTCCCTGGCTTCAGACGGCTTCTTCCGTGCTGCTGCTCGAAGTCGATGCTGCGACGTACTCCTGGGTGTTTCAAAATGCTCCTCAACAGGGTGCATCCAAGAGCTGCGGCATCCTTGCGCAAACCTCCGAAATGCCGCGTGAAACAATAATATTCGATATATATAATTCCGGACATAACGGGATCCCCGTCGTTCCCATGCTCGAGCCGGCTGGGCCTGCGTCAGATGCCTACGCCCTGCTTCAGAAACGGGCCTCCGAAACGGGAAGCTGTGTTGCCGCCATCGAAGTGATTTCCGGATATCAGAGCCTCAGCCATTTTGTCGACCTTCTGCCGATTCGGGTCGGAACCATTCGTGCCCAGAATTTTGAACGGGTCGAGGTGCTTGTGCGGATTGCCGGCCCGAACGGTGAGATCGGCCTGGTCGGCCCTCTGAAAGCCGAGGTCACTCTCTCGACCGACTCGCGACTTCATCTCGCAACGGCCTACATCGGCCGGCTCGAATGGCGGGCCGATCAGGAACCTGTCCGGCTGATGGACCTGACGACTCTGCTCCCGGCAGCTCTGCCGACCGCTTCTCCGACAAGCCGCTGAACGACGGGGCTCAGGTGAGTTTGCGGCCGATGAAGAAAAACAGGAGGCCGACCAGCAGAAACACTCCGCTCATGCCGATCCCGATCAGAAAATCCGTGGTTTGAAACCGGATGTCCAGTGCCGTCTGTGCGGGATTCCCGGGGTTCACGAAACACGTGCATGATGCGCCGAGCGGATATCGTGCCACCACCCTTGCCCATTCTTCCCGATCGGTGGAGGAAACGGACCGGAATCCGGTGATTCCGATGATGGATGATTCGCTCGAGATTCCGTTCCACTCGTATGCATACCGGACATGTGGCGAATAGATCTCCACCCAGTCATCATTGTTGAGCTCCGAGCGGGAACGTACTTCGCTTGTGATGATTCTGCAGGGAACGGTCTGCCAGGTCTGGGCGCTCCGCCAGCGGGAATAGGGTTCCCAGAGAGTGAAATAGGCGGAAACGAGGCTTCCCAGGCCGAAGATGAGGAAGAAGCCGAGGCACAGAAGGGAGAGAGAGGCCGGCTTTTTTCCCGGCTGTTCGATGAGTTCCAGATTCCCGGTCATATGACCTCCTTGAGCTTTTCCGGCCTATCTGATCAGAGCCTGGAGAACAAGAGAGGATTCAGTATTTGTCTATGCTCTGCAGAAACCGCATGCGTGGAGCTTCCGGGGTTGTGCCGTGGAAGGCTTCATATTCGAACCCGGTGGAGTCGCCGGGGCGGAGACAGGAAAGCAGGAGCAGCCGCAGGTTCTCTTTTTTCCAGGAGGTGGAAAACGTCGATTTTACGACGTATTTCACCTGGATCTGCCGGGAGGTCGGAGAGGCAAACTGCTTTCGGGACATGGTTCCGGCGTAATGGCGGATGCCTTCTTTCTCCTCGACGAACTCCAGACGTCCGAGCGGCGTGCCGGACTGGTCGAACACCTGCATCCGGTCACCGATCTTTCGGCCGGAACTGCTTATCAGCAGGGAGAACCTGAACGGGTCCGAGGTGCCTTTCTGTTCGGGACGCCTGATCTGGTAAGCGACTCCGGGATTTTCGAATCCCGCCTTGTCGTTCATCATCTCATTCCGTTCCATCAGGTTCTGCTGTTCTTTTGCGAAAACGGCATCGATGGCCTCGACGGCCGCAAGCCCCGCATCATCGGGAAATGCCTGCAGATGAGCCTGCAGACAGGCCAGCTGACAGATTCTGGGAAAGATCAGTTCCCGCTCGCTTCCCAGCGTCGTCGCCCATGTCAGAATGGTTGAATAACGTTCGTTGTAGAGTGATAACAATCTGGCCTGGGGCCGTGACAGGGTGATCTGCCGGCGTGACAGGTTCCGTTTGAGCGTGTCGCATCCGGGGATCAGCGTTCGCTGCAGGAGCGGCGGAATCTGAGGCGATTGCAGATTGGAAATGCGCAGCTCGGGTTCACTGGCTTCGAGGGGCCGTATCAGCCGGATGAACTGCTGGTGGGAAAGCACGCCGGCCGCCGGTGCGGGCCGATCCTTGGGCAGCGCCACCCAGGACCGGCTCTCTGACGGCTGAACGGCCGTGCTTTGGGCGACACCGCATGCATTGCAGAACTTGCTGCGATCGGGCAGCTCGGCTCCGCAGTTCAGGCAGAACAGAGCCTGGGCGGGGGACAGGGCCAGAAAGCAGAACCCTGCGACCAGTCCGAACAATCGCTTCATGTCATTTCCTCCGCGGAAACTCAAATCAGGGGCTGAAGTGTACACCGCCATGCCGGTGGAAAACAATGGTATTCTGGAAGGCGGTTCCCGATTTCACGCGGTTGCCTGGAGGTGTCTTGTCATGATGGTTACACGGTTCTGCGCAAAACGAAGCATGCTTGTGATACCCGCTCTGACCCTGCTCTGCATGGTTCTTTCGATGCCTGGGGTTGCCGGCGAACCGGAAAATGCTCTGGGCGCCCTGGCCCTTCGCCGTGCGGTCCTTGATGCTCCTGCTCCAGGCCGGGAAATCCTGGCCCCCGAGGGGGTGTTCATCACCGTTTTCAACGACACCGTGGCCAGCTGGGTGGCCCGCCCGCTGGATGCGGCCCTGGTGGCGGAAATCCGCGCCGCGCTTGCGCCCCATCTGCGGATCGAGCTGACCCCGCGGGGATTCGCCCCTGCCGCCACCCGCACCGCGGAAGGCGAGGCAGATGCCACCAACTACGATGCCATCTGGGTTCGCGACAATGTCTGGGTGTACTATGCGTTGGTCCGTGATGCCGGACGCCAGGCCGATGCCCGGCGGCTCCTGCTGGCCCTGTGGGATTATTATGCCACGCCGACCCAGGTCGACCGGTTCAGGAAGATCATTGCCGATCCGACTCTCGCTCTCGATCAGATGGCCATGCCGCACATCCGCTTCAACGGCCGATCTCCCCGCCTGGATGACGTGATGGTGAACGGGCGGCCAGAAACCTGGAACCATCGCCAGATCGATGCGCATGGCCTGTTCTTCGCCGCGCTGGGCGATGCGGCGGCGGCCGGACTGCTGACTCCCGACGATCTGACTGCCGGGCGGTTCGAAATTCTGGCTCTGTACCCCCGGTTCCTCGATCGGATTTCCTTTGACACATACGAAGATGCGGGTGCCTGGGAAGAACTGCCCCGGCGAAACACCAGCAGCATCGCTTTGGCTACCCGGTCACTCCAGGTGTGGCGGAATCTGCTGGCGGCGAAGAACGGCCCGGCTCGCGCTTTCGGAGATGCCTTCCGCGCCCGCCTGGGGAAAACCGGAAGCGAACTGCTTGCCGTGTGGGCCCCGTCACGGCTGGCCGGTCTCATCGAGAGAGGCCTGCTGCGCGTGAAGCATCAGCTCGCGCTCGGCGGAGAGTCGCCTGATTATGATTCTCGCGACATCCGTTTCCGGCAGGCTGACGCGGCCCTGCTGGTGTTGATCCAGCCTTCACCTCTGGAAGGGCTGACGGAATCAGAGAGACGGGCCGTGCTGCGGATCGTCCAGACCCTGGAACGGCCGGCAGGCATCCTGCGCTACGATCTCGACAGCTACCAGGCGGGCAACTTCTGGATCCGCCCTCCGGCTCCGGCCGAGCCCGGCCAGTCGTCGCTGACCGGCGATACCTCGTCGGATGCGGCGTTCCGATGGCGCCTGTCGCAGCTTCTTCCCCATACCGAGGCACAGTGGTTCTTCGACAGCCTCTGCGCTCTGGCACGGCTGTATCTGGCTGAGAATACCGCCGACCAGCGCCTGCGGCAGCAGGATCTCCACCGTGCCGCCATCCATCTCAAGCGGGCTCTGGGCCAGATCACCGGCTCTGCCCTGGCTGCTGATGGGCAACCGGTGCGCCCCTGGCAGACTCCCGAGAGTATCAATACCGTTATTCTGGCAGGACGACGAATATCCGTACCTTCTCCGATCACGCCGCTGAACTGGGCTAAGGCCGGACTGGATCTCGCTTTGCGGGAATATGCCCGCGTTGCTTTTCCCAGGGAAAATTGAATTAAATATATTTTCTGGCTTTTATGGCAGCTCTGTGCTATTATAGGATCACTTCGATAGATTCATCCGCGTAAGTTGCTCTGTAGTGGTGTTCCGAGTGCGGTCCATTGTGGAACCTTGCTGAGGGTGTCGGTTCGGAGTAGTTATTCAGGAGGTTCCCAAATGGAACATGGTACAGTTAAGTGGTTCAATGAAGCTAAGGGTTACGGATTCATCGCTCGCGAGAATGGTGAAAAAGATGCATTCGTTCATCACCGGTCGATCACCGGAACCGGCTTCAAGACCCTGACCGAAGGGCAAGCCGTTCAGTTCGAGATCGAAAGCGGCCCCAAGGGTCCCCAGGCGATCAACGTTTCCAAGATGTAATATCGTTTAGATATTCAGAAGGCCCCCGAATAGGGGGCCTTTTTTTATGCGTGCGCCCGGCAGGGCGCACTTCCTAGGAGGTGCAAGTCCTCTG
>CAZQYQ010000057.1:0-19233 GCA_964597625.1 uncultured bacterium
ACGCCCTGCCGCGCGTGATGCGCGGCCGACGTGACGCGATGTCGAAATGGACTCATTCCTGTCATGGGCTCACTGTTTGAGTCCGCCGAAGATCTCGGCGGATTTCAGCACGTCTACAGCTCTCTGAAGCTGGGTATCATACCGGTTTATCACGTAATACTGAATGCTGCCCTTGGAAAGGCTGTCGGCCGGTTCGATAAACCCGCTGAGAGAAGCCACGGCGGTGGTCGTGCTGGCAAGAGGTGTTCCGCTGGCAAGTTCCGCTGGCTGTGTGGCATTCTCGGCCAGCTTCTGCTGCTTCTCTTCGGCTTCGATCGTCTTGGTGATCTCGTCGCGATCGGCATCGGTCAGCTTCGGAAGCTCGACATTGATATCCGGCTCTATCCCTTTTTTGTGGATGTTGACGCCCGACGGGGTGTAGTAGAGCGCCGTTGTCAGCGCCATGGCGGAGCCGTCGTTGAGCGAAATGACGGTCTGAACGGAACCCTTGCCGAAACTCTTGCGTCCGACGAGCAGACCGCGCTTGTTATCCTTGATGGCGCCGGCGACGATTTCCGAAGCCGAGGCGGACCCTTCGTTGACCAGCACCACGAGCGGGAGAAGCGGATGGGACTGGAAGAACGAACTGTAGGTGCTCTTCTCGCCGTCACGGCTCTTGATGGAAACGATATCGCCCTTGGGAATGAACTTGCGGCCGACTTCTACCGCAGCCGTCAGCAGGCCGCCCGGGTTGTTGCGCAAATCGAGAATGATCGACGTGACCTTCTCTTTTTCGAGCGCGATCATCGCTTTCTCGAGATCCTCGGCCGAGGTCTGGATGAACTGCGTGAGGCGGATGTAGCCGATATTCGGCTTGATGACCCAGAACTTGATGCTGGGAATCTTGATGACTTCACGGATCAGCGTGTAATCCTTGGCTTCTTTGTCACCCTCGCGGAAGACATTGATCGTGACTTTCGTTCCTTCGGGACCGCGAAGCAGCTTCACGGCATCATGCAGAGCGATATCCGCGACGTCTTTCCCGTCGATTTTGATGATCATGTCGCCGGCCTTGATGCCCGCGCGGAAAGCCGGAGTATCCTCGATCGGGGAGATGACCGTCAGAACCTTGTTCTTCACGGTAATGACGATGCCGAGGCCGCCGAACTCGCCCTGGGTCTCTGTCTGCATTTCCTTGAACGCCTTGGGCTCCATGAACCGCGTATACGGATCGTCGAGGGTTCCGAGCATGCCTTCGATGGCTCCGTAGATCAGCTTCTGCTCATCGATGTTCTCATCGACGTAATCCGACTTGATGAGCTCCATCACCTTGCGTATGAGGTCGACCGACTTGAAGTAGGTGATGTTGGTCGACGTTGCGCCAGCGACGCCTGCGAGAAGGACGATCAACAGGCCGATGACTGGCAGAGTGAAGAAAAGGTGACGGTTTGATGGACGATTCATGAGCGGCTCCTTCGATTTCCGTGCAACAACACATCGCCCTGCCAAAGACAAGGCTTGATAAGTTTATCATATGCGGGGCGACAGGGAAAGATTTTGAAAAAGGGGGGGCGGGATGTCCGCGCCCGATGTCCCGGTATCCGCACTTGGGCCGGGTGCCCATCGAACACGACACCCGGATTCAGCGGATTTTCGGAAGGTGCACCAGCGGGTCGGCATTCTTGCCGGCGAGTCGGATCTCGAAGTGGAGACGGTTCTGTCTGGCCCCGAAAATACGGCCGATCACGTCGCCCGACTCGACCACTTCGCCGAGTCCGACCCAGACGTCGTCAAGACGGCCATACACGGTCGAAAAACCGTTTTTGTGGCCCAGAATGGCGATATTGCCGAACTGCCCCACCGGCCCTTTGAACAGGACTTTTCCGCGTCCGGCGGCGAGGACTTCGGTTTCTCCGTTGATGACGAGTTCCAGGGCGGGCGGAGACGAGCCGCCGGTGGTTTCGAAACTCAGTCCTTCGACATTGCGAAGCGGCCAGCGGAAGCGGCTCGGAGCCGAAGACGCGGGTGCATCGACGGCTGGAACATCCTGTTGCGGAGCGACGAACGCGGGCGGTGGCGGGACCTGGCGGCCCAGTCTGGCGCTTTGCGGAAGGGGCGCGGCATCGAGGGCCTGATCGATGGCCGATGGGTTCTGTGACCGGATGTTCTCGGCCCTGACCATCTCGCGCTCGAGCTCTCCGCGGCTTTTTCTGAGCTTTTCCTGGCGGGCCAGGAAAACCTTGCGTTCGAGAAGCAGCGTCTGAAGCATGGCTGAAAGCGAGCTGCCTTCGACAACGATTGCTTCGCGGCTTTTACGCGTTTGCGCCGCGAGTTCCTCGAGCCGCGCCTGTTTTTCCCGGAGGGTGGCCGCATCGCGTTCAAGCTGCTCGCGTCGCACGTTCAATTCCCCGAGCAGCGCCCGGTCGCTTTGAAGCAGGTGACGAACCATCTCGGAACGGCTTATGAACGTCGTCAGGTCACGTGCCGTAAAGATGCTCGAAAAGAGGGTGCTCTGGCGGACCCGGTGGAGGTGAGTGAGCCGGCTGCGGAACCGGGCGCGGATCTCGTTCATCCGGTCGCGGCCCGCCTCCATGGTTTCCTGAAGGGACGCGACCTGGCCGTTGATCTGTTCGGATTCGGTGGCTATCGCATCAAGGCTTGTCTGGAGCTGGGAGATGCGCTCCTGCTGCTTTTCGATTTTCCCTTCGAGACGGCGCACGTGGCCGCGTGTGTCGCGGACCTTCACATCGAGATACTCGATCTGGAGTCGTACCGAATCGAGTTCGGATTTCAGGGAGTCCAGGCGGTTGCGCTCGCGTTCGACGCGCTCAGGCTCGACGCCGGCGGCGAATGAGGCAGAAGGAGCGGCTGAAAAGCCGAGCAGCAGCAGGAAGACGGCTGCCGCTGATGTGGTGCGGCTCATGAGGATTCGCGGCTGAAGGAGTTCAGATCACGCAGCGACAGCAGACTGCCTGATATCCCCAGAACGACACCCATCATCAGCAGCTTGATCGAAAGTTTGAGAAGATGCGCGAATCCGACCTGGATCGCGAAGAACGGCACCAGGACGGCAAGCCGGGCAAGGATGAACTTGTAGCTCAGCATCAGGAGGATCGAGGCCAGAAGAGATCCCGCGACGCCCTGGATGAACCCTTCGATGATGAACGGCCAGCGGATGAACCAGTTGGTGGCGCCGACGAGTTTCATGATGACGATCTCTTCGCGCCGCATGTACAGAGTCAGCCGGACGGTGTTGTAGACGATGAAGAGGGATGCGAGGCCCAGAAGGATGATCACAAGCAGACTGCCCAGCCACAGAAGCTCGGAAAGCCCCTGAAACTGGCGATACGCCTCTTCCCCGTAGCTGACGCTTTCAATCGGCGACAGCCCTTTGAGCCTGGCGAGCAGGGGCTGAAGGTCGTGACTGCCGCGCATTTTGATGCGGATCGTCGGCGGGAGGGGATTGGACTCGCTTCCCAGGCCGAGCTGCAGGAGTTCGCGGTCGGACGAATCGGTGAACAGCTCACGCATGGCCGCTTCCGGCCAGATGATTTCCGCCTGTTCGACTTCGTCCATCTGCGTCAGGCGCAGTTTGAGGGCATTCACCTGATCCCGGGGCGTGGTGGGGGGCAGAAAGGCCGTCACCAGCGCTTCCTGCTGGAGGCGGTGGAGAAACCCTTCGGTCGTCACGGCGGCGAGCAGAAACGTGCCCATCAGCATCAGCGTCACGGCGATGGTCGAAACGGTGATGAACGTCATCATGCCGGCGCGCCGGCAGTTGGTGACGGCTTCCGTAAAGAAAAAAGACAGAGAGGAGAGCATCAGGCCGTCTCCACGCAATGGGCGCATTCGTCATTCATAGGCATAGGTTCCGCCGGCTTCGTCTTTGATGATGCGGCCTTCGACGAGTGCCACAACCCGCTTTCTCAGCTTGTTGACGAGGTTGTGGTTGTGGGTCGCCATGATGATCGTCGTGCCGCGGGTGTTGATCTCGAGGAAAAGCTGCATGATCTCGAAAGAGATCATCGGATCAAGGTTGCCTGTCGGTTCGTCGGTGATGAGAATCAGCGGATTATTCACGAGGGCGCGCGCAATGCAGACGCGCTGCTGCTCGCCGCCGGAGAGTTCGTCGGGAAACATGCGTCGCTTGTGGGAAAGGCCGACTTGCTCGAGCGCCTCCTGGACGCGTGCCTGAATGATGTTGTCCGGCGTGCCGAGGACCCGGAGGCCGAACGCGACATTCTCGGAAACGGTTCGCCGGTGCAGCAGTTGAAAGTCCTGGAGAACGATGCCCATGTTGCGCCTGAGGAACGGCACGCGCGAGTCGGACATGTCCGTGATGTCCTTGCCGTCAACGAGCACGTGGCCTTCGGTCGGGAGTTCTTCCCGGAAAAGCAGGCGCAGAAACGTGCTCTTGCCGGCGCCGCTGGGGCCGACCAGAAAGACGAAATCGCCGCGCGGCACGGACAACGAGACGTTGTTCAGTGCTCTGACGCCGTTCGAATAAATCTTCGTTACGTTCTGAAGTTCGATCATGGTTATCTGTTGCCGCGGCAGTCGAAAAGGCGGCGGAGCGATCATACCACGAAGTTTCACCTTCCTGCCACCCGTGGGTTCGAATATTGTTGGCAGTCGTCGATGGTCAGTGTATGATTGTCAGATTGAGTGGGATATTCCAGGGAGGATCCGCACATGATCTTCGAATTACTCAAAATGTGTACCGAGCGCGGCGCGTCTGATCTTCATTTCAAAGTCGGGTATCCGCCGATTCTCCGCATCGACGGCAGCATGCTGCCGCTCAAGATGAAGGAGATCGACCATGCCGATTACGAAAATATGCTCGAAGCTATTCTTGACGATTATCAGCTCATCAAATTTGTAGAGCACAGAAAACTCGATCTCGGCTATAGTTTCGCGAATGCCCGGTTTCGCGTGAATCTCTTTCATGATTACAACGGCGGCAGCGCGGTTTTCCGGGTCATCCCGTTTCTGCAGCTGACGTTTGACGATATCGGGCTGCCGAAAGCCGCGCGGGGGATGATCGAACGGCCGTTCGGCCTGATTCTGGTCACCGGCTCCACCGGTGCCGGCAAATCGACGACGCTTTCGACGTTTATCACGCATATCGTGGCGCACAAAATCAAGAGCGTCATCACGATCGAGGATCCGATCGAGTATATCTTCGGCGACGGCATCGGCATGGTGAGCCAGCGCCAGGTGGGAGTCGACTGCCGCACGTTTGACGAGGGAATTCGCGGCGCCATGCAGACGGATGCCGATGTGATCATGGTCGGCGAGCTGCGCGACCCCGAGGCGGTCAACATGACCCTCACCGCCGCCGAGTCAGGCAAGCTTGTCTTTGCGACGCTCCACAGCAACACGGCCATGCAGGCCATCGACCGGTTCGTCAATCTGTTTCCGCAGACGCAGCATGCGCAGGTGCTCGGCAGGCTTTCGACGACCCTGCTCGGCATCATCACCCAGACGCTCATTCCGCGCAAGGTCGGAAAAGGCCGCGTCGCGGCGTTCGAGATCCTGATGGGGCTGCAGATGATCCGGTCGCTGATCGCCGAGAGCCGGATTCACCTGATCCAGTCGTATCAGGAGTCGGGCGGTGATTCGGGCATGTGCACGCTCGATCAGGCTCTTGCCCAGCTGGTGATCTCGGAAAAAATCGCGCTTCCGGAGGCGATGATGCGCGCAAGCAATCAGTCGGTCGTCAAAAAGATGGTTGAACAGGCCGGAATCTCGGTCGTTCCGGAGGGGCCGCAGCAATGAAACCGAAGATCTTCACGTATTTCGATCAGGCGATCGAGCTGGGAGCAAGCGATCTGACGCTCAAGCCGGGTTCGCCGCCGGCATACAGGATGAACGGGCATCTGGTCGTTTCTGAAGAAGACGCCCTTGCGCCGCAGGAAATGTATGATCTGTTCCTGCCGATCATCGATATCAGCCGCCAGGAATCGCTTCACGGCAGGTTCGAGTGTTACTCGATGTATCCGTATAAACGCAAGGCCAGAATCCGGTTCTATGTTTTCCAGCAGCGCGAGGGATATGCCGGTTCGTTCCGGTTCATCACCAACGCCGTTCCGACGATCAAGGAACTTGCACTGCCTGAAGAACTCGAGACCCAGGCGCTCAAACCGCGCGGCCTGTTCCTCGTCACCGGGCCTTCCGGCAGTGGCAAGTCGCACACGATGGCCGCGATGGTCCAGGCGATCAACAAGCGGTTCGCCAGGCATATCATCACGATGGAAAACCCCATCGAGTTCATCTTCTCGCGCGTGCAGTCGATTTTCACGCAGATCGAGGTCGGGACCAGCATTCCGACGTATCAGGATGCCCTGACGAACGCTCTGCGCGAGGATCCGGACGTGATGATGATCGGCGAAATGCGCGATCAGAAAACGGTTGAGATGGCGCTCGTCGCTTCTGAAACCGGCCACTTCGTGCTTTCAACGCTGCCGACGATCGGCGCCGTGCCGACGATCGAGCGCATCGTCAGTTTCTTCCCGGTCGACAAGCATGATGAAGTGCGGTTGCAGGTTTCGATGAACCTGATCGGGATATTCTCACAGCTGCTGATTCCGCGCGTTTCGCCTCAGCAGCGCGCAAGCGTGGCATACGAGCTGCTCATCGCGAACCCCGCGATTCGCACGCTGATTCGTGACAAAAAGTATGCACAGCTTGCCTCGACCATGCTCATGGCGCGCCGGGAGGGCTGCGTGACGCTCAAGGATTCGCTCACGCGGCTGTTGCGGGATGAAACCGCCAACCAGGAACTGGTGCGGGCGATGCTGCAGGAGATCGTGGAATGAACGAACTCGCCGTTGACAAGATTCAGAAAATGCAGGAACGCGCGGCAACGCGGCTCGTGCCGTTGCTCACGGGCGATCTGCCGCTTTCCATCCGGGCCCATGCGGCTCTTGCCATTGCGAAAACGCACGCTTCGGGAAGCGGAAAGGCCGTGCTGGGCTTTTTCAATGCCTATCCCGATCTCGAGGAGTCGATCCAGGCGGTTGCCGAGGTCGGCGGCGAGGAGGCTCTCGCGCAGCTCATCGGAAGAGTCCATGAAAAGCGGGCCTGCAACCGGGATATCATCGCCGATGTGCTGGCCGGCTTCAGATCGCCCGCCGGGGCCGACTGCCTGAAAGAGCTGCTGGGGGATGAGGACCGCCATGTGCGATTCCAGGCGGCAAACAGCCTGTTCGCCCATGGCGGGCGCGAATCGGCCCTGGCGCTGTGCCGCTATATCTCCGACCGCGACGAATGGATATCGATGACTATTCTTCGCATCCTGTGCCGGATGAAGGAACACGAATCGATTCCGTTCCTTGCCGAGCAGTTCGCCAAAGACGGCGACCTGCGCCGGAAGGCGCAGATGGTTTCATTCCTTTCGATGTTCCACAGCATTACGCTGGTGAATATTTTCGACGAGGGCCTGAAAGGCAAGGACGCGCGTCTGAAGGCCAACTCGATCGAGGCCATCGGCGAACTGGAGCTTCCGCATCGTGAAATCCAGGCACGCATCATGCCGTATCTGCATGACCCGAACAACCGCATTCGCGCCAACACCATTCTGGCGCTTGCGCGTGCACAGACGGAACTGGTGCGGCCGGAGATCGTCCAGATGGTCGATTCCAGCGACGTTCAGCTCAGGCGCAGCGCAGCCTATATTCTTGGTCAGATTTCGCCGGCCGGGAATGAGGAACTTGCAGCGAAGCTCATCGTAGACCAGTCTGACGATGTGCGGCGGCGCATGGTGCTGTCGCTCAGGAAGTTCCCGCCCGACTTCGTGCGAAGCCAGGTTGAACGCGCCATCACCGATCACAACAAGTGGATTCGGAAATTCGCCGTCGAAATGGCGGCCGGCTTCCCTGAATTCCCGAAACAGCCCGTCGTGCGCCAGTTCAAGCTGGAAACGTCGTATCCAAATATTGTTGCCTGTATAGAATTTTTTGCCAGACACCCGGATGACGAGGGCGTGCGGCTGATCCGGCAGCGGGTGAAAGACCCGCGCCACCAGGTCGTTTCAGCTGTGATCCGCGCCGTCGGAGCGATCTATGGCCTCAAGGGCCTGCAGGCTCTTGCTCCGCAGATCAATTCGAGAGACCCCAAAATCTTTTCGACGTATGTCACCACCCATTTCGGCATGGGCGGCGTGGAGTTGTTCGACTCCGTTCTCGAGAAAGCCGTGCAGGTCAAGAAGCCGCCGACCAACGACATGTTCCTGAACGCGCTTGAAGGCTGCCTCGACGTGCTGGGGATGGGCGAAAAAATGCCTCCGGCCCTGGTTGACGAGCTGTCCAGAGTCCCGATCATGCCGGTCATGGAAGACCTGCAGGCGGCTCAGCCCGTCGTCCCGGCTGTATCCGGCGAAATTCAGCCCGGAGTGCCCCTGGCGGAGCCCCCGAAGGGAGACGGTCTGGCAGAAGGCGTGCCCGTTCCGCCCGCGGAAGAGGCTGAAACCGGTGCCGAGGAGCCTGCCCGAAGGCCGAAAACACGCGTTCCGGCCTCGTTCAGTGCCGGCGTCAAACTTTACAATCTTGGGAAATATAAAAAGGCGCGCGTCGCTTTCCGGGAAACGCTGGTCGATCACCCCGATCTCGCAAAGGCCCACTACTACCTCGGCATGATGGCATTCGGGGAAAAAGAGTTCGATGCTGCGCGCGAGTCGCTGTCCCTGTATCTCGAGTCGGAGCCCGACAACCGCAAGGCGATGCATACGCTCGCCCGGATCTACAAGCAGCAGCGAGACTGGCCGAATGTCGCAAGGCTGTATGAAAAGCTGACGGCCGGCATCGAAGGACCTCTCGATAAGATCGGAGTGAAGATGATGCGCGAGCTGGGCACCTCCTATATCTTCATGAAACGGTATCAGGATGCCCGAACGGTCCTGGAGACGGTGTTCAAGAGCGATCCGACGGATCTCGAGACGAACTTCCATCTTTCCATGTCCTGTTTCCATTTGCAAAACTATATGAGAGCGGAAACGCTGCTGATGGATATCATGCGGCAGGCGCAGCCGGGTGAAAAACTCCGGGCAATGGCAGAGTCGCTTCTGGACAAGATCCGGGAACAGCTTTCCGCCCCGAGCGAACAGAATGTCCCTCAACCGGCTTCTGAGCCGGAATCGGAACCGGAACCGGAATCGGAATCGGAATCCGAGCCGGAGCCGGAACCCGGTTTTGCGGATGACCAGGGAGCCGGTGAGCCGAAGCTGGGTTTCCTCGATGAACTGCCTATTGCGGGCATGATGCCGTCCGATGAAGAGAAAAATCAGACTCCGGCGTTCGACCCGTCGGCGTTTGCGGACCAGGGCGGCATCGGGTTGCCTTCCATGCCCGACCTGGACGAACCGGAATCTCCCCCGGCTCCGAACGAACCGGTCGCTTCACCCTCTCCATTCCCGCACGCGCCGTTTTCGGCGCCTGCGGCTCCTCCGGCCCACCCTGCGAAGCCGTCTCCGTCTCCGGCTCCGGCGCAGAAGCCCGCTGTCCCGCGGCCGTTCTCGCCCCGACCGGCCGGAATGCCGTTCAATCCGCCTCTGCCGAAGAAACCAGGTTCCGGCGGCAGCTGATTGAACCCTCCCCGGTCGCTCCGTGCCGGAAGCAAAAACAAAAAGCCCGATGAAGTGGTTGGCTTCACCGGGCTTTTTTCACGCCTTTGTCGGGCTTTTGATCGTTTCGACGATCTCCTTCAGCCTGTCTCTGCCCATCGCCAGCGATGAGCGGAACTGGGGGTGAACAAAATTCGGACTCATTTTTTGGGATACCCAAATGCGACACCCCATTTTTCACCTGGAATCCGAATTTCAAAAAGAAATGAAATCATTTCTTCAGTATCATTCGTTCGATTCAAGAATTGTGGATGGAAAGTGATTTGGGATATTCCAAAATAATTCCTTCTTAATTTCAGCTGCCTGGCAGCATTATTGAGAATGTCTTCAACGAAAACTCTCATTATCCTTTTTTCTCTTGAATTGAGCAGCCTGAAGGACTCGCCATCAACATCGTATCTTAACAAATGCCTATCCAGCAAAGTATTAATCAAAGGCATTGGAAACGTAATATAAATTGGAATATGAAAATCGGACCGATCTACTGTGATAATAAATTCAGGGTCATATATATATCTTTTAAATTCCGCAAAAGGGGTAATTTCACATTCGAGAATTTGTAACGTGGCTTCACATTGAGCAAATTTCTTGATGCTTTTGAGAATTTGATCGGAAAATACTCTTTCCAAAACTTGAGTTTTGGGAACTTCATTTCCGAATGCGGAAAGCAGGATTGAAAAGAAGAAAAGACAAAGTGGGACTAGGCACTTTTTCACAAGAAGCTCCTTCGGAAGTATTTTTGCCCAACGCGCCGATTGAGCGGTCCGCTCAATCGTAGAGTGTACACCCGGCATGGGCATGAACGTGTGGAGTGAGTGTTTGTGAGCCCTCTGCATGAATTCGAGTCCCAAGGGGGTGAACATTCACTATCCGGTCAAGGCCTGAGAACTCCTGAAAACCGCTTGGTGGAAATCCGCACCAGGGAGGTGCGGGAAGGGGAGCGAAAAGCCCCCCTTTACCCGATGAGGCTATTTTGCATCTTCTTTTTTCAAAACATAATATCTGGGTTTCATGCCCCTTAGGATAACATCTCCACTTTTCCATTCGAAAAACATATATTTTCCACCATTAATTTCTTTAATTTCATATTTGCTTGCAGTTTTATCGCCACTATGAATTATTACGTTTTTTGTCCAGGTCCAAAATGGTTTAAACGTTTTGCCCTCCTTTTCGAATATCATTTCTTTTAAATAAAGGTCTTCTTTCCACTGCTTCTCACCTGGCTTGAATTCAGAGATCTCATTAACAAAATCTATGCTTTTCCATTCACCAACAATATCGGGATCATCAACGAATGGCAAATCGATTTTATCGGGTTTTCCCGCATTTTCAGAGATTGTTTGGGAAGCGTTTTGAGGATCAACCTTTTTCTCTTCAGCAAATATAACTGGAGAAATCAAAAGAGAAGCTGCCAGAATCAGAATCACTTTTTTCATAATTTTCCTTTCGTAAATCGTCAACTTGAAGAACCAAAAAAGATGTAAAACAGGTAGATGTTCGTGTGCTAACCTCCTTTCAATTTGGTAAATTCAATACAGCAAAAACGAAATTATCGTAAGCATGCGGTGTTCAGAGCCTAACAGGCCGTAGCCTTCGGACAACTTCTTTCTGTCGGCGGGGTTGGTCCCGCCGGCTGCCATATAAATCTAATGCTTTATAACGTGACGCCGTTCATTTCGGCGTTCCTGTCTTCTGTCAGTTGCCGATGGAACGGGTGTCAGAACTTTTCATCTTCGCGGATTCTTCGGCCTGAACCGGCTCCTCGTCATCATCATCACCATGCTCTGTCCGTGACACTTCGATTGATCCCATGGATGTGACAGCCGTGATGCGGGGGGCGTCTGAAGCAGGGGAAACAGAAGCGAAGGCGTTTTCGATATGCCCCATTTTCGTATCGAGCTTCAGATTCGGCCGCAGCAATCCGGGAAGATGCAGATCGACAGAGCCCATCCTGGTTTCCAGCCTGATCTCGCCGCTCGGATCGAGTTTATCAATAGATGCATCTATTGAACCAGAATCGGTTCTTGCATCGAGTCGGGAGCCGGAATATTCTTCGACCTCGATCGACCCAAGTCGTGTCTGCAGGCTGATCGGACCCGAGACCCGGCTCAGATCAATCGAACCCAGATCCGTCTCAAAATGGCCATTTCCGCACCTGACCCGTTCCAGTTCGATGGAGCCCAGTCTTGTTCGCAGCGAGCAGGTTGCGATGTCCAGATTCCGTCCCTCGATGGAGCCGAAATTTGTCACGATCTCGAGGTTTGAGGCCGTCACCTGATCCATTTCGATACCGAGCGAATCGACATCGATGCTGACTTGCCCGGACAGCTCGCGGAGTTTGAGCAAGCCATTCCGGGACTTTCCCTGGGAATGCAGGGAGACGGGAAACGTTGACGGAACGCGAATGAGCAGTTCCAGGGAGGGGTAATGATAAAACCACCATCGTGGGTTGGGAAGAGCAGCCGTGACGGTCAGCCGGCCATCGCGCATGGATGCCTGGGCATTGATTTCGTTCAGCGCCTCACCGGCGTGGCCGATGCTGCGGCCGGATGCTTCCCGGATGATTTCAACGGAAATCGTTGCTGTTTCCGGCTGTCCCACGACTTCGAAGCGCAGGTTCTGAAACGGAACCCGTTGTGCCCCGGTATCGATGCATATTTCCCTGACCGACTCAGCGGGAAATGAGTGGATGCGGCGGTCTCTGGCCTGGCTGTCATTCAGCTGGAGAGCCAGCCCCCAGAGGCCGCCCTGCAGCAGGATGCCGCCAAGGGCGGCGAACGCGAACAGCTTGCGCGTATTCAGGCCGAAGAGCGCGTAAGAGGTGAGTGTGGCGATCGCGAAGTGGATCGTGACGCTCAGGAAGGCGAGACCGATCACGAGATTGCACATGCCGGAAACGATTCCGGGAAGGCCGACCACGAAGTAGCACCACGAGTCGCCGGACGGCATTCCGCTGAGATGCAGCTCGAAAAGGATCTTTGACAGGCCTGCGAAGGCAACTCCGCCCATGACCAGGGCAATCGGGAGATAAACGAGGAGCAGCATGGTCAGTTTGAAGCCGAATTCAATCGTGCCGGTCAGGCAGCTTGAAGCCTTCACGGGTTGCCCGGGAATGAGTTCCTCCTCGCGGGGCAGCATCAGCCCGAGCAGCAGATAAACAATGATGCCGACTCCCGAAAACACGAACAGGATGCGCAGCAGGAGAGAAGGGATGCCGAAGAACTCGGCAAATCCGCCGCAGACGCCGAGAAGCCATCGGTCGCGGCTCGAACGGCACAGCGGTTTTCTCCAGAATTTTGTGCGCCAGGTCTGACTGCCGGAGGGTTCCTGACGTTGCTCCTGGCCCCGCTCCGCGGTCTCCTGTTCTGATGGCGGCCTTGGCTGCGGAGTCGCGGTGACTGCGACAGGATCCTGCGCGGGGGTGGGGGCTTTCGTGAGCCCATCAAGCAACTCATCGGTGGAGCCGAGAGCCATGATCTGTTCCATCACAACCTGCGCGTCGCAACGCACCAGGTGTCCGGAATCCATCGCACGGCGGAGGGCGAAGCCGAGGTGCTCTTCGAGCGAGTCGCAAAGCTCTTCGACAGCCTGTACCTGAATCCCGCGCCTTTGTGCATCTGACTGGAGAGTTTTGAAGAAAGAGTCAGCCACGGTGCGCGCTTCCGCTGTCATTTCAATCGTTTCGTGAAGATATTTCATGATTTATTCTCCCAGAATTTCTTCGAGTCCGTGAGTGATCGAGCGCCACTCGTCAAGAAGGAGCGACAAGAGTTCCCGGCCCTTTTCCGTGATGACGTAGTATTTTCGAGGCGGTCCCTTCGTGGATTCCTCCCAGCGGTATGAGATTGCCTCTTCGTCTTTCAGGCGGGAGAGAAGCGGGTAAATGGTGCCTTCCGAGATGGATATCTTGTGATCCTTCAGCGCTTCGACGATGTGGTAGCCGTAACACTCGCTGCCGGAGATGATCTTCAGGATGGCCAGTTCCAGAATGCCTTTTCGGAACTGGCGTATTTTCTGTTCTTTGAGAATTGAACTGTCTGGCATGTGCGTATCACCTCCCTCCTGCTATCGTGTGAACCTAGGTATAGTGTAATGCAAAGTAGCTGGTTCGTCAAGGAACATCGAAGCAGGAGGGTGAAACCGTCGGATGAAGAACTGCTTTGATCGGTTCCTTGACAGCCTCTCGACGGGTTCTTATAATGAGGCGCTTCCAAATGACTCTTTCCCAGAAAGGCTGTTTATCGATATGAACGACAAGAAGACCGACGGCAAGAAGACCGACGTCAAGACACTCGATGCAATCACTCCCAAGTCGCAGGATATTTCGCGCTGGTACACCGACGTGGTGCTCAAGGCGAAACTGGCCGACTACTCGCCGGTCAAAGGCTGCATGGTCATCCGGCCCTATGGATACGCGATCTGGGAGAGCATCCAGCGGCTGCTCGATGCAGAGTTCAAAAAGACCGGCCACCAGAATGCGTATTTCCCCATGCTCATTCCCGAGAGCTTCCTGACAAAAGAAGCCGAGCATGTCGAGGGCTTCGCGCCCGAAGTGGCCTGGGTCACCCAGGGTGGCAAAGAAAAGCTTGAAGAGCGGCTCGCCATTCGCCCGACCTCGGAGGCCATTATCGGGCACATGTATGCGAAATGGATCGAGAGCTATCGCGATCTGCCCGTGTTGATCAACCAGTGGGCAAACGTCGTGCGCTGGGAAAAGGTGACCCGCCCGTTCCTGCGGACCACCGAGTTCCTCTGGCAGGAAGGCCACACGGCGCACCGCACCCACGAAGAGGCGAAGGAGGAAGTGGCGCGCATGCTCGACGTGTATCGCCGCTTCGTCGAGGATGATCTGGCCGTTGCGCTTGTCACCGGCGAAAAGAGCCAGAAGGAAAAATTCGCCGGCGCTCTGAACACGTTTACCATCGAAGCCCTGATGCCCGATGGACAGGCGCTGCAGTCAGGCACGTCGCACGACCTCGGCCAGAACTTCGCGAAAGCGTTCGATATCAAATTCCTCGATTCGGACGGTGATCGCAAGAATGTCTGGACGACCTCCTGGGGCATGTCGACCCGCATCATCGGCGCCATCATCATGACGCACGGCGACGACAAGGGGCTGAGGCTTCCCCCCCGCATCGCACCGATACAGGCAGCTATAATTCCAATCGTCTATAAAGAGGCCGCCCCCGTGCTCGAAAAAGCGCGTCAGCTGCGTCAGCGGCTTCTCGACAAGGGCTTCCGCGTTCACCTCGATGACCGGGACGGGTTCAAGCCCGGCTGGAAGTATTCCGAGTATGAGATGATGGGCGTGCCGTTGCGCATCGAGATCGGCCAGAAGGATATGGAGAAAGGCCAGGCCTGCCTGGTCCGCCGCGACACCGGCGAGAAAGCCTTCATTCCCGATGCAACCTTCGAAGTCGAGGTCGAACGCCTGATGGGCGAGATCCAGAAGAATCTCTACGCCCAGGCGAAGGAAATTCTTCGCAGCAGGACCTTCCCGGCGAAGACCTTCGACGAGTTCGTCGACGTCATCAAGGAGAAGCACGGCATGGCCGAGGTTTCCTGGTGCGGCGCGCAGGAGTGCGAAGACAGGTTCAAGGCCGAAGTCGGTGCCACGATCCGCTGTCTGCGCGACGATCCTCCGGCCTGTCCCTGCGTGGTCTGTGGAAAACCCGCCACCCGACAGATCTATGTCGCCCGCGCCTACTGATCTTTGCTGAAAAAACGCCGCCCTGCCGCTTCCCCTTCCAGGAGAAGCCGCAGGGCGGCGTTGATTATCCGTGAGACTTGAAATTGTTTCTGCTAAGATCTATGGTAGGCACATTGTTCCTCCATTCGAGCGAATGACTGGCAGATCCTGTTTGCATGCGTCGTCGTATTCGGCTGCAGCGGGAGGACCGCTGGCATGGAGGTCCTGAGGACAGGCGTGCCGATACCAGAGATGCGCCGGGAAGGTGCGTTTATGGAGGATGAGTGTCGATGGAGCTGAACTTCAAGCGGCTGATGAAAGATCTGACGAATCCTGACGACGATCTGCGGACCCTGTCTGCGATGACCCTGTTCAAGGTTGAGATTGCCGATGCGGCGGTACGGAAAGAAGTGGCTGCAGTCCTGCGCCAGGCCACCAGGGACAAGAACGTCTCGGTTCGCTTCTTTGCCCGGCGGGCTCTCGACAAGATCCGCCAGCAGAACGACGAAGAGGGGCGCGTCGCCGGCCCGAGAGAGAGCATCGACCTGTCCCTCGAATCAGAGGAGTATGAAGAGCGCCTGAAGGCGGTCATGAGCATCGCCGCCACCGATAAGGCGGAATACAGGGAAAAACTTGTCGTCATGCTCAAGACCGAAAAGAACGACTTTGTGAAGGCGACGCTGATCAGCTGCCTGAAGAAGTTTCTGTCGAAGGAACAGGCGTCGCTGCTCAGCCCGTTTCTGAACGATCCCGATAATCGGGTCCGCTCGAATACGATCGAGGCGTTCGAGTTTCTGAAGGCCGAGAAGGCGATCCCGCTGCTTTTTCCGGCTCTCGAAGACCCCGATAACCGCATTCGCGCATCGGCGGCGAAGGCGCTGCAGTCGTTCGGCGAGGAAAAAGTGTTCGCGACTCTGCGCAAAATGCTCAAGTCGCATGAAGACTGGATGAAGGGAAGTGCGATCTACGCCCTCTCGCACATTCAGGCGGGCGAAGCGATTCAGATGCTGATCGATGCAGCGCGCGATGCCAATTCCGACATCCGCATCAAAGCTCTTGTTGCCCTTGCCAACTATCATGACCAGACCTCATACGGATTTCTGAAGCATATCGCCACGACCGGCGAGGAGCCGTTCAGGGGAACAGCCGTGCGCGCATTGCGGCTGCTCGAAGAAAAACATGGCTCTGCGCCGCCGACGACAACGCTCGTCAGCCAGGCCGCCGCTGAACAATCCACCGCGCCGTCTTCCGGCGAGGGAGCCGCGAAGGACGCGCACGCATCCGGTGGAAAAACGGGCGAAGCCGCCTCTGCCGGTGGCGATCTGGCCGGAACGGTTTCCCGGTTCTTCCGGAAAGGCAAGGATGAAGCGGTCGGACTATCCCAGAAGGCGGCAATCAACTTCGCCGTCACCGATATCCAGAAGGAAGTATCCGAGCTGCTCAAGGAGTCGGGCCGTGTCGTGTTCGAAATGTACCAGTCCGGCGATCTGAAAATTCCCGAGCTCCTGACGATAGGCCATGAAATATTACGAATGAATTTTCTGATTCAGAAATACACGGATGAAGCCAAGCCTCAGAGCGGTCAGGGGAGCGGCTTTTTCGCGCAGCTCAAAAGCCTTTTCAGCAAAAAGACGGAGGCCAACCCCCGCGCGGCCCAGGCGGAACGCTTTACGCAGAAGCGGGAAGAGTTGTTTCAGAAGCTGGGTGAATCATCGTTCCAGAAGTTTCGCGTGCGGGAGTTCTGTCCGACCGCGCTGGAAGGGTATTTTCAGACCTACATGCGCCTTGAAGAACGGCTTCAGAACGAACGCAACAGACTTTCCGGCTGAACTCCGCCGGCACCCCGAGGGAAGACTGGAACGCCGATGCATACGTCTGAACGCAGATCCGATGAGACAGGGAGAGAATGAACCATGAATTTGAATGAATATATTCGCGATATTCCGGATTTTCCGAAAAAAGGGATCATCTTTAAGGATATAACCCCTCTCCTGAAAGACAGGGATGCATTCGCCGCGGCCATCAAGGCCATGGCTGAGCCGTACCGGAAAGCCGGGCTCACGGCTGTCGCGGCAATCGAGTCGCGCGGATTCATCCTCGGCGCGGCCATCGCTCTCGAACTCGGGATCGGGTTCATTCCCATACGCAAACCGGGCAAGCTTCCCTTCAAGTCGCGCCGTCAGCAGTATTCGCTTGAGTATGGAACCGACGCGATCGAGATCCATGAGGATGCGGTCTCGGCCGGCCAGCGCATTCTTCTCGTCGATGATGTGATTGCGACCGGTGGAACCGCCCGCGCGGCGGCCGATCTGCTGAAAAGCCTCGGTGCCGACCTCGTCGGAATCGCCTTCCTGGTCGAGTTGTCGTTCCTCGGCGGGGTGGATAAGCTGCGCGATGAAAAGATATTCAGCGTTCTTCGCTATTGATGAGCCTGTCGTAGCGCATGAACGGCAACCGGCTCGCAGTGATTCCCGCCCGGGGCGGCTCAAAGCGGCTTCCACGGAAAAACGTGCGGCCGCTTGGCGGGAAGCCGCTGATCGCCTGGGTGATCGGCGCCGCTCTCGCGTCGGGCTGCTTCCGGCGGGTGCTGGTAACGACGGACGACGATGAAATTGCCGCCGCTGCCGTGGCGGCCGGTGCCTGGGTGCCATTCCGCCGCCCCGCCGAGCTGGCCACGGACTCGGCAGCCTCCATCGACGTGCTTCTGCACGCGATCAACTGGATTCGGACGAGCCCTCCACCGGATGGCTTCGAGCCGGACATCGTCGCGCTGATGCAGCCCACCTCGCCCCTGCTTCGGGCTGATCAGATCCTGCATGCCTGCAGGCAGTTCGACCTCGGCGGCTTCAACTCCCTCGGCTCGATGTGCGCTGTGAGCGAGCGGCCCGAGTGGATGTTCGCCGTTGGTTCCGACAACCTTGCAACGCCGCTCGATCCGGCCGGCCTGTCTCTTCCCTCGGCACAGCTGCCGCCGCTTTTCCGAGAAAATGGAGCAATATATATCGTAACGTCTTCTTATCTCTCGACGGCCCGCAGTCTCTATGACCTTTCGAGACATGGAGGGTATGTCATGCCGCGCGAAGACTCGGTCGACATCGATACGGCTGAAGACTGGGAGATGGCCGAAATCCGGCTGAGAGCCCGCGGATAAGACGCGGCCGGGGTGTGCCCGGGCTCAGGCTTTCTTGCTCCCCTTGTCGTCTTTTTCCTTCTTCTTCTTTTCGAGCATCTCGTCGCTCTTCATGCCGGGCGAGTACAGCGTCGACCGGTTCCGGCCGGTCTCCTTCGAGTAATACAGCGCCGTGTCGGAGCAGATGACGAGTTCGCCCTTCGTGCGCGCCTGGTCGGGGTAGCTGGCGATGCCGAGCGAGACCGTGATGGGAACATGCTGACCGTTGATGCGGAAATCGAACTCTTCGATCGTGCTCCTGATGCGGTTCGCGGGAACCATGGCGCCATCGCCGTCTTTTTCGGGGCAGATGACGACGAACTCCTCGCCGCCGTACCGGGCCGGAATATCCACTTCGCGGACCCCTTTCTCGATGAGGCGCGCAACGGTCTTCAACACGCGATCCCCTTCGGGGTGACCGTAGGTGTCGTTGAACTTCTTGAAATGATCGACATCGAGAATAATGAGGGAAACGCGGCTTTCGTAGCGATCGGCGCGCTGGAGCTCCTCGTCGAGTCTCTGCTGAAAATATCTATGATTATATAATTTCGTCATCTCATCGGTGACGGCATACCGGTAGAGCCTGGCGTTCTCGATCGCGATCGCAGCCTGGTTCGACAGGTTCAGGAACAACTCGAAATCCTTCTGACTGAACGTATGCGGGACCGAGCGGGAAACATTCAGAACGCCCAGAAGTTTTTCTTTCGCCTTGAGGGGAACGGACATGAGCGTTCCCCGCTGGATATTGCCTTTCTTGATCGCGAGAAACGCATGGTC
>CAZQYQ010000058.1:0-18640 GCA_964597625.1 uncultured bacterium
TGGCCGCTCGCTGCAGATCTGGGGCAGTTTGAGATCACGGATGCCGACGACGCGCATCTCGACGCCCTCGTGCAGACTGCCTGCAGCCGATCCGACCATGGGCGTCGCGGTCGCGGGAATGACGGCGCCTTTCTTCTCGCCGGCGAGCTGTATCTCGATCGGGCCGTAATTGTCGTCGAAGAACTTCAAGCCAGCCGACTCCAGGCCGTCGTTCGGAACCCGGAAAACGAGATACCCTTCCGCCGGCACGCCCGGCCGGACGAGAACCTCTTCCGAATCGGGGATGATCAGGGGTTCGGGGGCGAGCCAGGTCAGCCCCGAAACCGGCAGATCCCCGCCGCCGTTCCAGTTGATGAACAGATGCTGCCGCATGTTTCCGATCGAGTAGACCGGCGTGCCTCTCTTCGTTTTGCGGGCTTTGCCGCTGTTCCCGACAACACCGGCCGGATGCGCGTCAGAACCCTCGAGAATCAGGATGTCCTGCTCGGGAAGGGTGTTTTCCAGTCTCATGCGCAGAGCCGCAAACCGCTCGCTCGCCGGCGGCCGGAGACCGCCGATCGAGTGCAGCGTCACCAGCTCGACGGGAGTCAGTTTCATTGCCCGGTTCGTTCCCGAAGTGTGCAATTCTATACGCTTGTCTATATCCCAGTCGCCTGAAGGCGCGGACGAGACGCCGGCAGCCGGCGGATTCCCGTTGCCGGCGGCCGGAGCTTTGCCGGACACGGATTCCGGGACAGACTTTCGCGCATCGTCGGTGAACCCGTATCTGATGCCGTGAACGGCTGCCGTCGCGATCCGAGGGGAAGGGGGCAGCGGGAACAGGTCGGCATCGCCCATGATCCTCATCCTTCCCTGCTCATCTTTTTTCGCGAGAACGAGTCTGACTTCGAGCCGGGGATCACCCTCCTTTGCCGCCGATATCCGCTTTCCGAGACGATCTGCCGTTTCGCGCATCGCGGTCGGATCGGCCGAGACGGCCGCGAATCCGGCCGTAAAGCTTGCCGCTTCATCGAAGCAGCCCCGCATGTCCTGGCCGACCATTCCCACAAAGGTACAGTCGATCCCCGCGTCCCGGATCTTGCCGAGAACAGTCCTGAACTCCTCGTCCTCAGCGACGGAGGGCATGGCCGCATCGGTCACGAAAAGAAGATACCGGCGGTTCGACGGAACGAGCTTCAGGCTTCGGTAGGCGATGTCCAGTGCCCCGGTTATTTCGGTGCCGCCGCCGGCGAACATCTGGCCGATGCCGCGCAGCAGGGCCTCCCGGTTGCCCGTCCAGGCCTGGAGAATAGCCGAGTATTGGGCAAAAGATATAATTTGCGATATAGAATTGCTGGGCAGCCTGCTCACGAACCCGCGAAGAATCTCCTTTGCTTCTTCCATGCGGTACCCGGTGCCGCCGTCTTCTTCAGGCGGCATGTTCATCGAGCCGCTGACGTCCTGAACGATGCAGACGACCGGAGCATCGCTTGGTGCCGTGATGCCGGGGCGACGATACCGCATCTCGAACTCCCGGCCCAGAATCGCATTGAGCTGCGCGAAGACGTTTCCGACGGAACCGGCCTGCGCGCGATGGAACGAACCGCCCGACAGCTCGGAAAGCCGGCGCAGGGTGGCATCGTCGGGCTTTTTCCCGTATCCGATCGTGAAAATCGGAACGCCGGCCTGCTGTGCCGCTTCGAACATCTCCGACGGAGTCGCTTTGCTCCCGGGACCGGTGTCGTTGTGGTTCGCGTCGAAGCCGTCGGTCAGCAGCACGACGGCCGGCCGGTCGTGACCGGCGGTTCGTTTGAGCCCCTGGATGACCGTATCGTTCAGCGCCGTCGCACCGTCAGCCTTGATTCCCTTGAGTGCTTTGAACAGGGCTGCCGGGGCGGCCGTCGCGAGCGGCTTCGGTTTCGTGTCGAAATCGATCAGATCGACGATCGTGCCCTTCGGAAGCCCTTTCAGAAACGCCTCGGCCGCCGACAGCACGTTCTTCATATCGCTTTTCATGGATCCCGACGAATCGAGCAGCAGCACCAGCCGCAGTGGAGAGGCGAGCGGCCTGACGTCGGTGACTTCGCCCGGCATCCCGCCTTCCTGCACGCTCAGATCGGCTGTGGAGATGGTGCCTTTCCAGTCGGGCGTCGAGAACCGGATGCGGATGTCGGAGCCTTCCGTGGCGACAGACCTGAGTTTCAACCCCGAGACCCCGGCTGTTTCCGTGGCATCGCCCGGGTCGATGATCGGCCAGTTCTCGATAACCGTCGTTTTCCCGGACATCACCGGCACGAAATGTGTCTCGATCGGCACCTCAGAGCCATCCCCGATGCCTTTTACTTTCCACAGGCCCGGCGGAACCGTGTATGCCGCATCCCCGTCGGGAGTGACATCGAGAATGGGATCACTCGGGTTGAAGTTCTCGAAGGAGACGCTCGAGCCGGAGTCGTCAGGCATATCGGGAAGAATCTGCAGTTTGCTTTTGGCACCCTTGCGAACGATCAGCGTGCCCGGCTTGTCCGAGATGGAAACACTCGGAAGCGCGCCCATATCGACGGCCTCGACCGTTCCCTGAACCGGAGCCCTGGCTTCGTTCGTCAGAACGACCGACTGGCGTCCGCAAAACTGCGGAAGCACATCCACGAGTGTCGACGGGCCGGCCGTTCCCTCGATCTCGCATTTCTGACGCAAGTCGATCGAGTATTCCCCCGCAGAACCCGCGCAGGTGCCTTCAAAAGACAGGACAGCGGAAGCCGCAATCGATACCCGCAGGCCTGTGAAACGATTTCCGGGATGGATGAATCCGAGCTGCAGCCTGCCCCCGGCGCTCACCGTGAAGGGGGTCGGGCTTCCAGAAGCGAGCTTCAGCTCCGGTCCGGCGTTTTCTCCGTCATCCTGGGAATAGGCGCATGGAAGGAGGGTGAGGACGAAGAGGAACACGAAGAACAGCGTGCGAATCGACGAAACCGGGATGAATCTGGCTGACCTGAACATTGAGCCACCTCGTGAGAATGATTCTAAATTCGGAAGCGTTCAGCATAGAAATCCCCGATCTGTCCGTCAACCCATGGCCGGGCGATTTCTCAGAAATCTTCATTTTCCTCCGCGCGGGAAACGAACCTTCTGGTATCATCTTACGGCCCATTGAGCCCACCGGACCTCAACCGGCTGGCCGCGCAGAAGATCATTCGGAGCATTATGAACAATCAAGGCCGTTTCAACGCAGCATTCCGTTCTCTGACTCTGGTTCGCGCTTCGGTTTTCATCCTCGCTTGTCTTCTGTGCGGCATACCGGCAGCGGATGCCTGGAGCGGTCCGGGCCACAGAATCATCGCGATCCTCGTGGCGGATATCCTCCGAACGGAAGCGCCGGAAGTCTATGCCGAGGCGCAGCGTCTGCTCGAACAGGAGCAGGATGCGAAGCCGGAAGGGAACGATCACAGGCCGCGTACGGCAACCCTTGTTTCCATTGCCGGATGGGCCGATCATATCCGACCCCAGAGGCCGGAAACGGGTCATTATCACGTCGTTGAGATTCCGTTCGATGCCGCCGGATACGACGAAACCCGGGACGGCGCGGGCGGAAGATATATCGTTCATGCTATTCAAAACATGCGCCGCACGCTCGGTGACGTTGGGCAGCCGGATCAGAATCGGCTGGAAGCCCTCAAGTTCCTTGTGCATCTCGTGGGGGACGCACATCAGCCGCTTCATTGCACGAATCGCGGGGATATGGGGGGAAACACCACGATGGTCTGGATGCAGGGCGAAAAGATGAAGCTGCACCACGTCTGGGATTTCCGGATCGTCGAATCGTTCGGGATGAATGAAAAGCAGCTTGCCGGATTGCTTCTCGGGAAGATCAGGGCGACTGACACAGCCTCGATTGCAACGGGCACGGTCACGGACTGGGTGAATGAGTCGCACGGCCTCGGCCAGGCCTGGGGATATTCATTTCAACCCGGTTCCGACATCTCACCCGAGTGGCTGGCGCGTGTACGTCCTGTGGTGGAAATCCAGCTGATGCGTGCCGCCGTCCGCCTGGCCGGCGTTCTGCGCGAAGCCCTGAAGCCGCCTTCCCGCCAGGAGCGGATCGAACTCCTCCGGCGCCGCATACAGCAGGAACGATGAACCCGTGAAAACCGAGCGGGTTCGCTTCAGGCGGACCGCCAGTTTTTGAAGAACGAGTAGTTGGGCTTCACATCCGGTTTGATTTGCCAGATCGAGCATTCGCGGGGTTCGAGAAACAGGGGGACCATCCCGGCGTTGCAGATGCCGCGGCGCCTGGTGAAGAACTCCTCGAGCACGAGTTCCGAAAACAGCCAGCCCCACGGAATCGTCAGCGTGACGGTGCGAGCCTCGGCGGAGATATTCCAGACGACGAGCGTCAGCTTGTCTGGGGTTTCGGGGATGGCCCGGAAAAAGGCGATGAGATCCGGAACCCCGTCGACGCAGAGGGACTCCCAGATGCCCTGTCGGAGCTCGGGTGAAGATGTGCGGAGCCTGGCAAGCTGTCGCATCTCGAGCGTAAGCGGAGTATTCAGGCACGCGTCGCGGTTTTCCCAGGGGATCGTCGCGCGGTTCTGCGGGTCGCGTCCGCCTTTGAGGCCGAATTCTTCGCCGTAATACAGCATCGGAATCCCCGGAAGCGTGAACTGAAGTCTGAGCGCGGCCCGGTGAAACGCCGGATCTGCGGCGAACTCGTTGTGCGCGCGCGGAATATCGTGCGACGACAGCATCTGAAGCTGATGAAACGCGCCGTTTCCATACGCCAGGCGGAGATTGTTCTGAAACTGGCCTGGTGTGATGCTCCGGTGCTGGAGAAATTTCAGGGAGTTCGTGAAAAAATAGCTCTGCGTCGCATCGAGCGCCTTCAGCCACGGCACGGAAAAGTTCGCGACTTCGCCGATGACGGCCGCCT
Organism: uncultured bacterium; assembly: GCA_964597625.1. GTDB lineage: Bacteria > Muiribacteriota > Ozemobacteria > Ozemobacterales > Ozemobacteraceae > MWAR01. Next base: position 4,904 of record CAZQYQ010000058.1, read on the forward strand.
GCGGAAACCGGGATTTTATCGTATAAGCTATTAATGCGCATGTCTGGATGCTGAGGTCATTGGCGCAGTCGAGCCGGACTCCGTCGAAGCCTCTTTTCAGCCAGAAGGCGAGAACGCTTTCTTCGCCGGTGATCAACTCCTCGATCAGCCGCCGGTCGTTGAGCTGCAGCTCCGGGAGATCCGGGTGACCCCACCAGCAGAGATACGTGCCGTCGTCATGAAACCGGAAATACGACCGTTCGGCAGCCTGCGGGTCGCTCTGCGCGCTGAGAAACCACGGATGTTTCCGGGAGATGTGATTCAGCGCGATATCGAACAGTATTTTCATGTCCCGGGCATGAACGGCCGAGATCAGCTCTTCGAGATCGTTCCAGCTGCCGAGCATGGGGTCGAGGCTTCTATAGTCTGTCGTATCATATCTGTGGTAGGATGGCGCCGCATTGATGGGCGTCAGCAAAATCACGTTCGCGCCGAGTTCCCGGATATGATCCAGCTTTTCCGTGATCCCCCGGAGGTTGCCGCCGAAAAACTCGCGCCCGCCCGCCTTGCTCGACCCTGGTCTGGCATCCCATTCCATCAGTTTCCGGGGCGGCCCGCCCGGTGTTTCAACCCGATTGAAACGATCGGGCACGATCTGATAGAAAATCGCCCCGCTCAGCCACGACGGCGTATTCATGCAGTATTCTCCGGTGTGTGAATTTCGAGAGGACAAAAGCCGGGTCAGCGGCAGCGGAGAGTGTCGTAGAACGAGTCGCCCTTGTCATCGACGAGCAGGAAGGCGGGCATGTCGCGCACGACGATCTCGAACATGGCTTCCATGCCCAGTTCTTCGAAGGCGGCCACCCGGCTGCTGACGATGTGCTCCTTCGCAATCAGGGCAGCGGCGCCGCCGATCGTGCCCAGGTAGAAGCCTCCGTGTGCGCGGCAGGCCGCGGTGACGGCGGGTGCCCGGTTTCCCTTGGCAAGCATCACGAGCGATGCGCCGCGGGACATGAACGATTCGGCGTAGGTATCCATGCGCTGGGCCGTCGTCGGGCCGAAACTGCCGATCACGTGCCCTTCCGGCGTCTTTGCCGGGCCCGCATAATAGATCGGATGCTGTGAAAAAATCCCGGGCAGCGGCTTGCCGTCGTCGAGCATCTGTTTGAGCCGTGCATGCGCGATATCACGCGCGACGACCAGCGGGCCTGACAGCAGAACGAGACTGCCGACCCGCAGTTTCCCCAGCTGTTCCTGTATCTCCGACATCGGCCGGGCCAGATCGACAGGCGTCGCGGCGGCGGCGGCAATCCGCTGGATCTTCGGAAGCAGCCGCTCGGGGTTTCGATCGAGCGCTTCGAGAAACACGCCCCCGGCGCTGATGCGGCCCAGAACATTGCGATCGGCGCTGCAGGCGACGCCGATCGAGACCGGGCACGAGCCGGCGTGCCGCGAAAGCCTGATGACACGCGCTTCCAGCGCCAGCCACCTGCCGCCGAACTGGGCGCCCAGCCCGGATTTCCGGGCGAGTTCCATGATGCGTTCTTCCCAGTGCCGGTCACGATAGGCCGTGCCTTCAGGGGTGCCGGCCGGTGGAAGCTGGTCGAGAGCCCCTGCTGAAGCCAGTTTCAGCATCTTCAGGTTGAACTCGGGCGACGTGCCTCCGATAACCGCGACCAGCCTGTAAGGTGGGCACGCGGCGACGCCCAGCGCCTCGATTTTTTCGCGCAGGAAAGCTTCGAGCCGTGCTTCATTCAGAAGCGCCTTCGACTCCTGGAACAGCCCGGTCTTGTTGGCTGAACCGCCGCCCTTGGCCATGAACAAAAACTGGTACTCATCGCCGGGGGTCCAGCTGATGTCGATCTGAGGTGGGAGATTCGAGCGCGTGTTCACTTCCTCGAACATCGAAAGCGGTGCGATCTGCGAGTATCTGAGCGCGTTACGCCTGTAGGTTTCCGCGATTCCCGCCGTAAGCGCTTCCGCGTCGTCTCCGTCGACGACCACGTCGCCGCCGCGTTTCGCGATGACGGTCGCAGTGCCGGTGTCCTGGCAGATCGGAAGCGCCCCGGCCGCGGCGATGATGGCATTCCTGATCAGCGATGTCGCGACATAGCGGTCGTTATCTGAAGCCCCGGCATCGTCAAGAATCGCCGCAAGCATGTCCAGATGCCTCGGACGCAGATAAAAGGAAACGTCATGAAACGCCTCGGCTGCAAGGAGCTGCAATGCCTCCGGCGAGACGATCAGTCGCTTCCGTCCGCGCCACTCCTCGACTCGAACTGCATCGGACGGCAGCTCCAGCTTCCGCATCGGCGTATCCTTGGCAATCAGCTTGTTCATGAGACCTCTCCTGTCGAAAGAAACTTCGATTCCCTCTCATCCGTGGTTGTCCGGGAACATCCGTGGATCCCGCTCCCCGGGCGCCTACTCGATGCTGTGGTTGGGGCCTTTGGGGGCGGGGGGCAGGGTGGGGGCTGAAAGATCGGTTCCCTCGTCACCGAAATAGCTCAGTTCCTCGATTCCCGCGATCTCGCGCCGGCCGACAATGCCGATCAGCATGTAATCCTTGGTCAACGGATTATACTTGTATTCCGGCACAAGACGGAAATGATCGATCTGGCCCGTCGATTTGACATGCGTGCGCGTGCCGGTGCAGAACAGATCCGTTTTCCCGATTCTGATGCGGTTCTCGCCGACGGCCGAAACCGGCACGTCGTTCGCGATGACTTCAAGGACTTTCTGTTCGAGCTCGCGAATGTCGACGGACGGCTTTTCCGGAAACTTGATGACGAACCCGTGCTTCACGTCCGAATGCAGCACCGGTCGCCGGTAGTTGTAGTCGCGCTCCATGATCGAGGTCGTGATATCCTCGGCGGAATGGGCCATCAGCCTGAATTTGAGTGTCCGGTCGACCACCGTCTTGATCGCTGCCGGAAACGGTCCGAACACCGATGGCCGTGCGATGATCACTTCTTCGCCGATGCCGAAAAGAATGTGCGCGTTCAGATTCAGCGCGTCGTAGATCAGGTCGAAATGCTCGACCACGACCCTCCGCCCGTAGGCCAGCGCCTCGCGGATCGCCTCGGCGATCTCGAAGGCCTGGTGAAACGCCAGCTCATACCGGATATCGAGATGATACGTGTGCGGTGCGAAAAAATTGTCGGGCGAGAAGTCGTAGATCGGCGTCGGACGCAGGTTGACGCCCTCATCGTCGTTCGTCAGCTCCACTCCCGGGAACAGGCCGCGGATCAGCGTCGATTTTCCCGAGCCCTCCGCCCCGATAATGCCAACCAGCAGATCCGTCGGGAACAGATACCGCTGGCCCAGCTCGGCCCCGAGCATGTAGAGACGCTGCCGGCCGCGAGGCGCATAGTAGGTGGAATAAATAAGCGTCTCGAAGGTGTGGGCGTTGAACGTGAACGGAACGCTCATGCGGGTGCTCCGGTATTGTATAGATTATCTATCGGTTGGGCCGCCGACGGCCGGCCTGCGGACAGGGGGAGACGGAACCATTCGGGGAGAACCGGCGATCTGTGCCCAGCCTGGAACGGACAGGGAGGGGAGAACAGACGGCGCCGGACTCCGGCCCGGCGCCGCTTCAGCTCTTACGCGTCGAACTCGATGCCGAGCAGAGGGGCATGCTGCTGGGCGCCGTAGATATCCGTTTCGCCCGGGTCGCCCGAGGGGATCCAGCGCTTGATCGTGATCTTGACGGCATGGGCCGGCTCAAACCAGATGATGCCGAGAATATCCGTCTCGGGAATCTTGTACAGCTTCGATATCAGCGCGGGGTTCACGACCTCCCTGCTTTTGCACATCTCGTAATCCTCGCTCGATCGGAAGATGATATCGAGCGTCAATTCATATGGCCCCGAATTCTTCGAACGGATGACCTTTGCGATCTCCATGATACTGCGCTTGTGACCGTGATCGGCAATCGGGACTCTCTTTTTCGTCGTCTTGCTCATTTTCGCACCTCCCCGTTCATGTAGTGTTCGATCGTTATGGGGAACATGCACGGATCCGCGACCTCCATCAGATGATACAGCGAAAAGGTGTACGTCGCGCCCATCTGCACGTCGGAAGGCGAGAACGGGAAGGCCAGGTTGCCGGCTGTCGCGATGCGGCCTTCGTAGCCGTAATGCAGCAGGGTTGAACGGGTCACCGAACAGAGGGTGTCCGCCGCGTCCTGCGTCGCGCAAAGCGCTTCGATGATGATGCACAGTTCATGGGAAACGGCGTCGCCGCGCGGCTCCATCGCGCCCATGACGCCGTTCTTGCCATACACGTGGAATATCAGCTTGTCGTTTGGCGACGGATTCTTCATCATGCCCCGGACCTGCGTCTCGACCTGGGGAAGAATCGCATCGATCTTCGAGATCATGATCGGATCACGCGTTCCGGCGATGCTGATGGTGCGGTATCCGATCCTGCGCACGCCTTCCAGTTTCAGGAAATATCCCTTCGTCTTTTCGTACCGGCTGCCCTTCACTTCGACGCGGCCGCCCGGAAGCTCGGTGAACGAGGCGCCCGTCAGATCGATCGCACCGCCCGGCCCCGGCAGATGGTAGGGGTCGGATTTTTCATACAGGGTGTGAGCGGCGGTCGACATCGAGGTGAACACACGCTTGTCGCTGAGCGGTTCGAGGATGAACGAGTTTTCCGTGAGCGTTCCGAGCACGCAGTCGGCTCCGGAGCCGGGGGATGCGGCGATCGCGGCGCACTCGAGAATCTTGCCCATGTGCATCGCCAGGCCCGTGTCGAAGCCCTGCTTGATCGGAACCGCGGCAAAACAGGCCGGATCGTAACACCGCCCCGCGAGAACGACCTGGGCACCCATGTCGAGTGCTTTCATGATCGGTTCGCATCCCATCTGCACGACGATATGAACCGACTCCTCGACATCCTTCACGGTCGCTTCCGGAACGAATGAGAGCGGCTTGACGCGGCCTTTCGCCAGGGCTTCGAGAACGATCTGCTTATCCATATCAGCAGGGATGACAGCCATCTTGAATGACAGGTGGTTCTCTTTCGCGATCTCGCGGATGATCTCGTGACACCAGTCGAGATGCGGCTTCGCGCCCGCCCCGCCCGCGGAGCCGATCACGACCGGAATTCCGGCCTCGACGCCCGCGGTGAGCATGTAGGTCAGATCGCGCTTCACGAATGCGCGGTTGGTGAAGGATTTGCCTGCACCCAGGTAATACGGACCCGGGTCGGTCGAACCGGCATCGACGCCAATCAGATGGGGCTTGCGTTCCATACCCCGCTTGAACGAAGCCTCGGGAAACCCATACCCGAGAATCGCCGTAGGCGACAAAACCCTGAATTCCTTGCTCATTTCGTCATCATTCCCTTCATTCTGTTTCGTTCTATCTCCGGCTGCGGAGGATCGTGAGGGTGCGTTCCATTTCATTGTTGACGATATTGAATCCCTCGTCGAAGCCCATGCCCGGTTTGGCCAGCATGCGGTCGGCGCGGGCGGCCACGGCGAGATGAACGCAGCAGCGCGCCGAAACGTCGGTCTCGTTGCAGGTTCCGCCCTGGTAGGCCTCGACACCCTTCTTTTTGCAGTAGAGCACGCTTTCGACGATATCCTGCACGCCGCCCAGATCGGGGGTCTTGATCTGAAGCATGTGACCGGCCCCGGCATCGGCAAAGTCGCGCACATCCTCGAACGTGTTGCACCACTCGTCAGCGACGATTTTCACCTTCGAGCCCTTCGCTTGCAGTTGCCCGCAGATTGCCGCCAGGGCTTCGATCTGCCGTTCCCGGTGATCGACGTCGACCGGCCCCTCGATATACAGCGGCAGCCCGCCGGCATCTGGTTCGAGCGATGCCAGGTAGTCCGAAACCTTCGTCAGATCGCCGCCGAATGCCTGGCCGATCGTGCCATACACGTCGATGTGAAGCGCCGGCGCATACGCGGTGTCGGTCCGCAACTCCTTGATGCGCTTCACAAGCCAGCGGATATACTCGCGCAGTTTCGAACCGTCCCGGCCCAGCTTCTCGTCGATGTTGTTGATCAACCCGTGGGGAAGCGCCTCGACGCGCTTGAGGATCATCTTGTCGGCGTTCTCATACCGGTTGTCGCCGGTCTGGGCGAAGATCGGCACGCGCGCGGCGATGACGGGCAGGCCATACTCGTCGCAGACGACTTCGGCCATCAGCCGGTGCGTCGCCTTTGCCCGAGCATCGAGCAGCGCCTGGGAAAGGCCGTACCGAAGAGCCGTATGCAGCTTCTTTCCCTCGAACTCGAGCGTCATGAACCGGCAGACCATGTCCCGGAACTTCCCGGCTTCGAGGCCTTCGAGCAGCGGCCGCACGTTCTTTTCGAGGAACGGCAGATACGTGTCGGCCAGAAACAGCGGATCCCGCCCGCCCGCACCGGAATACTGGACCGCGCAACAGTCGCCGACGGCGATCTGGCCGTCTTCGAGCTCGAGAAGCACTGATACCGCCTCGCCCGCGACCCGGATGCTCCGGAACCCCGGCGTGAGGGGTTCTCCCTTGTAGACGAATCCGTCGTGCGCCGCGCCCTTCTTGATCGCGCGCTGGTCATCGAAAAAGAACGATGAAACACCCTTGGCAAACATCGCCCGCTTTATTTTCATAGATATGAACTCCTATTCATAAGCAGCGGATTCATCCGCCTCGTCCGTGGTTCCATGATCCGCCATGGGCAGATGCGGTTGAGATGCGCCCCGGATCGTTACCGGGGGCGGCCGACGAGTTTCCCCTTGCTGACCGCATAGATGTCGTCGGTGACCATCTGAAAGCAGGGCGCCCGCTTTTCAGCCGTGGCACGCTGCTGCAGCCGCTCCTGGTGAAACGCCCAGACATCGTCGGCCATCGGCACGTTGCCGCGCTGAAACAACCGGATGAATCCTTCGTTGTCGCGGATCGGCAGAATCTTGCCGTGATTGCAGGTCGCGGGGGCGAACGGCACATCCAGGACGCCGGCCGCGAACGCCGCGACCGTTCCGGCCTCAATATCGCCGTTTCCGAGCCGTTCGACTGTCTCCATCACGGTGTGAACTTCCCGTCTGATGATGTCAATCTCCTCCTGCAGCCGTGGGCCCATGGCTGCACGCTGGTCGGCGAGCATGTTCACGACCTGGCGCGTTGCCTTCAGCCCAGCCGCATTGGCCTCCTTCGTCGGGATGCCGCGCGCCTCGTGTGGCGTTTTGACGATGACCTTCGTCGCGCCCGAAAGCGCCGCGACGGTCGAACCCCAGCAGATGACCGCGAACGCTTTCGACTCATCCTCCGGAAAGCCGCCCATCCACTGATGAAACACGGTCGTCAGGTCGTATCCGCTGAACCCGGCTTTGGTGAAATACGCGTCGGCAAGCTCGCGAAGCGAGAGCATCGCAGCGACATCCTGAATGAAGTTGCCTCCCTGACCGTATCCGAGCGTGAGCGATCGAACCCCCTGACGTAGTGCCAGCAGACCTTCGATGATCGCAACCGCATGACTGACGAACGGCGGAACCAGCGTTCCGGTCAGCGGTCCGAACGGCTCGCGATTGATGTGGACGCCATTTTCCTCATACCAGCCGACCAGGCGGTCGACGTATTTCCAGTCGTCGATACTCTTCTGCAGGGGAACTTTCTTTGCATAGGGAATATTATAGGAAATGCCGCCGCCCTCGAAACTCGTGAACCCGGCAGCCAGCGTGATCTCTGCAAGCAGACGCGCATCCGGGGTTCCATGCCGGACCTGGATGGGAGATTTGAGCGCTTCGACGACCTGACGGCACCCCGTGAGACCGTGGTTGACGGCCGGGAACCCGTTCAGAAGCGAGGTTCCCGCCTGAAGCGATTTTTCGATGCCGTTGGCCGCCTCCTGATACCGGTTCTGCCGGGTATAGGCATCGATCGTGGTGGGCAACAGATCTGCCTCCCCCTCCGTTTCGAGGTACTGGAGCAGCTTGATGTGCTCGTTGACGAGTGCGACGCCTGCGCGCGGCTGAAGCAGGGTGCGCCCCTGGTCATGTGCCTTTTTCATGGCGAGCGCGAAGTTCCTGGCAGGCGGCAGCGCCTTCTGATACGCCAGCGCCTCGCCGAGGTCCAGTCCTTTGCCCGTGGGCCATGTGTCGAGAATGGTTTCGCGGATCTTGAGAAAATCGTTCCAGGTGATGCTGTTCATGGCGGCTCAGGCTCCTTCTGAAGTCTGTGTGATGGTGCGCTTTTCGGGATCGGGGAGGGGAGGGGCCGGCTGTGCGCCGGAAACCGGGACAAGCGATGCCCCGGCAAGCGTTGTTGCGAGTTCAGGATACGGCGAGGCGAGGTTCCCGAGCAAGGGAAGAACTCCTTCCCGGTCGCGGAACAGGCGCACAGCCGTGGGAATCAGCGGCGTCCGGCCGTCAGCCGACGGGTGGGAAGAGGCTGCGAGCGCCTCGTGGTAAAGCGATGCCTCATCGGTTGCTGCCAGGTAGCCACCCGAGCCGATGATGGTGCGAATCTGCCTCAGATCCTTGCCGCGCTGCAGGAAGACTTTTCCGCCGGGAGTCCAGCTCTCCTCGATCGTTCCGGCGTGCCGGGCAATCGAGAGAGAAATGCACGTTGTTGCAAGGATTCTGTCGAGCACGGCCTGGCGCGGATCTGACGGCAATCGCTCCGGATGTGCCGTCACCCCGGCAACATACGATTCGAGTTCGCCCTTGTCCACACCGGCGCGTTTCCGCAGAGTATCGAGAAGCGCGCCGCCCGATGCCAGGATGGAACGGGCGCTGACGCGCATTCCGAGATCCCCTTCGACGGTGCGTTTGACGGCTGATTCGGGCAGTCCGCGCATGATGACGCTCCCGTCGGCGATGATCGGCTCGCTGTTCGTGTAGACGTCCGTTGTGGCGCCGCCCATATCGACCAGAAGCGTGTCAGACCAGTCGAGCGCGGATCGCGCAAGCTGCTCGATCAGTTCGAGAACGGCCCGGGGCGTGGGCTTTGGCTCGGCGCCGAAGACCTCGATGACACGGCGGAGGCCTTTCCCTTCGATCAGCCTGCGAAGAAACAGATCACGAATCTGCATGCGTGCTGGCTCGATGTTCAACCGGCCGAATTCGGGCATCAGATTTTCGGTGATGATCAGCTTCTCCTCGGAAAACATCGATGGCAGTTCGTGAGCAATGGCGCGATTCCCGGCAAAAATCACGGTTGCAGAAAGATCCGCTTCGGCGAGCCGGCGTGCGTTTTTCAGGGCGTAGACAGCATTTCCGCCGTCCGTGCCGCCGGCCAGGAGGACGATATCGGGCTGATCGAGCCTGATTTTATCAACGTCGCCGGGAGTGAGTTCGAAGGCATAGGCGCCGCTGATTTTTCCGCCCGCCGAGCAGACCGCCTGGCGCGCGACGCTCAGGGTCAGTTCCGGCACGAGACCGACCGCGGTCACTTTCAGCCCGCCTTTCGCGGAACAGGAAAAATGCGCCGGAAGATCGAGCGTCACGCCGTCGAGATCATCGAGACCCGCGGCGACCCGCTCCGGCAGCAGAATATGCAGAACCGCGGCAACACCGCGCGGCAGATGATCCACCGTCGTGGGAACCGCTGCCCGCGCGACGACTGTGGGGATCGCGTCCGCCCGGTCGACAAGCGCGCCCTTCGTATACGTCGACCCGATATCGAGGGTCAGAATGTTCGTTTTCTTGTTCTTCATAAGTACCCAGCGGAACGCCGATGGCTATTGCCGGACTTCCGTGCTTCATTCGCGGCTTTTACGCGTTCTCGATGTCTTCGCGGATGAGTTTCGTCGCCTGATCGAGATCGATATCAGGCGGAAATACCCGGTCATAGCCCATCGCGATGAATTTCTTCTCGACCGTGTCGAACGCCGTCTTCCCGACGACCAGGTTGCCGCCCACGTAGAGCTTTAATTGGTCTAGTCCTTTTTCGATGCACTTTTCACGCAGCCCCGCGCAGTCGATCTCTCCGTGGCCGTAGAGCGAGCTGACGAGAATCGCTTTCGCGTCGGTTTCGATCGCGGCGCTGATGAATTCTTCCTGGCTGACCATGACGCCGAGGTTGGTGACCTTGAACCCCGCCTGCGTGAAGAAGGCATCGAGAATCTTGTTGCCGACGGAGTGGCAGTCGAAGCCGATGACACCGAGAACGACCGGAATTGGCTGCATGAGTGAACCTCCTTGGGTTATGAAGCGGAGCGGTGCAGCAGGGCGGCGACTTTTTCTTCGATGTGAAGAATCGAGCCGCGCTCGATCTGATACTCGAAGCGTATCAGTTTTCCGCCGCGCATCCGGAACTCGTTCAGGGCGTTCGAGACCCGGTGACTCAGGGAAAACGCGTGGCCCGGCGGAATGATGATGGCCTCTGCGTCGCGGAGCAGCTTCGGCAATGCTCCGGGGGACATGTCGATTCCCGCCGTGACTCCTTCGGGGGCGATGCCGAGGCGTTTGAGATGGATCTGGACGATTTCGTGGAACCGCTCGCTGCGACAGATGACGGCGATGCGCCGGCAGCCGGCAAGGCCCGCGAGGGACAGGAAGGTGGCGGGACTGGGGGCGACCGCCACCGGAAGCAGACGTTCGGCGACTCCGGGGGCCAGATCGAGCATTTCATCTTCATGCGTCGGGGTTGTGATGATCAGGGAGAACGGTTCGAGCTTCGCCGCAGAGTCGCCGTCCCGGCGAAGCTCGTCGAGCAGAAACGTTTTGAGCTTCAGATGGGCGAACCGCCCGAGCTGCTGTTCGAAAATCGCCAGCGCCTCGGGATTGCAGTCGACGGCGGCGATCGGAAACGCGGACCGGCGCTTCGAACGCCGGTTCAGCTCGTCGCTGAGCTGCTCTTCGATTTCCTCGGGAGTGTAGCGCAGCGCTTCGAGTTCATCCACCAGCTTCCGGATCAGTGCCTGAACCTTCCCCTGGCGCGGTTGCACGACGGGATCGGGCTGTGCCGCCACGAAGGTGCCCCGCCCCTGGGTGATGGTTAAAACGCGCTCATGGGCCAGCTCTTCATACGCTTTCTTGACGGTCCCGCGCGCAAGATCGAGATGCCGGGCGAGTTCGCGCTCGGGCGGCAGCCTGTCGCCCGCCAGGAGTTTCCTTTCCCTGATGAGCTGCCTGATATTTTCTATCAGCTGGCGGTATACCGGCAGACCCCGGCCCTTGTCTATCGCGAACTCGCCAAACACCTGAACCTCGATTGGTATAGACCAGATTGAGGTGGAGTATACCTCTTCTGTCTGCCGTCGTCAACCCGGGCGCAACTATTTCGCTCGAGCCGTACGACCGAATCACAGAACCGCTTCACAGACCGACGGTCGCCCGTATCCTGTGAAAAGCAGCTCAGTCAGCCGTGCACGAGACGCGATACCCCATCAGGAAGGCGACGTCGAAATCGACGGAAATGACGAGTTCGTCACCGGGCTGGAGAGGTCCGGCCCCCTGCGGGACCCCGAACGTGATCAACCCCGCCGGGCCGATGTTGTACCGGATGAGAGCCGGAAAGTCGCGGCCGGGCACGGACCGGTTGCGGAGCCTGACGGAGAGCTCTGCGCGGCCGGTCCGGCCGAAGCCTCCGTCCTTGTTCTTCGTCAGGGCTGTAACATCGAGATCACCGATCGCCAGCTCACCCAGGAGCAGGCGGCCCCGTTCGGGAAGCGGGATGATCAGCCTGCCGAGGCCGTCGCGCCGGCAGGGGGCGGGAGGATCGATCGTCATCGGAAACGAGTGGCCGGCCGGAAGGGCGGCGATGGCCGCAACCCGGGATCTGTATCCCGGCCCGAGCGGAATGGCGCCGGGGTAGCGACCTTCGAGCCTCTCTCCGCCCCCCTGCAAAGCCACCAGGACGCCGTTTTCCGGATCTGGAAAAACGGTTTCGGGGGTGAAAATTCGCTCGAAGGAGCCGGCCCCGGAACGATCGGGGTAGAAACTCACCTGGAGCTCGTGAATCCGCACTTCCGATCTGACCGGATCGCCCTTGGAAACATTGGTGATCCGCGCCCTGTCGGCCCGGATCCGGCCGAAAGTGCGAAGGCCGCTGTGCAGGGTTTCGTCTTCGGGATTATCGGCCGGCCGCGCTTCGGCAAATTTATCGGAGCCCCACCGGTCGGCCCATCTGGTCCAGAGGCCGGTTTCCGCATCGCGGATCTCGACCCGGACATACGCCGGATCCTGGTCCCAGCCATCCATCGAGCTCCGGCCTCCGCGAAGGAGGGCGGGGTCTTTCCGGTGTTTGAGCGCCAGAGAGCCGATCCAGGGGAATGATTTCTCGGGAAGCTCGAATTCGAAACTGTGGCCGGGTGCGAGAGGCAACCCGCGGACGGAATCGAGCTGATAGCGCCACGTCAGGCCGTTCACCCGTCTGGCCCGGGAGAGATCGAACACCCTGTCCGTCGTGCCGCGGGATCCGGTGTGCAAAAACACCAGATTGATCTCGTGAATGCGGATGGGGGCGGCCGGAGAACGGCCGTCGGACTGGTTGACAACCAGGACGCCGTCGATTCCCCGACTTCCCAGCTGTTCGTTGTAACCCAAAAATGAGCTCCAGTTGAGCTGATTCAGTGACGCTGGCGGAACAGCCTTGAGCGACCCGAACTGATCACTCCAGGTGATCCACCTGTCCGTCCCGCGCACTCGCGCGCGAATGCTCATCCATGCAGGCTTCCCCGGCGTGGCGGTTGCCCCCGCGGAGTCCTCGTCGTCCTTTCGATTTCGAATCGTCACAAACTGCAGGATCTTGTGAGAAAACCGGCTTGGCACCCGACACCACATGGTGCCGTTGCTCCCCAGCAGCACGCCTTCGCTGGCGGTGCTCCTGAAGGAAACGGTATCGGCATCGGGACAGATCACGAGCGGCATGCCGGTTGATGCCTCCGTGGAAAACGACGAATACATCACGAAAACAAGGAACAGGAAAAGCTTGAGGGAACTGCAACGGCTCATTGGGTTGTCTCCATGTGTGGTTGTCCGGCCGAGTATACCATCCCGTCCTTCTCAGGTGGCAAACCGCGCGGTCAGACGGCGGGCGGCGGTTCTGAGGCGGCGGCGGTAGGCGGCAATATCGGCGATCGGGGTGCGGGCTATGCCGCTTTTCATGGCTGCGAGCGCGACAGCTGAGGAAACGGTTTCCAGAAGCCGGGGATCGAACGGTCGCGGAAGCAGATACTCGCGGCCGAACTCGAGCTTGCGCGTGCCGTATGCTTTCGACACAACATTCGGTACCGGTTGCTGCGCCAGTTCCGCAAGTGCGTCGCTTGCCGCCAGTTTCATCGAATCATCGATCGCTGATGCCCGCACGTCGAGGGCGCCGCGAAAAAGGAAGGGAAAGCACAGCAGATTGTTCACCTGGTTCGGAAGGTCGCTGCGGCCGGTCGCGATGATCGCATCCGGCCGCGCGCTGCGTGCGAGAAGCGGATCGATCTCGGGAACCGGATTGGCAAGGGCAAACACGATCGGATCCTGCCGCATTCCGGCCAGCATGCGTGGGGTGACAATTCCGGGGGCTGAAACGCCGATGAAGACATCGGCGCCTTCCATCGCTTCTCTCAGGGTCCGGGCCGGACTCGAAGAAGCCAGCGGCGCGAGCCATTCGCTCATGCCCGCCCGGCGGCCTTTATAAACCACACCATGTATATCACATAAAATTAAATTATCGGGTCTGACTCCGATCTTCAGAATCAGCTTTGCCACGGCTATTCCGGCTGCACCGGCACCGCTGATCGCCACTCTGGCCTGGTCCGGCCGCCGCCCGGTCAGGTGAAACGCGTTGCGCAGGGCCGCCGTCACCACGACCGCCGTTCCG
>CAZQYQ010000059.1:0-1557 GCA_964597625.1 uncultured bacterium
TTCTTGGTGACGCTTTTCACCCTGTTCGGCGTGAATCTGCTGCTCGCCGGTCTGCACTCCTATGCCAGCATGTAGGCGAACCTCAGGCGATACCGGGAAAATCACCCTCCCGGTCCTCTGAACCCTCGTCGCGTCCGTCTTCCACCGTTTCTTCGGCTTCGTTCTGAACCTCATCGGTGCAGATTTTTTTGCCGCTTTCGAGATTCAGCTGGTCCGCAAACTCCTCGCTGATCATGGCGAGGGCGGTATCGAGCGCGGCAGAGTCGATAGGAGAAGCCCACGACAACCGGTCGGGGCTCATCGCCGCGCGCCAGTCGTCAGCAGACGGCAGATGCGGAACCAGGTCCGTGTTTGCGTCCCAGAGCCGTTCGAGAGCCAGCAGCGCCGCGTGCATCGGCTCGACTTCCTGGACGGAAGCCTGCGGAAGCGGCAGCTCGACCCGCGGGTGAAGGGTTGCCCGGGTCGGCATGACCGCGACCATCAGATGGTCTTCCAGGGCCATCCGGAGCAGTTCGGGCCATGTGTCATACTCTCCTCGCGTCACTCCGTGTTTCAGCGCGACAAGCCGCTCATTGAGCCCGGCTCCCTGCATTCCCGAGAGGAATTCGAGACGCGTTCTGACGAGATCGAATGGAACATGGACCATCCGTGGCCCCAGCAGTACCTGCAGTCCAGGCTGTTCGCCGTAATCCCAGAACTTGTTGAAGCCGCGCGCCGGAAAAAACAGGCGACAGCCGTACAGACCGACCGACTTTTCCAGGCAGATTCGCTCATACAGCATCTCTTCCGTTGCCGGATCGCCATTCAGAACCGACTCAATCAGTTTTTCCCGGATGATGCGGTCCAGATGAGGCTGAAGATGGTCATAGACGCTCAGCATCGCATGGTTCAACCCGCGCCGAGGCTCATTCCGGTGCCGGGCGAGAAACCCGAGAAATGAGAGAAAATGCGGCGTGCGGCCCAGTTTTCCGCAGGCGATCTTCGAGTGTTTGATCGAAAGGCCGACAACCGAGTACCGATGTTCGGCCCACAAATGCTCGTAAGCTCCCCGATGTGCGTATCTCATGTTTCCCGTTCTGCTCTTGAAATCCGTGACGTCTGGTCCAAGATCACGTTGCGGCATTATATCAGGATCGTGACGATTCGCTGGACAAATTCGATCCGGAGTTTTGGAGTGGCGCGGAAAGCGGCCTTCTGGTATCTTCACGGCGCAATGACGAAGAGCGATAATTCGGGAGCAGGCGTGGCGGCGGGGCTGGCTGCATACACGATCTGGGGATTTCTTCCCTTTTACTGGAAGGCTCTGGAATGCGTTCCGGCCCCGGAAATTCTCGCTCACCGCATCGTCTGGTCGGCGATGTTTCTGCTGCCGTTCGCGGGTGGTCTGAAAGGCCTGCTGCGTCTCCGCACCAGTGGCCTGAAGCCGGATGTTTTGCGGGTGTTCATTCCTTCGGCGCTGCTTCTCGGGGCAAACTGGCTGACCTACATCTACGCTGTCAACACCGGCCGGATTCTCGAGTCCAGCCTGGGATACTTCCTGACGCCGCTTGTGAATAT
>CAZQYQ010000059.1:1567-18548 GCA_964597625.1 uncultured bacterium
TATTCTTCTGGGCCGGCTTTTTCTCGGCGAAACGCTCAGACCCGCGCAATGGGCCGCGGTAGGCCTCACGGTGATCGGGGTGGGCCGGCTGCTCATGCAGGTGGAGGCATTCCCGGGCATCGCCCTGCTGCTGGCCGTCTCATTCGCCTTGTATGGGCTTCTGCGCAAGATCGCTCCGCTTGGCTCGATCGACGGCCTGATGATGGAAACTCTGATTCTGGGCCCGGCGGCTTTTGCGTATCTGCTCTTTCTCGCCTGGAATGGAAACGGGGCCCTGGGTGGAATGCCGATGACCCGGAACTTCCTGCTCATAGGCGCTGGTGCGACAACGTCGATTCCGCTGATTTTCTTCTGTGTCGCCGCGCGCCGGGTTTCCCTGACCGCTCTCGGGTTCATACAATATATATCGCCATCTATACAATTTGTCATTGGATGGCGATGGTATGGCGAACCCCTTTCTGCCGGTCGGCTTACGGCCTTTGTCTGCATCTGGTGCGCCCTTGCCGTCTTCAGCCTGGACTCGCTCCGAAACAGCCGGTCTCAGCTCAGATCCGAGACACGTTGACGTTGTCAGCGGGTGAATCTAGAATGGAGAGAAGAGCTGAAGGCTTTCGGAGGATCGAATCTGAGCGAAAACCGGCGGGGGATGATTCTCCCCCTGATGATCGTCCTGGTGTCATTGATGATGACGCTGGGAATTGCTTTCATGAGCTCGACCGTCCAGTCGAAAAACATCTTCCAGGTTTTCTTTCGCGACGATATGGCGCGGCTTATTGCCCAGAGCGCCATCGATGAGTGGCGCGCCGGTTTTTCCGAGCGGTTGCGCACCAGTGCCAGGCTTCAGGAACTGATCGCTGAGCCGGCAAAGCCTGGTGCGCCTCTCCCGGTCACGATTGCGGAGTTACCGGCAACGGCGGCTCTCATGGCGCGTCTGGCGGGTGGAAACGGCTCGATCGACTGTCTCGTGCAGCTTCGCGATGTCGACGACGAGCTGATCGAAAATTTCGACGGGAAGACGAAACGAAGCGCTTTCAAGGGCGAGTATCAGGCAACGCTGATCATGAGTGTCGCCGTCACTCTCCGGTCGGGCAGCCAGAGCCGGTCTTCCATGTTCGTCGAAGAGTTCGACCTCAAACGCCTCTGCATGAGAAGCCGCTCGTCTGAACGCACAGGTAAAGGCTATACATCGACTTCTACAAATGATTACGTGCTGTATATACGCGACTGCCTCGGCGAGTTCGACCAGTTCAACGGCAGATGCATGAACAACAATGACCGCCTGCTGCTGATCTCGCATGCCGATCCCGCCCGCCGGGGAAAGATTTTTCTCGGCTGTGCCCGCCCGTCCGATGCTGCCCGCGACCAGAAATACGTATATCTGAACGTCGATGAACGCATGCAGGGACTGATTCCAGCGCCGCCGCCGCCGCTGGAAATCCCCTGGGCGACCCTCAAGCAGTCCGACATGATGCCGAAGTTCACGGCCGAAATCGAGAAAATCCTCAATGAAGCCCGCGAAAAGGCCAAGGGAAAGGTAGAGCTGAACTCTGACCGGATCAAGACGACGATTTCCGTCGAGTACAAGCCGATGCCCGGGAAAGGCAATGTATTGCAGACCCTGTGGGCACGCGTGGTTGCGCTTTTCAATCACTTTTTCGACAAGAAGTCCAACACCCGGGATGGCAATAAAGAAGAAGCTGTGAAGCTGATGGGCGATCAGAACACCGACATCGCCATGTGCAATCTCATCGAGGGAAACGTGCGTCAGCGCTTCTGGCAGACCGCGACGTTCAAACTCGATCTGACGCAGATCTGCGATGATGCGCAGGTGCAGGATGAAATCCGCAAACAGTGCGCGGATAAAATGGACATCGATCTGAAATACTTTACGCCCGAAGAGGTCACTCAGATGCAATCTGCAGGCGGCAACGAGAATGCCGCCGAAATATACAAGGTCGTACAGCATTACCAGGAACGCGACAAGACGCTGCTCATGTCGATGCCCAACGATATGTATCCGCTGAAACCCGGCGCATCATACGGCGATCGCAACGGATCGGGCAAAGACCCGGACCCGCCTTTCCAGGGGAGAACCGGTGCTGTCGATTATGTCGGATTCATGCCGTATTCCGCGTTTTTAACCCGGTCTTACAGGTTCCCGACCAGCGAAGATCTCTATGCGAGCCCGTTTTACGATGCGAAACGCAACGTGCTCAAGCTCAACGGCGTTTTCATGATCGCCGACGAAGCCGCCGGCCTCGTGATCAGAAAAGGGCTCCAGTATGAGGGCACGGGCGTTCTGCTGTCCTATGGAAACATCACGATCGAGGGCGAGTTCAGAAAGAAGACTGCCGATGCAGGCCCCTGCGTGCTCTTCACCTATGACGGCCTCATCAGGGCCAATGCCGTCGAGCAGGGGCGCGTCGAGGCCTCGCTGATCGCCCTCAATTATCAGTATGATCCGTCAAGTCCGTCGACTCCGCGCAGCTATGTCGATTTTTCAGGGCGCCGGGCAGATGTTCTGGGCAATATCGTCGTTGATCGAATCAATATCGATACGATGCCGCGAAATGAAACAAACCGCATCGAATACGACAGTTCGGCGCTTCAGGGCTCCACCCGGTTCGAAGTCACGCTGGGCGGCCGGCTGCGCTCCATGAGAATGGTCTACAATGACGCATCGAACTGATTCCCGGTGCGGGTTTTCCTTTCTTGAAATACTTGCTGCTATTATATTTCTCATGATCTGCCTTACGTTCATGTACTCCGCGTTTTCCTCATCAACCCGTGGAACGGCCGACTCATACAGGGAGACGATCGCTTACACCTATGCCGGCGAAGCCGTTGAATGGGTGGCCGGTCTCGGCTATGAACGCCTGAATGCGATCGCTCAGACGCCTGGAAATCCCGTCGAGGCGCGGCTCGGCCTGGGCTCGTTCAAAACCGCGCAGTCCGTCGCGTACGACGATGGATCCGTCGTGACCTACCCCGAAGATTACACGCCGTTCGAGCGCAAGATCGAGCTGCTGCCGGATGCCGCGAACCGGTTTGTCCTTGTCCGGGTCACGGTTCAGGCGCGCGAGTTCGGCTTCATCCGGCGTCATGGGATCGTGCTCGAACGCATCGTGGGGGCAGACTACTGATGCATCGCGGAGTAACACTGCTCGAAATGATGATCGTTACGGTTATCGGCGTCATGCTGCTGATTCCGACGATCGACTTCATGGTCATCTCCCGCAAATCGGCCTACCAGGGGCTGGACCGGCTCGATACGCTCGCATCGGCCAGGCTCGTGATCGAACAGATACAGCGGGATGTGAAGGCCCTCTGCTTCAATGATTCCTACGGCTACTCGGTGGCGAAATCACCTCAGAAAACCGTCTGGCAGTTTCCCGTCTTTCCGGTCATGGATCTCGCTTCACGGCCATCCGGCGGCGAAAACTATGCAAACTGGGTACGGTATGTCTACGAGCCTGAAAAGCGCACGATCATCCGGCAGGAAATCCGCCACCCCCAGCTGCATGCGGCTGAAGCGCAGGTCAGTCGGGTGCTGGCAACGAATGTCGGGGCTTTTTCCCTGGAACGGAAGGCCATGTTCGGTCTTGATGCCTTCGATGTCGAGATCACCTGCGTTCCGCTGCATCCGGCCAGACAGAACGCCCGGACACGGTTGCGGACGGCGATACGATCAGAATTTCTTTCGCGGCTCGAAAGAAATGCGCGTCTTATCTCAAATCGTCGCTCTCTGGTTGATATTGCCCCCCTCTGAATTCCGCGTTACATGAATTGAGCCGGTCCTGGGGCCGATTCTCGGAAAGTTGCGAAGAGAGGGTCCGTTAGATTACAGTGGAGTGAAAGAATTTTCCGAAGGAGGATTTCCATGAAACTGCGTAATCTGTTTCGGGGTTCCCTGTTCATCACTCTGGCTTTGATTGTTTCCATCAGCCTCACCGGCTGCGATATGGCGCAGATCGGCGATTTTATCACCAAGGTCGCTGATATCGTGACCAAGGTCGGAGGCGCGTTGAAGGATTTCGGCTCCTCCATCAAGAGTCAGGCCGCATCCACCTCGACAACCGCCTCGGCTACCGCTCAGACGCCCACGATAGCGAGCGGAGCAACGACGCCCGCTGTGACGACGCCGGCAACGACCACCCCGACCATTGGCCAGACGGGGGCGAATACGTCGAAAGACACCCCAGGCCAGTAAGCACTGGTGAAGAAACCGCCCCGGGACATCCAATCCCGGGGCGGTTGCCTTTTTGTCTCGGTATGCATTAGTTCCGCATGAACATTTTCCACTCGCCATCCTTGAACCGGCAGACGCTTCCGCTCACCGTCGCGACCCAGACGGTATCGCCGGTTACGGTCATCGACTGAACGCTGTTCTCGTGAAGCCCCGAGCTGCTGTCATAGGTTTTCCAGCTCTCGCCATCGAAGCTGGAGACGCCGGAAGGCGTGCCGACCCAGACGAGACCCTTGTCGTCGATCGCGACGTCGCGGATCACATCATTGGGAAGCCCGTCTTTCGACGTATACCGTTTCCAGTCAGCGGCCTCGAGATTGCATGAGCTGAGGCCGTCATTCGTACCGATCCAGACCCGCCCGCCGCGTTCGTCGACAGCGAGAGTGGTGATGCAGTCCGAAATCAGTCCGTCGCTGAGTTCAGGAACCGATCTGGTGTTTTTCGAATTGTAATTCTTCGTGTCGTTGCCGGTGTAAACGACGACGCCATCGCCCCAGGTTCCGACCCACAGGCGATCACCCTGGACCGCGTAGGCGCGCATATAGGTGTTGAGCAGGGTGTCTTTGCGGAAGTATTTCATCCAGTTCGTTGCAGCACAGCCCCTGGACGGGAAAAAGAACAACCCGAGCAGGCTGATGATGACGAGCATCAGCATACAGCGCTTGTTTTGTAGCATCGTTGGGAGCCTCCCCTTCTTTCTGATTCTGTGAGGGTTCTTTAACCTCATCGGCTCAGAAGGGGGGAAACCTGAGCGCTATTCGAAGAACGGCATCTCGATGCCCAGCGTGCCCGTGCCCGGCGTCAGCTGGAGAAGATCGGATATCGCGGGAATCGCGGGAAGCCCCGGCAGAATCGGCATGACGGTCGTGGCCGATGCGGTGCCGCGCTTCTGAAAGCTGCTGCCGCGGCTGAACGTGTGCTTGAGCACCGTCTTTTCGCCTGAACGCAGACCAACATAAGGGAAACACACTCTGCGGATGCTGCGGGCCAAACCGAACAGCCTTTTGAACTTCATCTCGACCTCGACGCGGAAAAGTCCTGCATCCAGTTCGCGAAGATCGGTGTGATATCTGGCGGTATAATCGTAACCCAGGCCACGGCCGCTGGATACGTCGTAGCTCCGCTGACGGGCTTCGCGCTCGGAAATCGGAATGTTTCCCTTGTAGGTGCCGTTGAGGTAGACCTTTCCATACTCGGGCAGCCGATCCGGCCGATCGCCTGTATAGGAAATATCGATCGACAGGATGGCTGTCGTTCGCCCCGTCCGTTGAATCTGAGGCGTGTGAAGCGGCGCCCGGCAGTTCGGACAATACATTGCAAGCGCGGAAACTCCTTTCGCCCCGCATGAACCGCAATCCAGGCCGGACACCAACCCGGGAAACATCAGAAAAATGGCCATGATCAGCGAACTGATGGCACATGGCCGGCCGACTGACGACCTGCGGGCTGAAGAACCTTCGCTTGTGGGAAATCGCATGCCGTGCAGTATACAGCCCCTCGGCCCGATCCGCCAAGAGCGTTTGCTCCCGGTCTTGACCTGCGGCTCACTGCCGCTGAGTCTCTCTTCCGGGGATTCATTGTTGTTGGCCGATTCCGATTCATGAAAAAACGCCATTGTGCCGATAGGTGAGAAACCGGGACTCTATTTCATGTAAGAAAGGAGAGAGGGTACCGTGAAACAGAAATCCGTTCTCTCCCCCTTGATCAGGGCATACTCAAACTCGCTGCTGGGATTCATCCGCTTCCTGCGCGATCGGTTCCCGCTTGTCACAACGAATGGCGCGATTGCACCGATGGAAGATCTCGAAGACGTGCCGCACCGCTGAATAATTCGCACAAGCAGTCACATCGGCCGCCTTTTCCAATCTTGGAAAAGGCGGCTTCCTTTTTCGGTCGTCGGAACAGTTGCATTCTTGGGAAGAGTCAGCTAGGATAAAGAAAAATTTATTTGCTCGGATAAAACAGCCGCTATGCCCTTCGATACGAAGTTCGAATTCATTCTGCAGTTCGAGAAGATTCTCGGGGAGATGAAGAAAAAAAACCCCGAGACGTATCAGCGCAATATCCAGTTTTTAAGTTCCGAGCCGATGCAGACGATCGTACCGGTCCTTCAGAAATTTTTTCCTTCTGACAAGACCCTGATTGACACGTTGACGCGCAAAGACATCGACCTGATGCTGATGCGCATTTTGCGTTCGGAAATCGTTACTCTCCAGGGGGAAGGCGAACGACTGGTCGGGAAGGCGCGCACGGTCGTTACTCAGTTCGGATTTCTGCCGCCGGTGGCGTTTTTCTATGCGTTCAACGGAGCAGAGATTTTTGAGGCGATGGTCGAGCGCATCTATAGTGATCTGAAAAAACGAGGTAAGCCGCAGAGCCTGTCTGATATCTGGAAGCATTTTTCAGCGCCGCTCGCAGCGAGTTTTGAGTTGAAAAATGTTTTCACGAAAGATCTTCTTTTCAAGATCCGTCAGCGGCTCAAAAATTTTCTGGAAAAAGACCGGCGCTTCGTCATCGACGCCCCAAGTCCGAAAAAACTCGTTCTGAGACTTGCCGAATGGGGCGAGCCTGGTGTTTCTGATCTGTGAACGAAGACTGCGGCGACAGGCGCTCGACTGCCAGCAGGCCTGAGCAGCTGAAATTGGCTCCCGCAAAAAGGGGGATGTGATGTCCCCCCGACTCAGATCACGCCCTCCGGGATTCTGGTTTTACGGGTTACCCCGGGCCGCCGATGTCACGCGAACCGTGATTTTCGGTCTTGGCTGGGCCATTGCCCTGGGTATCGTCCTGGCGGGATCTGAGAACACGGTGTTATGGACCGGCGCGGCTGTTTACCTTATCGCTGCGCTTGCGCTGACGGTGAGATCCTGGATGCAATACAGGCGTGAAATCCAGTTTCTGCGCGAGTTTCAGCATTTGTCACAGACGCTCGACGATATTCGCGAACTCGATGCGGAGAAGCCTTTCGATCATATTCTCGAATCGGTTCTGCGGATCATCGGGTTCGACCGCTCGGTGATTTGTCTCCAGGATGAGCGTGGCCAGTCGCTTCGCGCGATTCAGGCGATCAATCTCGACGAAGAGCGGCGTGCCGCTCTGGTGTTCCCCAGGTCTGCCGACTCGCTCGTCTGGAAGCTCATGAAGAGCAGTGAAGCCTGTATTGTCGTGGCCTCGCCATGGAATACGGCTGAGATGCGCCAGCTGCTCGAACTTCTGAAAACGGATGCCGTTGCCCTCGCTCCTATCGCCCGCGGTGGAAAAAACTGGGGGATGCTGCTTGTCGACAGGCACATGGAGCAGGATCCAATCACGGATGACGACCTGCTGCAGCTCCAGGTGCTTGCGGATCAGATCGGCATCACGTTCCAGAACCACTCGCTGAACGAGGAACTGAGCCGGAGAGCCACTCTCGTGACCGCTCAGAACGAACGATACCGGCGCGAGCTTCAGCTTGCAAAACTGGTTCAGGACGGCGTTCTGCCGCGCACGGCGCCCGACTGGCCCGGCCTTGCACCCGCCGTCTGCCTGCGCTCGGCCCACGTGATCGGCGGCGACTTTTTCACCTATCTCGATACCTGCCGCCGCGGTCGGCACGCCTGTAATCTTCCAAGCTGTACCTCTTCCTGTCCGGACAAGCTTTTCGGAATGCTGATCGGAGATGTCTGCGGGAAAGGCATCCCCGCAGCCCTCGTCATGGCTGTCGTCAACTGTCTGTTCAGAGAAAAGGTTTCAGGCTGCGCGGATCCCGCATGCCTGTTGCGCGACGTGAACGTCTCACTCAAAGACTTTCTGGGGGCTGAATCGCGACTTCACTCGAGCGCGTTCCTGGGTTTTTTCGACAGGTCGACAAGCAGCTTTATCTACGCGAATGCCGGTCATGACTACCCCTTTCTCTGGCGTGCCGCCTCAAAGAAGCTGGAGCCGCTTGAATCAACCGGAACGCTCCTCGGCATTTTCCGGGAAAGCGACTATACGACCCGGACCGTCGAGCTGGCTCCCGGGGACGTGATTTTTCTCTATACCGACGGCCTGACCGAGTTCTTCGAGCGGGAACGCGGTGCCGAAGACGGGTATGAAATGCTTCAGAGCTGGCTTATAGAGCGGTTGCCGGGATCATCCGCCGAGATGATCGCGGAGATCGAAAGAATGGTCGATGCATCACCTTCAGAGATGCCTGACGACGTTACCGCCGTCATGATTGTCTACCAGGGCTGAGAAATGGTGCCGCATACCGGATGCCGGGCCCCGAACTGGTTCCCGCTTGTCCTGCTGCTTTTCATCGGCCTGATTTCGCGCGGCGCGGATGCCTTTGATCATCCGGCCGGATATCCCGCCGATGGAACCTTCAGGATCAGATCCATGAGGCCTGCCGCGGATGCGGCGCTGCTTCTGCAGATGTCCGTTGATCCGGCCGCTGCCGCGGGAGCCCTCAGACGGTCCGTCGAGCTGCAAACCCGCAGACAGGCGGTGCGCCCCTCGGAGGAGTTTCTTGTCTTCAATTTCACGACCAGACGCTATGAATCACGCTCAGCCGTTCTGCGGACGAGTGGAAAATATTGTCATATCTATGTTTCCAGAGACTCGGCTGGACTGCTCGGAGATGACTCTGAGGCACTTCTGGCGCAGATTCGCGACATCTTCGACGACAGGATTTATCCTCTCATGACGTCCTGGTTCGGCGAGGTTGCACTGCCGGCCGAACTGGGCCTTCCCGATGAAAAAATTTACATTCATCTCTGTGATATCCATGACGAGCTCGAGAGCGGATATATTGCGGGGTATTTCGATTCCAGGGATCTCGAGTCCTCCACCTTCCCGACAGGAAACTTGAAACCGGTATTCCACATGGATCTCAACCCTGGAAAGCCGGGAGATCCCGGTGATAAATATAACTTATTCTATAGAACCCTGGCCCATGAGTTTCAACACATGATCAACTTCATGCGCCACAAGGCATTGAATGCCGATTCCGAAGAACGCTGGCTGGAAGAGGGCTTGTCCGGGTTCGCCGAGTATGTGTACACAGCCGCGCTGGATAAGGAAGGAGTCGGGCTGCCGCCTGACCCGCATCTGTCGCGCTTCCTCGAAAACCCCGATATCGTGCTGACCCTCAGTGATGAAAACGAGTGGTTCGCGGATGCGACGCTTTTCAGGCATTACGGCGCGTCCTTTCTGTTCGTCTACTACCTGCAGGAAAAATTCGGCCATACGCCGGAAGCGGCCCGAAGTTTCATTCGATCCCTCATCAGCAACGGAAGCAGCGGCATAAGCGGGGTCAACTCGACATTGGCCCGGCAGCATCCACCTGCGACATTTGAGGAGACGATCCGGCACTGGCTTATCGCGAACCATCTCAACAGACCCGATCTTCAGAACGGTTTCTGGGGGTATATCGACAAAGCCTGCAAACTTGGCGAAGAAGCACGCGGATTGCCTATTGCAGGCGCGCTTCACCAGTATATTCCGGGCGGCGACACGTTCGTCGGCGGCGAAGGGCGTGTGCGCGCGAACTCGGCTCATTACGAAATGATAACCGGAACAGGCCGCGTGACCATGCGGTTCGATGCGGATTCGGCGGCTCTCACGCCGCTTCTGGTCGTTCCGGCCGAGCCCGGCTCTGAAAGATGGATGAATCTTCCCCTCAACGGCTCAGGCTCGGCAGAGATCGAGCTCGATTTCGCCTCGACTCCCAAGTATGTGCTGGCGGTGGCGGCTGCCACAGCGTCTGCCGATGCCGGCCCGAATCCGATCGGATACAGATTCAGTCTTGCTCCGGCCCGTGTCGTGCTGTATCCGATCCCGCATCCGGCATTTGCCGGCGAGTTCATTGTTGTCGTGGCCTCCCGTGACGGGACAGCGCTTGCGACTCCGACGGTAACGGTCAAGTTCAACAACCTTGAAACGACGGTGCAGATGTGCTCAACGGATCCTGCGTCGAAAACCGTCTTCGTGGGCAGTTATGCCGTCCCGGGAACTGGGGAAGGCCAGGTATCGGCGACGCTGCCTGGCGGAAATCGAAGCAGTTTTTCCTTCTTCAACGCCGTTGCCCGTGCCGGAATTTCTTCACGCCTTGCGTTGCACGGGGCGGAATTGACGATTTCCGCGCGAACCGATGGGGCCGGAGCATCGCTTTTCGAGTCGAGTATCGATGGGTTTCCGTCCGGCCTGAATATTCTTTCAAGACCGTATCTGGTTGTTCTGCCCGAAACGGGCACTGCCGAGGCGAGGCTGCTGATCGAAACTGCGGCCAGGGGGGCAGCCAATGACCGGTGTGTCGGCCTCTGGTCGGCCGACGGGAAAAGCGGCCGATGGAGCCGTGTCAGCCGGAGTGAGAAAGGCCTTTTCAGCGACATCCGTCATGGGGGAGTGTATCTGCTGGCATCCGATGAGGTCCGGCCGCAGATCCATGATTACCGCATGGATGAAACGACCGGCTCGCCCGTCCTGGCGGCCCGTCTGTCCGATGACGGCTCCGGAATCGATGCGGATTCGGTGCGCGTGGAGGCTGCCGGAGTGGTTGTGCCGCACAGCTTTGATGGTACAACCGGCCTTCTGACGGCCGATCTGACCCGCGCCTCCATGGGGCGCCAGAAGATTACTCTCGAAGCAGCGGATCTTGCTGGAAATACCATTCAGGCGGCACTTGTCGGAACCCTGGCTGGTCCCCTGAGAATCATCCAGACGATCGCCTGGCCCAACCCCGCCCGCGGCCCGGTAACTCTTGCCGTGATGCTCGCCGGCGATGGCTCGGATGATCCGCTTCTCGAAGGCGAAGCCGTCATCTGCGATATATCCGGACACGACGTGGCTGTGCTTCAACTCTCCGGAACCGGCAAACACACCCTCTCTTCCCGCTGGGACGGCCGCAATGCCGCCGGAACCTCTGTCGCCAATGGCGTCTATCTTTTCCGCGTCCGAATCACCCGCAACGGAGAGCACCTCAAGGCCACCGGGAAAATAGCCATTCTGCATTGAGATCGTTCGGTCCATTTCCGATTACATGAGACCTTTCTGGTATGGCGTGATAGAATTTTCTTCAGAGAGATTTATTGTCGGGTCCATGAGAGCTTTTCGGGTGGTGATGATTTGAACGGCATAATGGCGCTTTCACTGATTTACACCGCCTCGCTTCTGCTGACGCTTGTTTTGCTGCACGATGTCGTCGTTTCAACCAGGCGCGGTATTCCTTCATGCGGCAGACTTATAGTTAGTGGTATAATACTTGGAGGAATAGGCGTTGTGCTGTCGATGACGCCGCTGAATGTCGTTCCCGGAATCATTTATGACACCCGCTCCGTGCTGGTAAGTATCTCCGGACTGTTTCTCGGAACGATTCCCACCTGTCTGGCGATGTTCATTACGGCGGCGAACCGCTTGTTCTTCGTCGGCGGCGTCGGAGCCTGGACGGGAACTGCCGTGATTTTCACCTCCGGCGCCATGGGCCTGGCATGGAGGAGACTCAGAAAAGGCCCCGTTGAAGAGGTGACCTGGCTGGATCTCTTCCTGTTTGGAGTGCTCGTCCATGTCGTCATGCTTCTGCTGATGCTCACATTGCCGGGAGATCTGGGCTGGAAGGTGATATCCGTCGTAGCTCTGCCGGTCATCATCATTTATCCCACGATAACGGCATTGCTCGGGGCTCTGCTGGTGAACCGCCTTCGTCAGCAGGCCATCCGCAGGGCATTACAGGCGAGCGAAGAGCGGCTTCGTGCAACCCTGTACAGCATTGGCGATGCCGTCATATCGACAGACTGCGAAAGTCGCGTTCAGCATATGAACCCGGCAGCGGAAACCATGATTGGCTGGAATGAGAGTGAAGCGCGCGGAAAACGGGTTGATGAGGTTTTCAGGGTCATCCATGAGGAGACCGGGCTTCCGGTTGAAAACCCGGTCGAAGCCGTGCTGCGTCATGGAAAAAGCGTCGGTCTGGCAGATCACACGCTGCTTGTCTCCCATGACGGCCGGGAAACCCCCATTGCCGACAGCGCCGCGCCGATAGAAGATGAGCTGGGAACGACGATCGGGGTTGTGCTTGTGTTGCGCAGCCAGGCCGCTGAACGGGCAATGGAACGGGAGCGCGTCATGCTGACCGAGACGATCAG
The DNA here is from genome assembly GCA_964597625.1 of uncultured bacterium. Lineage (GTDB taxonomy): Bacteria > Muiribacteriota > Ozemobacteria > Ozemobacterales > Ozemobacteraceae > MWAR01. Next base: position 13,916 of record CAZQYQ010000059.1, read on the forward strand.
GGCCAGCAGGAACGAGATCTATGTTTTCGATGCGAAGACTCTCCTATTCAGGTTCGTGAACCAGGGAGCCCTGGCGAATCTTGGTTACACGTTCGACCAGATCAGTCTCCTGTGCCCGGTGGATCTGCAGCCGGAGTTTACGACCGAATCGTTCTTACAGCTGGTCGAGCCGCTTGTCAGACATGAAAAACCGCTGCTGATCTTTGAAACCGCGCACCGCCGGGCTGATGGAAGCCGATATCCGGTCGAGGTCCATCTGCAACTTGTCGACCATAAGGGTGAGAGGGTTTTTCTTGCCATCATGGAGGACATTACCCTCAGAAAGCAGGCAGAGGAGAAAGCCCGACAGGCGATGGCTGAAGCGGAAAAGCTCCAGGACCAGCTGTTTCATTTGCAGAAAATGGAGTCGGTAGGCCGGCTGGCGGGGGGCGTAGCACATGATTTCAACAATATGCTGAGTGTCATCATCGGCCACACAGATCTTGCCATGAAGGAAGTCACTCCGGATTCGCGGCTTTTCGGCAGCATGATGGAAATTCGAAAGGCAGCTGAACACTCGGCTGATCTCACTCGCCAGCTTCTCGCGTTTGCCCGGAAGCAGACAATCAATCCGCAAACGATAGATCTGAACGACGCCGTAGCGAATGCGTTAAAGATGCTCCGAAGAATGATCGGTGAAGATATTCAGCTTGTATTCAAGCCTGGTAACGATCTCGGGTGTGTCAGACTGGACCCGGCTCAGCTTGATCAGATTCTTACAAATCTTTCCGTGAATGCCCGTGATGCGATCTCGGGCGCCGGTTTCATAACCATAGAGACCTCGAACGAGGTGGTCGATGAGGCGTTCCTCGTTTCCCACCCCGAGGTTCAGCCGGGAGAATACGTGCTTCTCTCTGTCACCGACACGGGATGCGGCATGGATCAAAGCACGCTGAAACATCTGTTCGAACCCTTTTTCACGACGAAGGACGTCGGCAAGGGAACCGGCCTTGGCCTTGCGACACTGTATGGCGTCGTCAGGCAGAACAGCGGATTTATCAGCGTCAACAGTGAGCCTGGCAAGGGATCCATGTTCCGTATTTTCCTGCCGCGTGAAAAAACGGATGCCGCCCCGGTGATGAATGCCATCGAAGGCGTGGACATGCATGGAACCGGAACGATCCTGCTTGTCGAGGACGAACCGGAGCTGTTGAAGCTTGAAAAAACGGTGCTGGAAGGGTGCGGTTACAGGGTGCTTCCTGCCGATTCTCCCGGGAAGGCGGTGAATCTCGCTGAGAGCCATGAAGGCCGGATCGATCTTCTTATAACCGATGTCGTCATGCCCGGACTGAACGGAAAAGAACTGAAAGAACGCATTCTGTCAGTAAGAAAAGACATCCGGGTGCTTTTCATGTCCGGCTATCCCGCTGATGTTATTGCTCATCACGGCATCATTGAATCGGATGTCAACTTCCTCGAAAAGCCTTTTACCATCAAGGCTCTTGCCGCCAGAGTCAAAGCGATTCTTACCGTCTGACCCGGTTATTTCCTGTAGGCGCCGAGGGCGCGACGGTAGCGCTCGCGCTCCTGGATGAAGGCGTTCAGCATCGATTTCACCTGCTGCTGGTCGCCGGCTGAGGCTGCTTCAACATAGCGCTTGTAGGCCGCTTCGTAATCGTCTTTCACGATGCGCAGGTTGGAATGCATGTTCTCATAGGGAATGCTGTCGATCGATGCGTCGAGCCTGACCGGGTCATACGACTCGCGCGCCGTTGGCGTCGTTTTCAAGAGCGGTTCAGATTCGACATCCTGGAGCATGGTCTGGAGTGTCGGGGTCTGGACCGCCGCTGTCGTCTGGGACTGAGCCGCCTTCTTGTCGCGCCCGAACAGCTTTGCAATGCCCGTGAACAGCTTCTCTCCGAGAATGCCGCCCACCATGCCGCCGATCATGGGTCCGATGACCGGAATCGGTATCATCGCGCCCAGCATGGAGCCGATGGTTGATCCGACCGCCTGGCCCGCGATTGCTACCGGATCAAGACTCTTGAGTGCCTGCCTGAAGCTCATGCCGGCGCCGAGGTTTCCGCCGAACTGGCCACCGGCGATCGAGGTCAGCGTGGGAAGCAGCGAACCCGCGATGGCGCCCACGACCGGAATCGGCACGAAAGCCTGGATCAGCGGCGCAACAAGATGCCCGGCCGCTGCGCCCATCGAGCTGCCTACCACATTCCCGACGAACTGCATCGAGGTGACGGCCGAGAGGGCCTTCTTGAAGCTCGGCTTCTCTCCCGAAGCGATCTGGCTTACCAGGTTCACCGCGATCGAGGTGCCGGCCGTCATCGCGACGTTCTTTAAGCTGAACGACTGCTTCACGGAGTCGGCGGCACGTTCCAGGCCGACACCGAGAGCTTTTTTCCCTTTCAGCAGCGTTTCGCTGAGTTTGACCTGTTTGTACTGCTTCGTCGTGTTGTCGGAGTAAGCAATGCTTGCTTCGCCGCCGACGGCGCGGTCGATTTTCCCGTCGACGACCGTCTGCTGGTATGCCTGCTCTTTCCACTGGTTATACTCGGCCAGCTGCTGTTTGTAAGAGGCTTCGAGAGCCGGCTGCTGATCGGCCGGGGCATTCTGCCAGGCCTGCTCGGCATCGTGAAGCGCTTTATAGCGGGTCGTGGCGGTCGAATCAACCGTCGTATACTTCGTATCCTCCAGAAAATTCTTGATGACCTGACTGCGGTCTTCCGGATACTTCTCGACATACGATTTGAGAAAATCGCGATACGTCTGGGGTTTCGAATTTTCGAACACATCGAGAACCTTCTGATAAGGGGCCTGGATGTGATTGTCGGTGAGCATTTTGTAAAACAGAGAGGCATTGACGCCTTCGGTCGAGAGTTGGTCGGTGCCGGTCTTGAGAATGCCGTCGTTCGCGCCGCTGACGACACCCTGATTCTTGAAAATATACTTGTTTTCTGCAATGTTTTTCTGACTCTGAACGCGCCAGGAGGTTGAGTTGTCGAGGCGATCCTTGTTTGCGATCGTCTCAATTGCCTCGGCCCAGCCCTCGGAAATGGCGAAGCCTTCGTCGGTGACCGAGTTCTTCGCGTGAGCCCCGGCATAGCCGGTTTTGGGGTAGTTCGGCGTCTCGTAGGTCTGATCCATGATCATGTGGCCGACTTCGTGCGCCATGACCGAGGCCGCCGATGAATCGTTCATGCCGCCCTGAAATGCTTCGCTGTCGGTGGGGATGACGAGGCGGTTCGCGCTGCTGTTGTCGCGATAGCTTACCTGGCCGTTCGCATCGCGTTCGGCGAGAATAAAGCCCTTCGGATCATGATAAATCGAGCCGGAATCGCCCACTTCGAGATAAACCGGCTTCTTGAGGTCGCTGACAAGCCATGCCGCCAGTTTTGGATCGCGAACACCCGTGTTGATCTCCTGCTGGAGTCTGTCGATCTTCATGTTGCGCGCTTCGAGCTGCATGGCGACGACATTTCTCAGGCCCGGGTCGTTGTCGATATAGCCTTTGAGCTGCTGATAGCGTGAATCGTTTGATGTGAGCTCGCGCAGAACCGGTACGGAATTGCCTAAAAAATCACGGCTCTTGACGCTGTGTGAATTCCCTTCGGCGGGGGCGACGATTTTGATCTGGGACATCGCCGCTTCCGAAGAAAGAGTCTGCTGGGCGATGACGCGGTTCGAAGTGTCGCGGACATAATACGCGCCGCTGACAGGGTCGAAATCGGGGCGCGCCGTCTGGACGATCTGGCCGGAATCGTCACGTACGATGTAGCGCACGCCTTCGGAAGTCAGCTCGAACGAGGCTCCTGCAAAAACAGGCAGAGCCAGCAGCAGAGCCAGTATCACCAGGGAAAACAGGCGATAGTTCGGCACACGTTTCATTCTGTTAAACCTCCGGCCGGCAGGGTAAATAGAGACGGTTTCTAAGATTATAGCAGCCGCTTCCGGGGGGCCACAAGGGTACCCTTCGGGGAAGCTGATGAATCGCATCCGCTGGAATTCGCTTGATTCAGGGGCATCTTCAGCCGGTCTCTGTGCTCTTCGCACGTTCTGTGACCCGGTTCTGAGGTTCCCGTGTGAAAAAGATGCTGGATGTTGGGAAGGCTCACAAAACTGAAGCAGCATGCCGATAGAATAGCGGGATTATCTCTATTCTCGGCCAAAACCTGATCAGGTGCTGACATGAAACGAATGAAAAGCAAACTCTCTGGAGACGCGGTTCTGATTGTGCTGCTGGGCTTCTTCCTGGCAGCGCAGACGCTGCTTGCGGCTGGTTCTCCCGTCAAAGCCTCGATTCGCTCCGCGGCGAGCGCTCAGGCAAAGACGGCTGGAAAGGGCGGCGAGGCGTGTCTCAGCCTGCTGCTGAATCAGCAGCTTCCGCCCGTTCAGGTGCAGGGTCTGCGTGCAAAGGGCTTCGAAGGCGTTGTCGGCAACATCAGCCGCGTCGTCGGTGGCCGCAACTTTACTGCGGCAGATCTCGACTCGGCCGAAGTGCCCTTTTACACCGTCAACGGGCTTGGCTTGAGTGCCCTGCTGCATGATGGCGGCGAGTGGCCTGGAACGGGTGGCGACACCGCGAAAGATGACGGCCGCGCCAGCTTTGGAACGGAGTGGGCCGGAGAATTCTACGATCTCG
>CAZQYQ010000060.1:0-18547 GCA_964597625.1 uncultured bacterium
GAAGAAATACGGGGAGCTGGCCAGCCCGTCCTGGCTGAGCCTGGCGAAAAGGGCGCGCATCTCGTCGTTGAAAATGAGCGTCATGAGGGTGGCGTTGTCGAGCACCGAGAAACGCGGTTTCAGATCGATCTCCACCGGCCCCGTTCCCAGCATCTGAACCGTCAGGCTCGCCGGAGTGGGCCGGGGAAGCGTGGGAAGCACTGCCCGGACGGCCGAGGCGACTTCCGGAACCGCCCCGATCGGGACATTCGAGCGCAGCAGGAACTCGACGTCGCCGAACTGCCTGGCCATGGCGTTGACGACGCCGGTGACCGCGTTCACGGGGAGCGCGCGTTCGAAGGTGAAGTAATCGAAATCGTAGCTGAGCGCATCGCGCTGAGCCTCGTAGAGCAGCACCCGGGCGGTGCTTTCGAGCCCGTAGGTGGGCGTGCTGAGAACGTCCGCATAGGACAGGATCGTGGAGAGGCGGCTCGCGCCCTTCTCGTTCTTCAGGTCGAACCGGTAGAACGAGGCGGCAGGGAAGGTGACGGGCAGGGTGACGTTCGCCCGTTCGGAACGGGCCGTCTCGATGATCCCCTGGATCTCCTCGGGGGTGAAGCCTCCGATCGTCGATGGCTGGCCTGCCGCGACGGGGTCGTCGTTGTCGAAGTCACGCCAGCCACAGGCTGTCGTCATCCCCAGGGCGCAGGCGGCCATCAGAATCAGGAACAGGATCTTGCGCCAAGACATCATCGGATCTCCTTGTCGTGTCGGCATGCCGGGGCTCGTCCTCTCGGATGGAAGTTCTCGAAGGGAAATGATAGATCCGGGAGGATGCCCGGTGCAAGAATGGAAGTTGCTATACTGGTGGAAGCACCTGGAGGAACTGCACCATGTCGGTTTTCCCCCCGGCGACGGACGCGCCTTCGATGGGGGCATTGCCCCCGAAGCGGGTTTCGTCTGGCTCCGGTTTTTTCAAGAGGCTCGCCGGATCGGTCTTTCGCGTCCGGATTCTGGTTCCGGCCGGGGTTTGTCTTGCGCTTTTTGTCGCCTGGCTCGTTTTCCCCCGGCCTGATCCCGGGCTCTGGCCGCCCGCCGTTCGCGACGATGCCAACGTGGTGTATGTCTCGCTCGGGGAGATCCACTCTGCCATCGATATTCCCGACCGCGACCTCGGTATGTTCCAGGAATGGCACATGGGGACGCGGGAGTGGTATCTCGACCGGCGCCGTTCCTGGCAGGATATATTGAAGACGATATTTACCACGGCCGACGGAGTGATCCGGTTCGGGGTGTTTGCGTCTCCCTATGGGGAGCGCCAGGGCTTCGCCCCCGACCGGGTGTTCAAATTCTGGCTGTCGGACGAGGGGCGGAGACGGCTTCTCGCCCGACTCCATCGCGACCGCGGCGAGCTGATCGAGCGGAAAGACGATTTCTGGTATTATACATATCGACGCAGATATCATCTTCTCGCGAACTGCAACAACTTCGTCGGCGCCGCCCTCCAGGAGGCCGGCCTGCCGATCCGCGAGTCCCTTTCGGTCGAGCTGCGGCCTCTCGCCTGGCAGCTTCGCCGCTGCCTCCGATACCAGGAGGAAGCCCGGGCGAGGGGACTTCAGGCAACGGAAGCCGAGGGGCGGCCCGCTTCAGGCCCGGCCGATGGACCGTGACGGTGCGGCGGGCTCGGAGCTGATCTTAATAAAGATATGAAGGCGACGAAAAAGAACCATAAAAGACGGGGAAAACGTGTTATGACAAACGACTCGCAAAATGCTAACAAAGGTCAACAGATGTCGGAATGGACACAAATGTCGTATTTCAGCGGCCCGCGTCGCAAGATCAGAATCATCGGACCGGCCTTGGGTTAGATATTAGAAGAAAACATAAACCAATCGCTCTGGGTGATAAGCCTTCACAATGAGCGCAATAATACTTATACCGGGGATACCAAAATATAAACCTGAACCCCATACGCTAAGGCATCGGTTAGCTGCTTTAGACAAAGATATTGATTCGCCATTCTCTGATCCAAGAGTAATACCCCAAACCCATTTACCTGGAGTAGTTTTAAACGTAGATATCAACCAAGACTCTATTACTAGCCATAGGGGGAGGGAAATGAGACCAATTAACACAGACTGACCTCTAATAGAGCTTACCTGAAACTCAGCCGCGGGTGTAAATGGAATTGCTGACCACAGAATGAAAGAGATTGGAATCGCCGAGAGCCATAAGTCGAATATACGAGCAAAGAAGCGACGCCATTCAACCCGGTATTCAATGCGGCTTTCGGTGATTCTGTTCCGGTAGGGGCCTGATGGTTTCGGGTTGCAAAGAAGGGAAATAACCTTCCCGTCGAGCATAGCACGGAACTCCGTCCCCGCGCAGGTGTCCGCCATGATGATCTCGTCATGATACCAGCATGCAGGAATATGATAGAGTGTGTGATAGATACGAAATCACAGAGGCATGGTGATTCCCGGCCGGTTGTGTCAGAATTGGGTTCAGACGAAACAAGAGATCGCATCTGAGAGCAGCAAGAGGATATGGCTGAAAACAGCATCAAACGCGCAGTTCCATTTCTCCACAGCATCAAGGTCAAAACCTGGGCCGGAATTTTTCTGCTCTCGGTCATTCCCCTGGCCATTCTCGGCTTGTACTCGTTCAGCTTCCTGACCCAGATCACGAAAGATCTCCTCATCAAAGGCAATCTTCAGGCTTCCCAGCAGGTGAAAAACGAGGTCGACCAGTATTTCCAGATGTACGACGACCTGATCCGGTTCCTCAAAAGTGATGCGCGGCTGGCCCTTCCCCGCTCGCCCCAGGCCGCCGAAGCTCTCCGCCAGATGGACCAGGGATACGAATTCATCGATCGGATCGTCATCTGCGCAAGCGATGGAACCATTCTCGCCCATTCCGGAAAAGCCGACACGCCGCCTTCCCCGCTCACCGACCTCGAGCGCCGGGCTCTCACGATGCCGGAAAGCCAGCTTTTCACGCCGGGGATGTTTTTCATCCGCACCCCCCTGACTCCCGACGGATCCACGCTTCTGGCCTCCATCTCCTTCCTCAAACTCCGGAAAACCCTCGAAGGAATGGTGTTCGGAACCTCGTTCACGTTCTATCTCGTCACCCGTGAAGGGCAGAACATTCTCGATCAGAAAGACTTTCCCCAGGAGTTCATCAACTCCCTCATCCGTTTGTCCTTCGGCGGCTACGATCTCTATGACGGCGGCGGCGACGCCCCTTCCAGGGTGGCGGTTCTGCTGCCGATCCTTCGGCACGGGCTGCGGCTCATCGTCATTCAGGATGCGGTGGAAGTGTATTCCCTCATGCAGCGCGTGAAGCGGAACATCGACATCGTCATCGCCATTGTCGGGATCGTCGCGTTCGGTTTCGGCACGTATTTCAGCATCCGCCTCACCTCGCCGATCATCACCATCGCCGACAAGGCAAACGAAATTTCCGGTGGCAACCTACGCGTCAACGTCCATTCCAACCGCAGGGATGAAATAGGCTTCCTTGCCTCCTGCTTCAATAACATGACCGTCAGAATCCGGAAAAAAGTCTTCGAGCTCACTGCCCTTTTCAAAATCTCGCAGATCATCAATACCGCGAGCTCGCACCACCAGGCGCTGGATGAATCGCTTTCCTATATCGTCACGACCTTCCTCGCAAAACGTGGCTCCATCATGCTTTTTTCCGATCTGGAAGACCAGCTCAAGCTCAAGAGCGTCCGCCTCTTCGGCGAGCTCGAGCCGGGAGCGGCTTCCGAGATGCGGGAGAAGATCGTCCTGCGGCCGGGGAAGGGGATCGCAGGCATGGTTCTCGCCTCCGGAAAACCGATTGTCTGCCGTGACTGTGCCGGCGACGACCGGTTCAAGAAGTATGAAGCCGATGCCGGCGTCGAAACGCCGCTGTTTCTCTGCACCGTTCCGCTGATCGTCCAGGGAAAGACCATCGGGGTCATCAACCTGGCCGACCGAAGCGACCCGGAAAATTTCGGAGATGCCGATCTCGAGCTTTTAATGGCCATCGCCAATCAGCTCGCGGTCTCGATCGAAAATGCGAAGCTGCACGAACTGGCGATCACCGACGGCCTCACGGGCTTGTTCATCCACCGCTATTTTCAGATCAAGCTCGACGACGAGATGAAAGCGGCGCGGCGCTATGACACCCCGCTTTCGCTGATCATCTTCGATATCGATCATTTCAAGAAATTCAACGACACCTTCGGTCACCAGCAGGGTGACCGCGTCCTCAAGGAAACCGCGCGTCTGGTCAAGGAGTCGGTGCGCGGAACCGACCTCGCCTGCCGGTACGGCGGCGAGGAGTTTGCCCTCATCCTGCCCCACACAACCGCCGAACAGGCCATGATCTTCGCTGAACGTCTCCGCAAGCGCATTGCCGCAAATGAAATGCGCTGCGAGGAAACGAAGATGCAGGTTACCATCAGCATCGGAATCGCCGAATTTCCCCGGATGGCCTCCGACAAGACCTCGCTCATCAAGAAGGCCGACCAGGCGCTGTATTCCTGCAAGAACAAAGGAAGGAACTGTGTCCAGATCTTTTCCGACGATATGGCCTGACCGGAACATCCCGGTCCTCTGCCTCCTGATGATCCTCTGTTGCTGGTTGCCGACCCACGCCGCAGCGCAGCCCCTGCCGGGCCGGGAGCCGCCGCCCGCATCCGCTCCGATTCGGGCACAGCTCGTGAAACGATTTCTGTCCATCGGAACGGCGAGTATCAACGGCGCCTATTACCCTCTCGGCACCGCGATGGCAAGGCTGTTCAATGCGAAACTCGGCGAGATTCTCGTCATTTCCGAGCCCACCAATGGATCGGTTGACAATGTCCGGTATCTCCAGAGCCGCGATATCGCCCTTGCCCTTGTCCAGAACGATGTCGCCTGGGAGGCGTTCACAGGCAGAGGGAACTTCGATGGGAAACCCTTTGCCGAGCTTCGTGTCCTGGCGTCTCTCTATTCAGAAGTCGTCCACGTCGCCGTCCGGAAAGATGCGGAAATCCGCACCTTCCGGGAACTGAAGGGAAAGGTCATCGCAATCGGCGAAGCGGGCAGCGGAACAGCCATCAACGCCCGCATCATTCTCGATGCCGCGGGGCTCAAAGAGGGAGATTACACCCCCAGTTACCTCTCGTTCACCAAGGCCACGGACGCCCTCGAATCCCGATACATCGATGCGGTGTTTTTCACGGGAGGGATTCCTCTTGAAGGCTTCGCCCTGCTCGGCCAGAAGATGCCTCTCAGGCTCCTCCCGTTTTCCGAGGAACTCCGCGGACGCCTCGTCACCGGGTATTCGTTTCTGGAGCGCGAGACCATCCCGAGCGGAACCTATTCCGGCCAGGACGAGGAGATCTCCACCGTCGGCCTGAGGGCCCTTCTGGTCACCACGGCCGAATTCGAGCCGGAGTTGGCCGAACGAATGCTTCACCTCCTGTTCCAGAATATCGGATATCTGACATCGATCTGCAAAACCGCTGAGGCGCTCACCCTGCGTTCAGCCCTGAAAGGTGTCGATCCGAAGATGCTGCACCCCGGAGCGGAACGCTTTTACAAAGAATGCCGGGTTCTCGAAAGATAAATGCGAGAGCCTGGGAAGAGGAGGAGCGTTCGATCCGGGATTGTGTTCTTCTGAAGCTGGTGGTATAAATGATGGAAGTCTCTGAGAACAAAGTTTCGACTGCGTTTGAAGAGTTTGCAGCTTAAAAACGACGTTCTGAAGCATTGATGCCAAGACGGGGTTGTTCCGGTGTTCTCTTTCCCGTTCTGGCACCTTACGAGGTGTGAACCATGGAAAGCAGAATCGCGTTGATCGGTATCATCGTGGAAAATCCGGATGTTACCGACAGGCTCAATCAGATTTTACATGATTGTCGCCAGTATATTGTCGGCCGTATGGGCATTCCCTACAGCAAACAGAATGTCTGCATCATCAGCGTCGTCATCGACGCCCCCAATGAAATTATCAGCGCGGTTTCCGGCAAGCTGGGTCTGCTTGACGGCGTCAGCGTGAAAACCGTTTATTCCAAAAAATAAAGGAGATTATATATGTATAATCCCGCATCTTCTCATGCCGTTGACTTCATTGACGACGCGGAAGTCCTCGAAACCCTGGAATACGCGAAGAAAAACAAGAACAATCGGCAACTGATCGATTCGCTGATCGAAAAAGCCCGCGCATTGAAAGGCCTTTCCCATCGCGAAGCCGCCGTACTGCTCGAATGCGACCTGCCCGACGAAACCGAGAAACTGTTCGCGCTGGCCAGAGAAATCAAACAGAAGTTTTACGGCAACCGCATTGTCATGTTCGCCCCGCTCTACCTTTCGAACTACTGTGTCAACGGATGCGTATATTGCCCGTATCACTATAACAACAAGCACATTTCCAGGAAAAAACTCACCCAGGAAGAGATCAAAGCCGAGGTGATCGCCCTTCAGGATCTCGGGCACAAACGGCTGGCGCTGGAAACCGGCGAAGATCCTGTCAACAACCCGATTGAATACGTTCTGGAAAGCATTCAAACCATCTATGGCATAAAACATAAAAACGGCGCCATCCGCCGCGTCAATGTCAACATCGCGGCCACCACCGTTGAAAATTATGCCAAGTTGAAAGCCGCCGGAATCGGCACCTATATCCTGTTCCAGGAAACATATAGCAGGGAAAACTACGAAAAGCTTCATCCAACCGGTCCCAAACACGATTACGCATGGCATACCGAGGCCATGGACCGGGCAATGGAAGGCGGAATCGACGACGTCGGCTGCGGCGTTCTTTTCGGACTGAACCTGTACCGCTACGACTTCGTCGGTCTTCTCATGCATGCGGAACATCTCGAGGCATACAAGGGCGTCGGGCCTCACACCATCAGCGTGCCACGCATTCGCCCGGCCGATGACATTTCTCCGGATACCTTTTCCAACGCGATCGATGACGACACCTTCGCCAAAATCGTTGCCCTGCTCCGCATTGCGGTTCCATACACGGGTTTGATTGTCTCAACCCGCGAGTCGCGCGTTTCCCGCGAGCGCGTGCTGGATCTGGGAATTTCGCAGCTCAGCGGCGGCTCGATCACCAGCGTCGGCGGGTATGCCATCCCGGAAGCCAAAGACGACAACTCCGCCCAGTTCGAGGTGAATGACACCCGTCCCCTTGACGAAGTCGTCAACTGGCTGCTTTCCCTAGGCTACATCCCAAGTTTTTGTACCGCCTGCTACCGCGAAGGGCGCACCGGCGACCGGTTCATGAAGCTGGTCAAATCGGGCAACATTGCCTGCTGTTGCCAGCCGAACGCGCTTCTGACGCTAAAGGAATATCTGGAGGATTACGCATCCCCCGACACCCGGGCAAAAGGGGAAAAAGTCATCGCGGAAGAGCTGAAACGCATTCCCGTTGAAAAGGTTCGCCGCATCGCCGAGGAGCACCTGGCCGCGATTCACGGCGGCAAGCGAGACTTCCGCTTCTGATACGGGCATCTTCGCCCCGGCTGAGATCCGTTCGAGATCAACCGGCTTTTTCCGCGACAAATACGCCGTTGATATATATCACTTAAGATACTTCATTACCGCCCGCAGGGCGGCACAAATCACGGAAGCGCGTCGCATTGAGCGGATTCGTGCCGGCAGTCTTTTTATGTCCGCCGTTCCTGCAGGATCAGGATGAAGCAGGCCGAACGGGTTTCAGAATCGGCATTCCGAGATCACTGGCTTTTCAGCAGGATCGGGATTATTTTTGTAGTATCAGACACACTCAGAATCGATAAAGGAACTGCGCAGGCACACGCGACATCCCGGAGGGAAATTATGATTACTTTTTGCGTTTCCTCGCTTCTTCTCGTCATTGCATATTTCGTCTATGGTGCGTATATCGACCGCACGCTGGCCATCGACCCGGCCCGGCCGGTACCAGCCGTCACGCATGCGGACGGGGTGGATTTTGTCCCCATGGCCTGGCCCCGTGTTTTTCTGATTCAGCTGCTGAACATTGCCGGCCTGGGACCCGTCTTCGGAGCAATCGCCGGGGCGTTGTGGGGTCCCGTCGTTTTCCTCTGGATCGTCTTTGGAGGAATTCTGATCGGTGCGGTGCATGACTACGTTTCCGCGTTCATTTCTCTGCGCAGTAACGGCGCGAATCTGCCCGAGATCATCGGCACCTACCTGGGAACCGGCCCCAGGAGAGCGATGACCATCCTGGCCATGGTCCTGCTCGTCATGGTCGGCGCCGTCTTCGTGATGGGCCCGGCCAGAATCATGTCCGATATGAATACTCCCGCCGTTGCGCAACCAGCCGGCGCAAACGCGCCTTCCATCGGAAACGTGCTCGACAACCCGCTCGCCCAGAGCGGGCAGGAAGCCAAAAAGACGGCCGATGCCGCTCCTTCCGGCGGACTGCTCTCGAGTTACCTGTTCTGGGCGGCTCTCATTTTCACGTATTATCTTCTGGCGACCCTTCTGCCTATTGACAAGCTGATCGGGCGTATTTATCCGTTTTTCGGCCTGGCGCTTCTGCTGATGGTCTTTTTCGTCGTGTGGCGAATGTTCACCGGCGGCTATATCCTTCCTGAACTGACCTTCGCGAATCTTCACCCGGCCGGAATCCCTATCTGGCCGGTGATGATGATCACCGTCGCCTGCGGCGCGATTTCGGGCTTTCATGCCACGCAATCGCCCATGATGGCGCGAACGATCACCAATGAAGCGCTTGCCCGCAGAGTTTTCTTCGGGGCAATGCTTTCCGAAACATTCATCGCTCTGGTCTGGGCCGCAGCCGCCATCGCGATCTGCAACGGCTCGACCGCGGAACTCAACAGGATGCTCGGTCCGTCCGGCGATGCGGTCGTTGTGGTGAGGGCCGTGGGAAACACGCTCGGCCCAGGGGGCATGATTCTGATTCTGCTCGGGGTCGTCGCTCTCCCCGTCACGACCGGCGACACCGCATTCAGGTCGGCAAGACTGATTCTGGCCGAGCTGACGGGTCTGACGCAAAAACCTCTCACAAACAGGATTCTGCTCGCTCTGCCTCTGTTTCTGGTCGGCGGCTGGCTCTGCACGATCAACTTCGGCATCATCTGGCGATATTTCGCCTGGCTCAATCAGACCCTGTCGGTTTTCACCCTCTGGGCATGTACGGTTTACCTGCGGCAGAATGGCAGAAACTACTGGATCACCCTTCTCCCGGCAGTCTTCATGACCGTGGTATCCTCCGTTTTCATCCTCACGAGTACGACGCTGGGCTTCGGTCTGACAGCCCTTCCAAGCGGGATACTGACCGCCGCATTCACATTGTTCTGCCTGAGACTGACCGCTGTACGATCCCGCCCGACAGGCACCGAAAACAGCTCCGTTCCCTCCTGAATCTGCATTTCCTTTCGATTCGCCGGCTTTCCGAAAGCTGCCTGCAAGCTGATGCGCGCGCACTGAAAAGCGCATCAGCTTGTTGCTTTTCAGCTTTCTTCTGACTATCTTGGCTGCAATACCATGAGAGGATGAAACGATATGAGAAGAATACTGACAAAAATATTTTTTCTGACGACTCTGACCCTCTGGGCAGCCACAGGAGGCGTATTGGCTGAGACGACGGCGACGGCAGCGGCCCAGGCGTTTCCGGAAATTCCGGGCATCACGATGCCCGACAGGTTCCCGAATGCCTGCGTCGACTGTCACAAAGCCTATCCGGATAAAAAGATGGATTTCCGCCTGACGAGCGTTCTCAGAAAATGGGAGAAAGAGGTCGATCCCGAGTTCCTGAGCAAGGGTCAGGCAGCGGCCCCGGCCGGAGTGACCCTCACGGGAAAGCATCCGGACGTTCAGGAAGATGTCAAAACCATTCCCACCGACTGTCTGAAGTGCCATGCTTCTGATTCAAAGCAGGCTCCACCGTTCAGCCGGCTTCTCCACCTGATTCATCTGGAAAACGAGAAAGACAACCATTTTCTCGCCAATTACGGCGGCCAGTGCACCCATTGCCACAAACTGGACACCAGATCAGGCCGCTGGGGCCTCGGAAGCGGAACCGCCGTCTGGTAATCCCCCGGCTCCCCTGAACGTCTTTTCCGCCCTTCAGAACCTCGTCGCAAGCAACCGCGGCGAGTCGCGTTTTCATGCGATCAGGGACAGACAGAGTCGGCTTCTGGATGCCTCAGATCCGCGTGAGGAAAATGACCCAGGGAAGTCGATTGAACATCCAGAACCCAAATGGCAGGCCGATGACCGTGACCGTCAGCAGGTAGGCGATATTGATCCAGATCAGGGAGAGCCACCAGCCGACCAGGATAAGCCACAAAAGCCGCAAAATCAGCGGACACTGCTCTGCTCTTCCCAGGAACACCTCGTTTTCAGCCAATTCGAGCCGGTAGCGATCTTCCAGGTCGGGCTGGAGGGTCATGATCATGGGAATGCGGTTGAAAATCCACAATCCCAGGGGAATGCCGATGACCGTCAGCATGCAGAGCCAACCCACATTGATGCAGATCAGCCCGACGGGAAGGCCGATGAAAATGAACCAGACAAGCCGCAAAATCAGAAAAAGGCAGGAGTCCATGGTCATATCCTTTCACTCATGTATCGTAAGGGGTAAACCGGTGGTTTCGTGATGTACCGCAGAGCAGGGATATGATATGCGATCACGCACATGTTTGCCCGAGAAGACTGGTTCATCCTGAACATTCAGCGGGCTGACCACGATCAACGGGGCTGCCAAGAGCCTCGACGCGATTCTGCATCCATTCCACCCAAAATCTTCCTGTGCCCCGGAAATTGCCCGCGCGGCTGCTTTCGGCTCTCCGGTGCTGCCCTTATGGCTTCAGCAATTCACGGGAGTCTGTTTCAATTTCTCCTGTCGCTGCACCTGAGTTCTCTCAGAAGCCTTTCTGAAAGCCCTTTTTCACGAGCATCTTCAAGATTGTGAATAATTTCTCTTGCATTTTTACCTGAAACGCTTATATACGTATTGTGATATCGAGAAATTTTTCTCGGTTGAAAATCGAAACACGAAATTTCGCTGAAGGAGTCATCGTATGTCAAGATTCACCCTGCCCAGAGACATCTATTTTGGAAACGATTCTCTTGCGACTCTCAAGACTCTGAAGGGAAAACGGGCCATCGTGGTGGTTGGCGGCGGCTCCATGAAAAAGTTCGGATTTCTCGACACGGTCACACGGTATCTGACCGAAGCGCATATGGAAGTGAAACTGATCGAAGGTGTCGAGCCAGACCCATCCGTGGAGACCGTCATGAAAGGTGCCGCAGTTATGCGGGAATTCCAGCCCGACTGGATCATTTCGATCGGTGGCGGCTCTCCGATCGACGCCGCCAAAGCCATGTGGATATTCTACGAACACCCCGATTTCACCTTCGAGCAGGCCGTCGTTCCCTTCGGGCTGCCTGAACTGCGACAGAAAGCGAAATTCGTGGCGATTCCATCGACAAGCGGCACGGCAACCGAAGTCACGGCCTTCTCCGTCATTACGGATTACAAAAAGAAGATCAAGTATCCGCTGGCAGATTTCAACCTGACTCCTGATATCGCGATCGTCGACCCCGAACTCGCCCAGACCATGCCTCCTCAGCTCACCGCCCATACGGGCATGGATGCGCTGACGCATGCGATCGAAGCCTATGTGGCCGGGTTGCGCTCAGCCTTCTCGAACCCGCTTGCGATGGAAGCGATCATCATGATCAGGGATCATCTGCTGAATTCTTTCAAGGGTGACAAGGAAGCCAGAAACCAGATGCACATGGCCCAGTGTCTCGCCGGAATGGCCTTTTCGAATGCCCTTCTTGGAATCACGCACTCGATGGCTCACAAGACCGGCGCCGTCTTTCATATTCCCCATGGATGCGCCAATGCCATTTTCCTGCCCTACGTCATCGAGTACAATGCCGTAAAATGCGGCAACCTGTATGCCGAGATCGCCCGAAGGCTCGGCCTGGCAGGGAAAACGACCGGAGCCTTGGTTCACTCTCTCGTAAAAATGATCAGGGAGATGAATAAAAATATGGGTATTCCTCTGACGTTGAAAGAATACGGAATCACGGAAGCGGATTTCGCATCAAACGTGAAATTTATCTCCCATAATGCCGTTCTCGATGCCTGCACAGGCGCCAACCCCAGAGAAATCGACGATGAAACGATGGAAAAGCTGTTCACCTGCATTTATAACGGAACCGAAGTGATATTCTGACCGATGTAGAATCATTTCTTCGAAAAGAGAAACCGGCATCCGGGGGTTTCCGGGTGCCGGTTTTATTATTATATATATTCTCGAATCCTATTTTTGCCGATTCGCTGGGCGGCGCAGTTTTTCAACGTAGCTCTTCCAGGCGGCGGCAATATCGTCGGGCAGCTTTTCGGGGGAACGTTCAACAGACGCGTCTATGGCAGCAGCGGACGGGCTTGCGCACAGCCGGGCGATCAGCCGGTCTTTCCCGTCGTAGACGTCGATCGCCATCGCGCCCTTTTCGAACTGTTTGCGGTAGACACGGCGTACAGCCGGGGGCGGGATGACAAGCCGGTTCGCGATCACGATCGGCGACGGATCATGCACGATCAGCCCTTTCACGTCGGTCGGCGTCAGATAGGACGGCAGAACATACTCATCGCGATCGGCAACATAGTCAGACAGAATCGAGCGGAACTGGAGATCGGACAGGTTTTTCAGGAACCGGGCAATCGAGTAGTATTTCGAGTCGCGCGCGATGCTGTTCAGATCCATGCCGCGCGGCCGCGTCTCTTCGATCACCATCACGATCGGCCCATAGAACTTCGCCACCGCAAGGTTCGGCGACGTGAAGATGAAATGCGATTCGGGGTCGACCAGTCCGGTCTTTTCGAGAATCTCGCCTTTGCCGTTATAGTTTTCGTACAGGTTCTTCAGTGATTCAATTTTGGAGAACGTCTGCTTGAGAATCTGCACATGATCTTTTCTGGCAGTATTCAATGCCGCTTCAGCGCTCATTCCGGCCTTTTCATGTTTCTGGATGACAGCCCGCAGCCCGGGCGACCGGCAGTCGGTATCGATCAGAAAATGAAACCCCAGCAGCTCGTCACGGCCGATCCGGTCAGCTTTGCGTGCGCCGAATCCGCGATACACCTGGTCGAAGAAGCCTTTCTTGATGCGGGCCATCGCCGTGGTCGAGTTCATCACATACATCGTCGGCGTCTCAAATGTTGAGGGCTGCACGCTTTCAGCGGGGAGAGACGGAGGTACCGCCTGAACCGGTATGGCAGCCAACAGCCCCGCGGCAATCACCAGCCCGGCCCCGCACAATTTTCCAGCCATTTTTGCGATTCGATTCATGCTATGCTCCTTGTGCATTCACCGATACCTCCCCTCACCAGCAGAATATTCACTTTATTATACGATGCCCGGCCCACTTTAGACAATGCAGAAGACAGACGTTTTTATATGTATCATGTTATATATAAATCCCTGAAAGGGGATGCACCTGCACGATTTCCGGTGTCAATCCGCCATCAGTATCGTGCCGTTGGTGTGGTATCACGGGGAAACTTCCTGTTCGAAGGAGTATTTGAATGAAGCACAGCCACGCAATTCTTCTGATTCTTCTGGGCGCACTTGCCCTTGGAACTCCGCAGATCCTCACGGCAGGCGCATACGACGATCTCACAGGGATCGGCGGGCAGCCAGGTCCCGTGCCGGAGCCGAGCAATCCCGAGCCCGTCGATCCATCGTCCGGATCCGACGACAACGGCAGCTCGAATACCGATTCATCCGAAAGCGGCAACTCCGGCGGTATTTTCAGCTGGTTCACGCCGAAGCCGGTCGATCACTACCAGAAAACCGCCGAAATCGGGTCGCGAGCGGACCGCGCCTATAACAGCAAAAATTACAGAGATGCCGTCAAACTCTACAAACGCGCTCTCAAGCACACACCCGGCGACGCCGAACTTTCCCGCAAGCTTAGCGTCGCTGAATACGCGCTCGCCATGAACCGGTCCCGCCGCAATTCCGAGCGCCGTGAACAGCGGGAAAAGCGCGAAGCCGCACGCAAAAAGCCTCTGCCATCGCCCGTGCCGCCGCTGCCGACCCCGGCGGTTAAGCCCAAACCGGTCCCCGTCGTCACGGCGGCGCCGGCGGCCTTCGTTTCGGCAACCCAGAGCCGTTCGACTCTGCGTGACATCAAGGCACGCATCGACGCTCTCCGAAAGAACAGCCCGACATCGGATCTTCACACCCTGAACACCCTCCTGGCGAAATACGTCAACACCTGGGTCATGGCGGTAAGCCGGAACGATCTCACGGACAAGGATCGCGAAAGCCTCCAGCTGGAGGTTCCCGTCCGGGATGTCGATGAAACCGGCGGTAAGCCTGCATCGATCGAGAAAAATTCTGCCGCAGAATCTCTTGCTGCAACCGACGAACCGTCCTACGGAGGAACCCGGGATCTCGAAACGATGCTCGCGCGGTTCAATGCCGATCGGGCACAGCAGGGCTCCGAGCAGCTCGGCGAGAAAGTTGCCGAAAACATTCTCCCTGAGCACATCGCCGGGAAGTTTGGAGATGTCCTGGCACTCGGCAAAGTCTCGGGGGAGCTTTCCCAGGGAAACACGGCCGGGGCAGGTAAGGAAGTGGTCGACGTCATTATCGGCAAGCTCGCGATTCCGCAGGCTTCGTTCGCTGTCGATGGAGGCCGGATCTACTCCGCCACCGCATTCCTGGCCCTGAACAAGTTCATGGAAGACTCGACACAGGCCGTTGGCGGCAAATTCGACCGCAAGGAATTCTGGGAATCCCTTAAAAGCCAGATGACCACCGGCCAGAAAACCGTCATGGAGTGGATCGGAGGACCCGATGGAAAGTAATATCCGTACAACTATATACACAGTTCTTTTTGCCGCTTCCCTGCTTATCGGCCTTCCGGCAGGAGCTTTTGCGCAGCAGAGCGATCAACAGGGGCTCCCCAGAATCAGCCAGAACGAACTGAATCTGCTCACCTCCCTGCTCGGCCTGCCGTCATCCCCAGCTCCGGCACCGGCCGCGACCGGAAATCCCGCTCCCGCCGAGGCGCTTCTGAATACGACGATCGCCCTGCCGGCGTCCTGCTCCGTCCGGGTGCGATGGGCTCAGCCGCCGATGGGTCATGCCGCTGCGGAAAAAGCGCGGCTGCGCATTCCCGACATGAGTTTCTCCGTCGATGCAAATGGAAAACCGTGGATAGGCCTCGACGATCGTCGCATCGTCAGCCCGGCCAATGTGTTCCAGGCAAAAACCTCGACGCCGTTCACCGGGTTTATTCACCTGGACAGCGGAGCCATGCTGGTTTCCACCGTTACCAAACTCGGTTTTCTGGTCGCCCCTCAGAATGCATCCAGTACTGATAACTCCACGCCGATCGCTTCATTCCAGCCGGTTGCCCAGCTTCCGGGACTGTACGGCCGGCTCCATACCGGCCCGAGTGACACTCTGTATGTCGCCGTCACCCGCCCCGGCGGAAAAAACGACCTCTACCGCCTGAAACAAGGCGCCATCCTCAGGGGTTTCGAGAAGATTCTCGAAACCGCGGATGAAATCACAGGTGTCGCCGGCATCGACAAAAGCGTGTTCGTCGCCTCCGGCCGCCAGGTATATGAAGTCACCCCCGACACGAAACGCGTCACCCGGCTGCCGGCAACGATTCCGCACCCCATCACCGGCCTGGCGGTTGACCAGCGCAAAGGTCTCATCGTCTCGACGAGCCGCGGGGTGAGTTATCTCATCAACGGCGCATTCGAAACCATTGTCGAAACCCCGAACCCGCGCATCTGCGTCAAGAAAGGCACGCTTTACGTGTTTTTCCCAGCCTCGCTCGGCGTCGCCGCGTTCGACAACATCGACTCCCTCGCCGATCTGACTCGGAAGTAAACCGGCCCCAAAAGCGAACCACAGAGCACACGAAGAACACAGAAACTCCACAGAGGTTTCATGCATGAATTTTTCTCTGTGTATCCTTTTGTGTCCTCTGTGATTCAGCCGTTGTGCCCTTGCCCTGTCTTATTCGCATCTGGAATGCATGGTGCGGTAAAATGCGTGGTCGTGCGTATTTCGAATAATTCTACGAGGAAGAAGGAAACATGAAACGTCTGTTCCTGGTTACAGCCCTGGCTCTCTCGATCTGCCCGGCTTTTGCGGCTGAAAAAACCTCCGTCGCAGCCGTCGCCGCCAAACCGGCCATCACCGCGACGGAAGGCATCCCGGCCGATGTTCAGTCACGCGTCGTCTCCGCGCTCGTCAAAAAGCACGGTGAAACGCATCGGGCACGCATCGAAGCGGGCGTCGCTCAGGCGGCTCCGTTCTGGCGCGCTGAAGACGGGACCGCGGAAGAGTTCGAGAAGTTCTGCCTCGACTCGTTCATCGTTGATCCCGTTCTTCTGAAAGAGACGTTCGACCGCTTCGAAACCAATTTCGAATCGATCAACGGCTATTTTCACCGCCTGACCCGCGATCTCAAGCGGCAGCTCGACCTCGACATCGGCGACAATCTGCCGCTCGACGAGTCGTTCGCCAAACTCGATCCGTTTAATCATCTTCAGGACGACCTCTTCCGGCTGAAAATCGCGTTTATCGCTCTGCTCAACTTCCCTCAGACGACGCTCACCGAAAAACTCAAGAATGGTCCGTCCTGGAGCCGCGAACAGTGGGCCCGCACCCGTCTGTGCGATGCCTATACGGCCCGCGTGCCCTCCGCGATCCGGCAGAAGATCAACGATGCGGAAGTCGAGGCCGAGTCCTACGTCAACGATTACAATATCTTCGCCGGCAATCTGCTGACGCCTGAGAAGAAGACGATCTTCGCCCCCGACCTGAAGCTGATCAGCCACTGGGGCCTGCGCGACCATCTCTCGACCCTGTATGCCCAGGCCGACGGCCTGATCGGGCAGGAGATGCTGTTCAAGGTCATGGAGCGCATCATCGACCAGTCGATTCCGAAAGCCGTCATCAACCGGCCCACCTACTGGGACCCCGTCTCCAACACCGTCTATGAAAAATCGGGAAGCGGCTTCAAGCAGATCGATGCGGCGCCTGAGCCGGATACCCGCTATGCGACGATGCTGATCAACTTCCATGCTCAGCAGCTTGCCGACCCGCTGTATCCGAAGTATCCGCGCTATATCGATCGCAAGTTCAACCTTGAGCGGCAGATTTCGGAAACGGATGTCGAGAAACTGCTCATTTCGTTGATCTCATCTGACGCGGCAGCCCGCACGGGCGAACTGATCTCGAAGAAGATCGGCCGCAAGCTGCGCCCGTTCGATCTCTGGTATTCGGGCTTCAAGGTCGCCGGAGAGCTGCCCGAAAAGGAACTGAACCAGACCGTTAAAAACAAGTATCCAAATCTCCAGGCCTTCGCCAGCGATATTCCCAGCATTCTCAAATACCTGGGCTTCGAAGAGCAGACGGCGAAGTTCATCGCCGGCCGTATCGCCGTCGAACCTGCGCGCGGAGGCGGCCACGCGACGCCTGCCATGATGCGCACCGACCGCTCACACCTGCGCACCCGCGTTCCCAAGGGCGGGATGGATTACCAGGGTTTTGACACCGCCATGCATGAGCTCGGCCACTGCACCGAACAGACGATCTCGCTCTACAAAACGGATCACTACCTGCTGGGCGACGTGCCGAACTCGGCCTGCACCGAGTGTTTTGCGTTTCTCTTCCAGAGCCGCGGCATGGATGTCATCGGCATGAAACTCGACGACCCGTCGATTCAACCGCGGAACACGCTCGATACGTTCTGGTCAGCCTACGAGATCGCCGGTGTTTCCCTCGTTGATCTTCGTGTCTGGCGGTGGCTGTATGATCACCCCGAGGCGACCCCGGCCCAGCTGAAGGAAGCCGTCATCAGCATCGCGAAGGAAGTATGGAACGCGTATTATGCGCCCGTCTTCGGGTTCAAAGACAGCACCGTGCTCGGCATTTACTCACACATGCTGGCCTACCCGCTGTATCTGAGCGATTATCCGATCGGATATATCATCAGCTATCAAATAGACGAGTTCATGCGCGGGAAAAACATCGGCACGGAGATGGAACGAATCTGCAGGCAGGGCTGCCTCACTCCGCGTCAGTGGGTGACCGGCGCCGTTGGCAGCGACATTTCGGCCGACGCTCTCATAAAGGCCGCGAACGAAGCCGTCACGGCCCTCCAGAAGAACTGGCACTGAACCCACCCCGGAAATCCATCCCCCACCGCCGGCCCTGCGGCGGTGGGGGATGTTCTTTTACGGAACGACTTCCACACCCTGGTCGGGTCATTCCGAGAGCAGTCTGCAGACAAACCCCGGACCTTTTTCAGCAACCCCTACAAGCGACTGGCTGAAAAATGCTCCAAAACAGGGTCTTGAAGGGGGGATAGGCTGAAATGGCATCACTGGGGGCTCCCCGGTGCGACTCAGGCCGGTTCCCTGCGGCTCAGCAAGGAAAGCCGGGGTTTCGGTGTTCCCCGTGGAACCCTGAAACCGCCCTGGGGGCGTTGAGTCGCATGGAACCGGGGTTGAGGCAAAGCTACGGGAATCGTAGGTTTTTGGAAATGAGAAGGGAAGCCAA
>CAZQYQ010000061.1:0-18537 GCA_964597625.1 uncultured bacterium
GGTCTCTTCAGGCTTCAGGCTGCCAATATGGGCGAACTGACCAGGGTCGCGGAGAAGCATTTTCGCCAGATCCGCAGCCTGAAGCCTGAAGAGACCTACGAACAGGCGGGCTATCGCTTCGAGAAGGGCCAGTTCGCCCTCAACAGGAATTTCCTGGTTTCGAAGGCCGGACTTGCGTTCTGTTTCAATCAATATGAAATCGCCCCTTATTCCAAGGGGATCACCGAGCTGGTGATTCCCTGGAGTGATCTCAAGACTGTTGCCGATGCCGGTGGGCCAGCCGGACGATTCCTGAAGGAGTAACATCGGTATTTCAGATGGGACATATTCGATCATGCTTCCGGTTCGGGCTGGCTCATTCCGAGCCGGAACAGCTCCGATGTCACAAAAAATGCCGGGATTGCGTATTCAAGAGTGGCAAGGGGGATGAGTATGTGCTTTTTTAGGATGAAGGATCCTGAGGCCGGTGCCTGTGATCCTTCGATAATGCGGGGGTAGGCATTGCTTTGTTTTCCGGGATACAGGATAATCGCTCTTCGTGCCGGGCGTTTCCCTGAGCGTGGAGAGTGATCGCGTGTATTTGAAGTTCTATATATCGATACGCAATACATGACGGTGATTCGTGCTCGTGCCTGTCTTTCTTACATCATGATCGTGGCAAGGTGGTTATCGCATGACCTCTCGTGAGCATTTGGCTGAGTTTTCCGTTCTGGTGAAAACCCACTTGAACAGCGTTATCAGATATGTGAGTTTTCTCTCACGGGAATCGGAAGAAGCCAAGGATATTGCCCAAGAGGTTTTTTTGAAAGCATGGCAGCAGTTTGATCCTCGGAGGAAAAATTCATTTCGGGCCTGGATCATGACAATCACGCGAAACACGGTCATTGACCGCCATCGGCGCCGGGCACCGGTGGTGAAATATACGGGTGACCAGATAGAGAGGGCTGTTTCGACCGCAACCGATCACGAGAATCGTTCTGAATCTGATGGTGATTTTTGCCCGGAAGGACTTCCCGCGTATGCAAAATTGCCGGTTCACCACAGGGAAATCGTATTCATGCGGTTTGTGGAACAGATTTCCTATGAGGAAATGAGTCAGATTACCGGGAAATCAGAAGAGGCTTTGCGGAAGATTGTCTCGAGAGCCGTCTCGGCAATCCGAAAGGAGGTGGCCAATGGAGCCTTGCAACAGGGTGAATGAATGGCTTGAACAGGAACCACCCCCTGATGTGAAGAACATTCCCGATTCTCTCATGAAGCACATCAAGACCTGCCCTGGGTGCCGGGAAACCGTGGGATATTTTTGCAATCTCGCCCAGGATGGGCTTTTTCCCCGCCTGTCACCTACCGAAACAGGAGAATTTATGAAAAAATTCGAGAAGAATGCCCTTGCTGACTCCCCGTCCCCCGATCCGCAGCCCTGTTCGCCTGCGGGTGGCTTCTTTGGGCCGGTTATCAAATGGGCCTGCGCGGGGGCATTTATTCTTCTGCTGTGTGTCATCGGTTCGTCCTGGCTGCTCCGGCCGGTCTCTCCCGGCACGACCCAGGAAGCCGGACTGGTGGCGGTCCTTCGGGGAAATGCCACCCTCCGCTCTCCCGACGGGAAGATGGAGGCCGCTGGCACGGCCGTCGAACACGCGCTTGCCGGGGAAACCGGTTTTGCGTTTGACGAGAAATCCGGGCCGGTCGAGCTGCAGTATCGGGCCGGTGGCAACGTGTATCTGACCGGCCTTGGGGAAATCCAGGTCCAGAAGGATGGCTTCCGTGTCGACAAGGGCGCGTTCACGGCCCGCTTCAAGAATCTCAACGGCGTGATGAAAGTACGGGTTCCCTGCGCTGTACTGGGCGTTCGTGGAACGACAATCCGATTTGTCATCCAGCCGCCGCTCATGGAAATCCAGCTCATCGAAGGGGCGGTAGATCTGATTCCCGATGAGGTCTCGGCCAAGACCATCCGTCTGACAGTTGGAATGCTTGTCCGCCTGTCGGGGCAGAGATGGTCCATTTTCCATACGGGTTCTCACCAGGGCATCCCGGGGCAACGATCCGGTCCCGAAGACCGTGATCATACGGGCCACGACGGCTCCGAGTTCCAGCCGGGTTCCCAGGGACCGGCGGATGCGAGCGGGACACTTCCGGAAACGGTCCCCGCATCGGGAACGGTCACAGAGCCCGGCGTGGCTTCCGACGCAGGACCGCAGTCCGTGGTGCCCGGGGACGACGATGTGCTTCCTCCGGCCCCCACGGCCTCCGAATCCCAGCCGGGTTCCCAGGGACCGGCAGATGCGAGCGGGACCGCTTCGGAAACCGGGAATGATCTGATCGGAAGAGAAGGATTCCGGGGTGACTGAACCGATGGAATATCTGTATATGCAAATATAGTATGGGCGCAATGGCAAAAAGGGACATTGATATGGCAGATGCATTCCGGAGAGGAAGTTCGGGGCATGTGCGGGCCAGATGCGGATTCGTTCTGCCTCTTGTCCTCGGGGCAATGGCAGTCCTGGCGCTGTTCTTCATGGTCATGAGCTTCCTTTCCAGCGGTCAGACCCAGGCGGCGAGCCACTTTCTCGATTCCTCCCGTTCCCTTTCCATTGCCAGGGCCGGCGCAGAATGGGCGATAACGGCGTATGCCAGCGGATCATATGAGGACAATGCACTGTGTGAAACCCTGTTTGGGAACTCCACGAAGGAAGGCGAATTCGAACTTCAATATCCGACTGAGTTGCTGAGGTATATCGATGAGGAATTGAAAGGCCAACTCGTGGTGAAGGTGAAGGTGTGCGATATCACCCCGTTGCCGATCCCGGATGGGTTGGTGGGCTTCAATCAGGATCCGGTCGAAAAATCCGGAACGATGGAGTTTTCCGCCGTTGGAACTGTCGGAAAGGCCTCCCGAAAGGTTCGCATCAGGAAAGGGTTCAAGGTCGTCATGATGGTTCATCCGGTCCTTTCCAAATTTACCCTTTTTCTGCGGGAAAAGCCGAGCCAGGAAGTGAACGTTCTTAAGCGGTTAACAGCGAATTTTGGTTTCGAAGACGGGTGCTCGCCCATCATCCTGAACAATCAGGGATTCAGTGCGGCTGGAAAGGACAACTCCTTCGGCGTCGTTACGCCGAGCACGCAGGAATTCGATCTGTCGCCCGTCACGAAGGATGGGTTCGCAAAACTCGTCCGCACTTCCGGATGGGTGTTTTTGAACTCCAAAACGAGCCAACCCTGGGTTCTCAACCTCTCGGGGGGCGGGGATTACAGCGAGTATGACGACAGACTTCTCCTCCGGGCGGGGCTCTATAAGGACCTGGATCTGCTGGATAAACTTCACAAGCTTCCACCGCCCCCGACCAAAGAAATAATCAGCATGATATATTATAGATATCAGGGGATGAAAACGGATTATGAAGCCCGGTCCCCGCAGGGCGACATCCAGAAAAAGCCCAGTAAAATATTGTACATGCGATATCTGTTTCCGGATGATCCCCCGAAGATCTCTTTTATCAGGCCGTTTGGAACCGGTACTCACTTTTCGCCCACCCTGGTCTTCGGTCCGGCGTATATGCAGTATATGATTTTCAGGGGCATTGATGTCGTATTTCCAACGTCCGGAACATTTCCAAATGTCCTCATTCCCGGCTTTTTGAATGAAGCCGACTTTGCGAATGCCTACAAACCGAAAACCCCGGACGACCTGGATATGGCTGATTTTGCACGTGTTCTGTCCATGACCGACCGGAATAATCCAGGCCAGTATTTTAATTGGTATTCCCAGTGCATGACGATGATTGCCACCAGCCCCTATATCGAGGCGCTCGATTATATCTTTCTGAAGAATCGTGAGAGCGGATCCCTGTTGAAGCCGACGGCGGTGCAATACGACATTCCCGTGCCCAGAATGGTAGGCGATACGATTTCCTCCGACATCCGGCCGTGGGTCGGCAACCGGGACTCGCTGCTCACAGCTCATGGAGCGTTCGGCATGGATGGCGAACCGCCGCTTTTCGAGGGAGATCTTGCTGATATCAAAGGCTGCAAGGAGTTTCAGTCCAAGGTGACTGCCGTATTCCCATCATTTAAAGACCTGGAAGCGGCTTTTGGGGAAGCGAACTCCTCACGGCTTCGTCTTCCGGGAATCGTCTACGTTGGAAGCGGCAGCATGACCATCGACAAGGATCTCGAGATCACGAGTCCCGGGATCATCATCAGCGGGGGAAACATCTGCATCAAATCCGCGGTGAAATCCAGTCATCCGGTGACGATCGTCTCTCTGAAAGACATCTCCGTCGAAACGGGCAGTCCCATAGACGCTCATCTGATCTGCCTGATGGGAACTTTCCGGGCGAGCGGGTTCAATATCAGAGGGGGGGTGGCCGCCTGTTCCATGGCCATCCCGACCATGAAATACGATAAAACCATCCGTTTCGCGCCGGCGCATGACCCCTATGCGGATCCGGACAAATGGAAGCAAAAGGCGGCCTACCGGTATTACCTGTCGGCAGAAGAGGAGTACTTCGTTGAAGGCGGAAAAAAGTGACCGGCTGCTGTGGAATCGGAAGAAGGGCGTGACCCTCGTCGAAATGGTCCTCGCGGTCTGTATCGTGGGGATCCTGTCCGGAGTGGTCTATCGCATATTCGACCGGCAGGTGAGCCAGGCGAACAGCGATGATAAGTCCTCCAAATACTATATGGATCTTGGACTGCTCATCGAAACTCTGAACAATGATCTGGCCATGGCCAGGATTGTCCATCCGGAGTCGGACGGGGTGAGTCTTCTCGTGAACCCCGATGGAAATCCCGGATCGATTACCTACGCATTGAAAGGGAATACCATCGAACGAACGTTCCGGGGAGCTGGGAAAACCTTTGAATTCACGAATCCGAACCGGAAAGACAGCCCCCTGATCTTTCGAGTTGAGGAGATGAACCCATGACTACGAAGATGCTGTCTCCATTGAGGGTGGGAATTGCCAGCTTCATGATTCTCTTTCTCATGACGGCGATCTGCGAAGCGAAATCCTTCAGAATCATTGTTGGCTATGCGAGTGAAACCATGGAAATACCCATTGCACCCGGGCGCATCAGCTCCCCGAATGGTGGAATGCCACGGCCTGCTTCACCGCAGATGAACACGGCCTTTCCACCTTCCGGGGATATCCAGACCGTTGTTCCGGCGCCCAATCCCCTTCCCCTGCCTTCCGTCCGCGAGCCGGCTGAAGACATCATCCCCCAGATGGATGGCGGGTTTCCCCGCCCCGGGGTGCCCACGCCCGCAAGCCTCAAGGCGGCTCTTGATTCCGTCGGCAGGACCGTCGTGGCCGGGATCACCTTTGAATTCGACAGCGCGGATCTCACCCCCGAGTCGGGGCCTTCCCTTCAGGCGATTCTCGGATACCTGAAGAACAACCCCGGCGTCCGGATAAAGATTGAAGGGCACTGCGATACCTCGGGAGATACCTCGCTCAATCCTGTCCTTTCACAGAATCGGGCCGATGCCGTAAAGAACTGGCTGATAGGGCAGGGAGCAGATGGTTCTCTGTTGAACGCCGTCGGGATGAGTGACGCCTATCCGATTGCAGACAACTCGACGCCGGAAGGGCAGGCCAAGAATCGTCGGGTGGAGTTGGTAAAAGAATGATTGAAATATTCCCGGGATCATTTTACGATGGCGCAAGATCAGGCGCTTCTGACGCATACGAGGGATATATTGCCAGGTAGGAAGAGGGCTGCGGGTTTCACCATCGTCGAGATTGTCATCGCGATGTTCATTCTTGCGGTGTTTCTTCTGCCTCTCATGCAGCATTTCGTTCGTGCCCGCCGGGTTTCTCTCGCGGCCAGGGATGCGGTCATCGCGAACTCCTTCCAGACGTCCTGCCTTGGAGAACTTCGCCTTGTCGATTACAACGATCTTTTGAATCCCACGGGCGCAACCTGTTCCAGAGTTCTTGAACGGTATTCCGGCGATAAAACGGTTGACAACCTCACGATCCAGACGGACGTTGCCATCAACGAAGGTGTCGAAGCGAAAATGCTCACGATCGATGTAAAATCCGAATTCCGGTTTCCGGGTTCCCCTGAGGGGCATGCGAAGCGGAAAATCTGCATGCGTGGATACGTGTTTCCAAAACCCTGAAGGAGCTCCTATGAGACCAATCTCCCCCGGCAAGCGCGGAATGTCCCTCGTCGAACTCACTCTGTATGCTCTGGTGGCGGGCATCATTCTGGCGTTCTTCATTTTTTTCTTCTGGAGAACGGGGCGAACGCATGAACAGCAAAGCCTTGAAATGAGCTACCAGGGGTCGTTTACCAAGCTCTGTGAACAGCTGGAAAGAGACCTCTCCGGTTGCAGAAGCTGGAAGATTCAGAACGTCGGCGGATTGAACACGTCCCTTTCCATTGACCGGATTGAAGGGGCGATCACCTATGATCTTCAGTTCGAAGCCGGAGAAATCAACCGGCACCTGAACGGACGAAATTCCACGTTTGCCTTCAAAGGCGAACGTCATGGCATTCTGAAAATGCTCGAGTTCATCGGAGATCCGATCAGGGCGAATGCCCTGACGTTGAAGATCGAGCTGAAGACCATTCCCGTCATCGAATTGTCGCATGAATTTTCCGTACGCATCAGTGCCGACACGACTCCCGGTTTCTTTCAGGAAGCCCAGCTGGAGGAACGGGGAGCAGATGCCTTTATCGGACAGCCGAACCCGGCGCCGAGTGCGGTTCCTCCTGCCGGATCTCCGAAATACCCCGGTTGCCCCAGACCTGATGATGGCTCGAAAAATAGACCCGGAAGATGAATAATTATGTATATATAATTCAAAGAATGTGTTCGCTCGCGTCGTGTGAGCCGGCCGGCGTCGTTTTTCCTGGGAAAAAACGGATGTCACAAAATGTGCGGTTTTTCGTATTTTGTCTATGAAACTCAATCGAAGGAGAAGATCTCTATGAAGATACAGGTCTTGGGCATCCTCTTGCTGTTGCCAATTTTTGGGATCATGATTTTATGTGGTCCTGGCGCGTTCGCTGAAGAGCATCGAGGCGTTGGCGGATGGCTTACATCAACGGCGAGTGCATCGGGCGCTGAACCGGATGGCAGGGAAGGGTTCGGCGTGGCCATCGGGTCGGAATCCGCGTCCTCCGATGTTGGCGTTTGCCCTGATGCCACGGCTTCCTCCGATGCCACGGTGTCAGCAGATGCTGCTGCCTCCGGTACCGCTGAGCCGGCAGATGCAACGGCCACGGCTTCCGCCGACTCCCCACAGGTGACGCTGGACGGTGTCGTTGATGTTGATACCTATCTGAATATTCGCACCGGTCCGTGGGGAAAGATCATCGGCGGTTTGAACAACAAAGTAAAGGTCCAGATCATCAGCAAACAGGGCGACTGGTTCCAGATTCTCTACCACGGCGAGATTGCCTACATTCACGCGTATTATGTCAGTGCACCGGGCTTTCCGTCACACCAGGGCATCGAACCACCGATCCTCGGTTCCGATCAGGAACCTGGTTCTGTGACCGGGAACCCAGGCTCCAGCGCCACAGTGGATAACGGAACGTTCGGCGCCGAACCCTGTTCGCCGATGCCGGACTCTGTCAGCTCGAATTTCGGGCCGCGCGATATCAGCGTCGGCAGCAGTAATCATGAAGGCATCGACCTGCCGGTTTCGAACGGGACGCAGATCAATGCGCTTGGAAACGGTGTCGTCACCGAGTCGGGATACAGCGAGGGTGGTGGCAACTATGTGTATATCCAGTATGACAACGGATATACGTCCTTCTATTGCCACCTCGAGAGCGTGAGCGTCTCTGACGGTCAGAGAGTGGCGATCGGTCAGGATGTCGCTCGCTCCGACAACACCGGTTCCTGGACGACCGGCGCGCATCTGCATATGGGTGTCATGGATTCAAGCGGATCCTATGTGAACCCGCGTGATATTCCCGGCCTTGAATTTCCGCCCCTCGTGGAGTAAGGAATAACATTATGACGAAGAACATTCTGTTGGGCTCTCTGATCGCAATCTCCCTGTGCTCCTCCGGTATCGCTTCTGCAAAGCCTGTTGTAAAGCCTTCCGGCGTTCTGATGAATGGGCTGCAGTATGAGGCGGGCCTCGCCTCTTCGGCCATTGCGCACAAAGACATCTGCTCGATCGCGTTCGGCACGGCCGACAACACGGTGGGCGGCGAAATGCAGGATACGCAGCATCGCGCCGGAGGCGCGCCCACGGCGTATGTGCCGCTGGCAGACGGCTCGTTCTGGGTTCTCGATACCCTCAATCAGAAAGCGAAACACTTCGCCGCTGATGGAAAACTGATTTCAGCCTTCCCCTTCCCGGGAAGCAGTTCCAAAAAATTCATCCACATGAAAGATCTGGCGGTGATTCCATCAGGCGGCTTCTACCTGTATAACTCGACACAGGGAATCATTGTTCGCGCCAATGAGAAAGGTCTTTCGAAGGTTCAGATCGAAGGTCTGCCGGATTCCCGGGAGATCGGCGTCGACAGCAAGGGAAATCTGCTGGTGGCAAACCCGGTCATGCGAAGCCTGCTGCGCTTCAACCCCGCAGGGGAGCTGATCGAGCGGTATGACGGGCAGACCAGCCTCTCCACGGTCGTCGATGCTTCCGACAAGCCCCTGGGCGTCAGATTCAACGCTCTGGAAGCGGAGCTGTTCCGGGCTGAGAAGGCTTCGCCGACGGTCACCGTCTCGATCGCGAAGTTTCCCCTCCAGACGCCGAAGGAACGGGAGGCCCATTATGTTTCAGCAAAGGTGATCGGTACCGATGCAAAGAAGAACGTGTATCTCGAACTGATTGCCTGCGATAAGCAAGGCGTCATCCACCAGCATCGCGTTCTCCGCCTCAATGGGGAAGGCAAGACTCTCAGCCAGGCCGATCTGCTCGCCATTCCCTTCCTCTACCCCCGGAAAAAAATGGTCACTCCGGATGGCAACATCTTCGGCTTCAGAAACGACAAAAAATCCTGGATTCCGATCAGCTATACCCTGCCCTGAACGAACCGTTCCTCCTGAGGGCATGACCGTAAAAGCCACTCAGGATAGGCGTCTTTGGATGAACTAAGAGGCCTTATCAGCATTTATGCTGGATAAGGCCTCTTTCTCTTGAGGCATTGCATCTATTCGTGAAAAGAGCTTCAGCAAAGTATGGTAAAGTTGCTTGCTCCGGTTCCTGACGATCTTTGATGCCCATTCAGAGGAGTGAAACGATGAAAACACCCCTGATACTGTGCGCGGTTGCCTGCCTTCTCGCCGGGCCTGTGACGGGCCAGATTCCGCAGGCCGCTTCCGTGACCTATGACATCTCGCTGCCGCCCGTGCAAACGCCGGCACCGACAATCCGCCAGCTGGCCGGCATCGCGGAGATGCAGCTTGCCGTCGCGGATACGTTTCTGAAGGTCTGGCAGGGGCGGCTGGACCTGATGCAAAAGGAACTGGCACGGCTCGATGCGCGGGTGAAGAGTGGCCTGCTCCAGGCCGATGATCCAGTCCGGTCCGGGCTTCGTGCAAAGATCAGCAGCGCAGAAGGGCGTGTCGACCGCCTTCGGAAACGGCAGATGGGCATTCAGAACGAATACCAGCTTGCTCTTCGCGCGGCGACACAGGCAGTTCCTGAGAAGGTGGAGCCTGCTTCCGTCGCTTCGGAGAGCGAACTCCCCGGGCCGGAGCTTCCCGACCATTCCGTCCCTCTTCCAGAGGAGTTCATCCGGTATCCATCTGAAGGGTTTTCCCATGATGTTGCGTCCCCATCTGAACGCATCGGATCTGACATCGATACGCCATGATGCATCGGTCGCGGGGATCCATCGTCCTGACGATCATCGGCCTTCTGAGCGTCATGCTGATCTTCGCGTTTGCTCTTTCCCGTAAATTCTCGGGTCGGGCGCGGATTCTTGCGATGGGCGATCACTCGGCGATTGCACGGTATTTTCTCGAATCCTGTGTCGGCGATGTTCTTCGGCAGCTGAAACTCGGCGTTAATAGCGAAAACAGCCCGGTATTCAAGGCGTTCCGCTCCGGGACAGGGAGTGACCGGATCGAACTTGCCTATGCGCCCGCATCTGCCATCGATGCCCTCGCTTCACGGTTCCGTATTTTCCGCGATGGCATGCCTTCCGTCACCTTCGAACAGGCGACGCCGCTCAAATTCCCCACGGACGTGTTTTCCGTCACCGGGGAGAATGAAGAGAAAAAAGGTCTCATCCGGATCACCTGCAAGGCACGATTCGAGGGCAAGCGCTATGCCATGACCGCGACATTCCCGTTCAAGGTCGTGATGCGGATGCAGCCGCTGATCCGGCATTTCCAGCTGTTCTGCGACCGGATTCATACCGAACAGCCCAGCCCCTTCCGGGATGAGGACAGCCTCAATGTCATCCCGGTGCGTGACCGAAAAATCTACGATCCGGACCAGTTCGGTCTGCCCCTGACGCTGTTTCCGGCCCCGAAAAATGAGGCCGACCCGGTGAAAAACGGGCGCATCTTCCTGGGCTCGGATGAAAAGAGAATCCTGCTGAATCTTGTGGGCGGTCCGCGAGACAGGCGTGAAGACGAGCGTTCCCCCCTCTACGTCGAGGATCTGTGGCAGGTCTCGCCCTCCGCTTTCACCGTCAACACGACGAAAGAACGATTTCAATACGAAGAATTATATACTGATAAAAATGGAAAACAGATCAAGCTGCTCCGCCTTCGCATTCCACTCGAATCGCGCGGGCACTTCGCGAATCTCGGCCTGGCAGGTTTCTGCTGGGAATTGGCGAATCCCGGCTCGGGGTATCTGGGCGAGGGGTTCGATCTCGATGCCTTTCTGAAGGGTGATCCGAGCTACTCGGAGCTGATCCGCGATCGCAACTCGCTTGCGAAGGGCAGCTCGCTGCGGCTTCACGGCCACAGCCTGATGTTCCTGGCCGAAAATGAAAACGGCGAACTGGGCGGCTTCCCTCGTGAGATCTATGGAAACGTGTTCGCGCGGTTCGCCGTGCTTTCCTTTTTCCAGTTTCCCTCGGGAGGCGCGCCGATCCAGTATAGTCCGAACAGCAACCAGTCCCTGAATTTTTCCCAGTTCGGTGGCGTTCAGAGCATCAGTTTTAAACCGAAAACCGGTCAGTATGGGAACTATATGTCCCGTATCGTTTCAGGCGGAACTTCCGGTGCGCCTGCGAATGCGGAGTCAGAGATCCCGGTCAACGTCGATGAGGATGGTCACCACAAGCTTCTCAAGGCAGCGGATCTCGGTCAGCTTGATGGATTGAAAACGATCGGCCCGTTGTCCCGGTTTGCCGGCACGTGGCTCCGGTCACCGGAGTTTTCGGGGGCTGACGGCCGGCCGAAAACAGATGAGACCAGTATTGCGGCACGGATTACGCGGTATTTCAAAACGCAGAAGGATTTCAAAGCCTGCGTCGGCCTCGACCGCAGACCCGCGCGATGCTGGATTGACGGGACGGTCTACATCGACGAACGGCTCGACCTGCCGCAGGGCATCACGACGAAGGATATTCGCGGTGGAACGGTGCTGGTGAACGGGCCGGTCACGCTTGGCTCCGTCACGCGGGGTTCGACGGACTTCACTCCCGAACGTGGCCTGCAGAAAACCGTTCCGGAGCTGAAACAGCAGGAAATGCTGACATTCGTGAGCCTGCCGGGAGACAAGATCATGCTGACGGGGAATGCCTATCTCGGTGTTCAGATCGTTTCCCTGAAGGACGGTTTGAACAGGGCTGCCGATCAGCTCGAACTGCTGCGGGGCGAACGCTTTTCCTTCTGCGGCGGCTGGGCGATCAGCTCACCCGGAATGAAAAACATTGTGAGGAGGCTGAAGTCCAGTGTTGCGGACAGCCCCTGGTATCCCTATTTTTCCTATGTCCCGGCCATGGCCGAGGAAAAGGCTGCGTATGCCGTCTGGATCGCCGATTACCAGGAGGAGTATGAACTCTCGCTCGACTGACTGGAGAGCGGCAACGTCCGGATTGACGCTGATCGAGGTCATGATCGGCGTCATGATTCTCACCTTCGGGATGCTTCCGATCCTGAACCTGACATCGACAACCACGCGGACCGCCTACTCCGGAACCAAGCATCTGATGGCAGGGGAAATTGCAGCAAGCGTGCTGGACCGGCTTTCCGCGCTGAGTTTCGAGAAATGCCGCGCGGCCGCGCTGGCGCTGAAAGGATCGAAAAAGGTGCTGGCCGATTCCGAGCTGACCTCGGTTCTCGAAGCGGGCGATTTTGGCTCGACGGGTGCCAGAACCATCGGCGAAGATCTGAAACGGCAACTCCGGTCGTTCGAGTTCGACGTCACCATCGAGGAGCCGCGAACGGCGGCGGAAAAAGATCAGATGTTCACCATCCTGGTCTGTGTCACCTGGCAGGATGATGAGAAGGAGCGCAGCTCGAACCGGCGGTATGAACTCGGGGCGGTGAAATTCCGGAACGATCTGTAATGAAGATATATACATATAATAGTTCTAATAATGTAGAAAGCCTCGCATGGGGCGCCACGCATCGCCGGGCAGGAGTCACGCTGACCGAAATTCTGGTCGTGGTCATTCTCTCTGCGATCGTTCTGGGTTCGGCGACTCTCATGATGAGCCGCACGACCGTGACATATCAGAAAGGCAGTGAACTGATCGACGTTCAGCAGCTGTTCGATACCATGTCCGGCCGCATGCGATCCGATATTCGTGGAATGACGCGGCTTGTCGGCTGCAGTGACGAGAAGCTCGTTTTCATGGTGAACCGCGACGGTACCGAGCGCGAGATCCAGTATGAATACGATGCCGGCCGCAGAATCATGACGAGAAAGGAAACGGGACCGGGCGTCGTTACGGATTTCCACAGCGGTGGCATGGTGGCCGGCGTGCGGTTCCAGGCGCGGCCATCGATGGAACAGGTTTCCTGGATCAATGTCTCGCTCAAGCTGCAGGCGGCTGACCGCAAGGGAACTCCCGCGACCAGTCTTTCCTTCGTCTGTCAATTCGTCTCGCGGTGTCTTGCACCGACCTTTACGACGCCATGACGTGTGAGTCGGATGTCACAAACTGCGACCATTGGGAGTATATAACGGTATGGGAGGTATCGACATGCGGCGAATGAAGATGACGAACCGGTGGCTGACCGGGCTGCTGGCACTGCTTCTGGCGGTTGAACCGATGCTGGTGCCGATGCTGCATGCTGAGCCGGCAGAACAGAACGGCCAGGCCATCGAGGAAAAACCCTTCGATACCTTTCCGACCGATCGCATTCCGCCCGGCGATTACCTGAAAGCGCTGCTGGAAACGCGCGGCTCCAACACCCAGGAACTTGAAAACAGGGCCTGCATCGACTGGCTGCTGACGATTGCGAGCAGCTATTCCCTGATGGGAGCGGGGGAAGCCGATGTGCCGGTTTTGTATTCGACACTCGAGCAGGTCAAGAAGAAGTTGGGCGATGCCAAGTCTCTTGTTCTTTCGCCCGTCAAGCCGATCGACAAGGTCTCGGAGTATGCCAGGTCCCTGAACTTCGTCTGTTCGCTGCTCGGGAAGAGTGCGAAAGGATGGGGAAAACGGGTTCTCGACAGCTGGGAGGCATGGAGTAAAGAAGCCACGGAAGGGATTGGGGCTCTTGGCGGAGGAAAATACGGGAAAATCATGAAGGTCGCCAAATGGATCAGCACGCCCTCCGCCGGATCCGAATCCAAGAGTTATTTCCGCTGGCTCGGCAACAAGGCCGGCCTTTCCCCGGCTGATGACGCCAGTTCCGCTATTGGCAATGTGCAGGGGGTCTGCCAGAGCATCGGCATCGGCCTGGAGATCCTCGGTCTCGCTCTCAACATGTATTCATTTGCCTCCTCAGAAGATTTCCAGGTCGGTCGGGCCTCCTACAGCCAGGTAAAAACCGGTGTCGATATTTTCTTCGGCCTGGCCGGTCTTGCCTGCATGTTCATTCCGGGCGGCCAGATCGTCGCTCTCGTCACTCTGATCTGGGTGGGAGCGACAAAGATCGGTGATGCCATCGGGGAGACAAACAAAAAGTGGCAGGAAGCCTACAAAAATTCCTGGTGGTACCTGATGCAGGAAGACCCCGAATTCCAGTCTTTCTACAACAATAGAAAGTCCCTGAAAGACGACGAGAAGGCGGCATCTCTCAGACTTGTCGAAGAGCTGATGGCCGGGTCCGGAGCAAAGGCAGCGGTCGGAACGGCGAGGCCCGGTGCCAGGGCAATGATCGGAAAAGGCGAACCAGGCGCCGAGGCAATGATCGGAACCGGAGGCGGTTCCTGGGGAGAGAAGCAGGATGCGCTTGGAGAGGCACTCGAGCGGCAGGCCACGCTTGTTTCCTATTACTACCACACCGGCTGCACCATCCCTGATACGGATATCGAGCAACTGAAGAAACTTTGGAATGCCAAAGCCGGTTATATGAGCTGGAAACCGCAGCCACAGGAAGAGGACAAGCCCTGGTGGAAGAAAGAACTGCGCGATATGGCTTATGACTGGTATGCCTCCAGAAAATACGAGAAGAAAGTCACCGAGGATAAAGCCGTTCGGCGTGTCTGGTTCAACCCCGACTACGTGCTGATTGCCAAATTTCTCAACTACTATATGCTGACGAAGGAGAAGTCTGATCTCGATGAAATCATCGGTCTGCGCATCGAACAGGCGCCGTTCAATTACCTGCCGCTTGTCGAGATGGGAGTTGCGGACTGGTCCGAAACGCTTCTCACAGAGGCTTTCGGTGCCGACACCTTCTGCGTCGGCATGAAGGAAATGGTCTACCTGCGCGAACAGATGAAGCTGATGAAGGATGCCTTCGATGAGGGAATCGATGATGCCTATAAGCCGTTTGGCGATGTGAGACTCGATACGGCCCGGCTCGAGGCGATTGCAAAAGCGCTCGAAACGCTCGTGAAGGATTACGCAAAAGACAAGGACAAAAAAGTTGATAACTGGGAAAGCCGCTGGGGACGGGCGTTCAGTCCGATGGCCGTCGGCATCGGAAAGACGACTCCCGCGAAGTTCATCGCGGAGAACAGACAAAAGCTCGAAGAGAGCCTGGCGATGGCGTCAAACCACACCGCACAGTCCATTGTCGATCTGATCAGCATCGGCATGACGATCAAGTCCGCTCGCGACACCGCTGCTCTCGCGGAGGCTGTCGGCATCGACCGCAAGAGGGTTCTCGACAACGTTGATTCGATCTTTACGCTTGCGCCGGTCAAACGGTTTCTCCGGGAGGGTCCGTCCGCGGGAGGCGGCAATGAAGCCCTGAACTGGCTCAGCGATATCTATCCACCCCTGGACGACATGGACAAATACGTCAACCTCTATCAAAAAGATATCGATAGCTATAAAAGCAAAATCGATAAAGCCTCGAAGCGAGATGGAATACAGCTGCGCGAACTGATGGTCAAATACAAGGCGCTCCTGACGGCGTTCAAAGGCGTGACTCTGGCCTATGAGGCGATTGCCGACGAGGTGGAGTTCACCGTGCATATCCCTTCAACCGACACCGGCGTCTTTGACGAGACATTCGATTTCGTCGCTGACTTCGACAAGCCTCTCCAGATCGACCTGAGCGTCACTCCGGGCGACGGTGGCGGGGGCGGCGGCGGCGGGTCGTATTAAAAAACACGGTTCGGCGCAGGCAGATGAACTCCCGATTCTTGCCACGGGAGGCACTCGCTCGTATAATGGCGGCTGATCGGAAATGCCGATTACAGCCAGACAAACGACAGGAGCAGACCATGGCAGATCTCGACACCATCATTTCCCTGTGCAAGCGCCGCGGGTTTCTTTTTCAGGGCAGCGACCAGTACGGCGGCCTCCAGGGAACCTGGGATTACGGCCCGCTCGGGGTCGAGCTGAAGAACAACGTGAAGCGGGCCTGGTGGCGCCGCATGGTCTACGAGCGCGACGACATGGAAGGCCTCGACTGCTCCATCCTCATGAACCGCCTTGTGCTCAAATACAGCGGTCATGAAGACACCTTCTCGGACCCGATGGTCGACTGCCGCAAGTGCAAGCGCCGGTTCCGTGCCGATCAGGTCGACCCGAACGAAAAGTGCGCCGAAGGCGGCGCTCACGATCTGACCGAGCCGCGCCCCTTCAATCTCATGTTCAAAACCACGGTCGGCCCGGTCGCCGACGACTCGAACATCGCGTATCTGCGGCCCGAAACGGCCCAGGGCATCTTCGTGAACTTCAAGAACGTGCTCGACTCGACGAACCGCAAGGTGCCGTTCGGCATCGCTCAGATCGGCAAGGCGTTCCGCAACGAGATCACCCCGAAGAATTTCATCTTCCGCGTGCGCGAGTTCGAGCAGATGGAGATCGAGTTTTTCGTGAAGCCCGGCAGCGATGACGAATGGCATGCAAAATGGGTCGATGAGCGGTTCAACTGGTATATCCAGCTCGGCATCAGCCCGGACAACCTGCGCAAACTCGCCCAGAAGCCCGAAGAACTGGCCCATTACGCGAAGGCAACGACCGACATTCTCTACCGCTTCTTCCCCGAACGGCCCGATGAAAACAGGCAGTTCGACGAGGTCGAGGGCGTCGCGAACCGCACCTCGTTCGATCTCATCTGCCACAGCAAGGGTGGCAAGCTCGTCCTGAAAGACGGCCGCGAGATTCCGAACGAACACGCCATCAGCAAACTGACCTGGTTCGACCATGAAACCAATCAACATATCTTCCCATATGTTATCGAGCCGTCGGCCGGTGTCGACCGTGCCACGCTCGCCTTCCTGATGGATTCGTATCACGAAGAAACCGTCAACGACGACAAGCGCGTCGTTTTGCGCCTCCACCCCGAACTGGCCCCCATCAAGGTCGCCGTGCTGCCGCTCAAGAAGAACCACGACGGGATCGTCTCGACGGCGAAGGAGATCAAGAAAAGCCTCATGCGCAATGGCTGGCGTACCGTCTATGACGATACGGCAGGCATCGGCAAACTGTACCGGCGCCAGGATGAAGTCGGCACGCCGTTCTGCATCACCGTTGACTTCCAGACCCTCGAAGACAAGACCGTCACCGTCCGTGACCGCAATACCATGGCCCAGGATCG
Source organism: uncultured bacterium (assembly GCA_964597625.1). Classification (GTDB taxonomy): domain Bacteria; phylum Muiribacteriota; class Ozemobacteria; order Ozemobacterales; family Ozemobacteraceae; genus MWAR01. The sequence goes on from CAZQYQ010000061.1 coordinate 17,057, forward strand.
TGTCGCCATCGACCAGCTTCAGAGTTACCTGGGCCCTCGGCTCGGCATCTGCTGATTTTGGTTGTTCGAATCGCGGCCGCCGCTCCTTCCCGAACGGCGGCCGCTGGTTCTCTCCCTCTCCGGATGTCTCCACGGTTCCGTGTTTTTGCGGCTCATTGTGGAATGATTGAAATATGACCAAAACACTCTGCCTGGGGGATATGGTTGACACGGCGGCGCTTCTTCCAAAGGGTGCGTTCAGGCTCGTCTATCTGGACCCGCCGTTCCTGACCGGAAGAGTCCGGGTCGGAACCCGCTCGGACTGGCATTACCCCGACACATGGCCCGGCAGGCTTTCATCCTATCTGCCCTGGCTGCGAACTCGGCTGGAAGCGGTGATTCCGCTGCTGATGCCGTCCGGGAGCCTGGTGCTGCATCTTGATGGTCGCACCGTTCATTACGCGAAAGTCATGCTCGATGAGGTGATGGGTGAAAATGCCTTTGTCAACGAAATCATCTGGCATTATACCGGCGGCGGCCGGTCCAAAAGCAGATTTTCTCAGAAGCACGATACGCTTCTATGGTATTCGACCGGCCGTATGCCGTATTTTGATGTTGATGCCGTGCGGATTCCCTACAAGGCCGATTCCGGGTTTCTCCTGAGAGGCGTGACATCGAAAGCCGGCAGAAAATATGGGGCGCACCCGCTTGGGACGCCGATCGATGATGTGTGGAACATTCCGATCATCAACCCGAACTCACCCGAGCGGGTTGGATATCCGACCCAGAAGCCGCTTGCTCTTCTTGAGCGGATCATCAGCGCCCTGAGCGCCGAAGGCGAGCCGGTTGCCGACCTGTGCTGCGGGAGTGGCAGTTTTGTGATTGCCGCCGAACGACGTGGCCGGACATGGGCCGGAGGAGATGTGTCGAGCGCGGCGCTTGCCTGCGTTGCCGAGCGGTTGGCAGCGGAGGGCTGCGTCGATGTGAAGATCATTCCGACGGATCGTGATAGAATACCGGAATAACCACCGGTTCGAGACGAGTGATTCCTGGTATCAGGATAGAAGGAGGAGAGGACGCATGTCTGAAGCCCGCAAACGGATCCTGGCCATGCTGGCCGAGGGGAAGATCAGCGTAGAACAGTCTGAAGAACTGCTTTCGGCTCTGGAGAGCGATGAAAAGAAGGACGCCGCAGCGTCGGGGCCGCAACCCTCATCGGGACGTCCCCCGCTCACGGAAGAGATCGCGAAATTCGCTGAAAACATGCAGAAAACGATGCGCGATGCGATGCGCAGGGTCGAGCCGCCCAGCCGCGAGTTGAAGAGCCGGCTGAAAGAGTTCGGCAGCTGGATGCAGGACATGGTCGGCTCTGCCGTCAATGATTTTGCCCATGCGCGCGGTCAGCCGCTCGACGGCGTTGAGATCGATATCGAGCTTGGCGAGCCAGCCGGGTTTTCTTCGTGCAGCCGGTGTCACATCGATAATCTGTTCGGGGCCGTGAG
>CAZQYQ010000062.1:0-18221 GCA_964597625.1 uncultured bacterium
AATATTATTTTATTATACCCGCGGGAATGAATATTGTCGCGCTGAAAGCCGAATCGATGGTACTATCAGGAGACCCGGAAGGGCCGGTTTCCAGTGCATGCAGGGAAGGCCGGAAGTCTTGTTCTCATGCCGATACCGCCCTTGGACTCAGGAGAGAAAAATGCGAATAAAGAGAAGTATCCTCTGCTTTTCGATAATGATGGCCGTTGCCGCTTTTTCGACGGTGTTTGGCGGGCCGGCAGCGGTTTCGTGTCCTGATACGCTCCGGAACAGCGCTGCCGGCGGCGTTTGGCAGGCGTTCTGGGAGGTAAGTGCGATTCCGCGCGGCTCAAAGCGGGAAGAGAAACTTCGGACATTTCTGAAAGCCGAAGCTGCCCGGCTCGGTCTGGCGGCGAGTATCGATCAGTCTGGAAACCTGCTCGTAAAAATGCCGGCGACGGCAGGCAGGGAAACCGACCCGGTTACGGTTTGTCATGCGCACCTCGACATGGTCTGTGACCGTGCTCCGGAATGTGCGCACGATTTCGAACGAGATTCTATCGTGCCGAATATATCAGGAGAGTGGATTACGGCGGATGGGACGACGCTGGGTGCCGACAACGGTATCGGCGTGGCGGCGCTTCTCGATCTCATGCGGGGCTCAAGCAAAGATCACGGGCGCCTCGAACTGCTTTTCACGGTCGATGAGGAAGGCGATTTCACCGGCGTGTATGGGCTGACGCCGGCATCTTTCGAAGGCAGAAGGCTGATCAATCTCGACAGTGAAACCGACGGCGAGCTGAATATCGGCTGCGCCGGTGGCCGGGCCGACAAAGCCGTCATTCCCTGGCATCGCAAGCCGGCCGGCGGTTCCGATGTGCAGGCCATGCGCGTCATGATCGGCTCGCTCCAGGGCGGCCACTCGGGTGTGGATATCAACAGAGGGCGAGCCAATGCCATTCGTCTGGCTGGTCGCCTGCTGCGTACCGTGTCCTCCGTCGTGCCTGTCCGTCTCATTGCGATACGCGGGGGAAGCATCGATACGACGATTCCCCGGGATGTGAGCCTCGACGTGGTGATTCCCACCAGGCATCTCCCGTTCCTTGCGGAGATGCTGCCCACCCTTCAGAAACGTCTTCGGCGCGAGTATGCTCAGGCCGATCCCGAGATCGAGCTGCGCGTGATTCCGATCATGGGACGGCAGCCTGATGCGCTGTCGATCGATGACACCAGACGATTCACGGACTTCCTCCTGGACCTGCCCTGCGGCGTTCAGCAGATGAGCAGTCAGTTCCCAGATCTGGTTGAAACCTCGATGAATCCGGGAGTTCTGATAACGGCAACGGATTCCGTCCTGTTGATTTCGCACCTTCAAAGTTCGAAGCTTCCGGCGATCAACGTTCTCGGAGAAAAACTCGCTCTGCTTGCAGGCAGACTTGGGGCTGCTGTTGAAGCGGGTGTCCCGTATCCACCCTGGCAGACCAGTCCCGACGCACCGCTCGTTAAAAAAGTGTGTAATATATATAATGCGTTCGGCGCATCTCCCATGCGGCTGAACGTCGTTCATGCCGGTCTCGAATGCGGGGCAATCGGGGAACGGATTCCCGGCATGGAAATGGTTTCATTCGGTCCGACGATCGAAAATGCCCACACACCGCGTGAACGATTGAATATTCAAAGCGTCGGACGGTTCCATGCCCTGCTGGCAAAACTGCTGGCCGCTCAATTCTGATTCCGGCCGGGCTTCGACGGATGTATCGGGTCAGTGGCTGGTATGCCCGGGTTCCGGGGGGGCTTCCGGGGGGAGGCCCCCTTTTTCAGCCGGCGGATACAGCCAGGCCGGCTTTCTGATCGGCTGTTCGCGAAATTTCCGAAAAATCTTTTGCAGCTCTTCGCTTCTTCTGCCATTCGCGATATCGTAGGCGGTGTGGCCGTATCCCACTCGGAGGCCCGGGTCTGCACCCGCTTCGAGCAGATATTGTGCGCATTTTGGATGCCGTTTATAGGTGGCTATGTGGAGCGGCGTCCATTCCTGGATTCTGAGTGCATTCGGATCCAGGCGGAGAATGAGAAGCCGCTTCACCCATTCATCAAGACCATTTTCAGCCGCGCAGTGAAGAGCTGTCCAGCCCGCGCCGTCGACGGCCTTCACGTCGGCGCCCGCATCGGAGAGGATATCCGCAGCCTTGCCGTGACCGCCGAACAGAGCGGCCAGAAACGGCGTGCGTCCGCCTTTGTTGCGGGCATCGACGATGGCGCCCTTTGAAAGGAGAAACTGAACGGATTTTTCGCGGCCGGCACCTGCCGCATACATCAGGGGCGTGTTCCCAGCTCTGTCCGTTTGATCGACGGATACACCGCTTCGGAGATATATCTCGACGAGATCTGTCTGGCCTCTTTCCGCCGCGAGATGCAGGGGAGAGCGCCCGTTGGAATCATGACCAAACGGATTCGAGTCGGGCGTGATCACCTCGTACGCCGGGGGAACCGCGGGACCAGAAACTGCTTTCTGCGACGAACTTTCGCGCACGGTTCCAAGATAGAGCTGCGCCAGAATATATGCGCCGCCGATGACCAGCAGCAGTGAACTCGGATGATCGCCTTGCCGTGCCATAATGGAATGATTCTACCACGGCCGGCGCAGATAACGCAGATCCACTTCGCCCGGTTATTCCCGGACGCTGCTGGTTTCTCTCTGGCGGAAGATGCAGGCTTCAGGTCTGCAGGGCGTTTTCAGGATGGTGAACCGGGAGCAGTTTTTGCACTCGTGCTGGTGATGAATCGAAAGAATCTGAGTCTTCATCGCGAGTTTCTCCTTCCTGTTTTTCATCATGCCGTGATCGTCTCTCCTTCAATATATCGGCATTCCTGCCGATGCCATCCAGCCTGGGTCTGCCGCAGCACTTTGCGTGTTGCGGCGGAGCACCGCTTCGGGCATACTGTCCTCACGCGAAGGAGTATGCCATGATCGTTGCCGGACTGCAAACCTGCTCAAGATATAACGGCTGTTTTCCCGCGCTTGGAAAAGCCCTGGAATGGCTTGCTGCCAGAGACCTCTCGAAACTGGAGCCGGGCCGCCATGAAATCGACGGGGACCGCATGTTCGCCTCCATCACCGATTATCGGACGAAACCGCCCGCTGAAGGCTTCTGGGAAGCGCATCGACGATATATCGACGTGCAGGCCGTCGTATCGGGGCGTGAGCGGTTCGGGTTCGGCCGCCTCGATGAGATGCGGCTTGTATCGCACGATGAATCGCGCGATCTCTCGGTACTCGAGGGCGAAGGGGACTTTTTTGAGCTTCAACCCGGCATCTTCGCGGTTCTGTTTCCGGAAGACGCACACATGCCCGGGTTGCATGCTGCTTCGATGCCCGGAACTGTGCGAAAAATAGTAATTAAAATAGAAGTCGCATGAGCCTGGCCGCCGTCGAAAACTGGGAAACGAAGCTTCGGGCCGCTTTCGATCGGGTCGACAGGCATCTTGAAGAAACATACGGCCGGCGATTTACCTGCAGGCCCGGCAGACCGGCTGACGGCGAAGGCGTGACGCGCGATGCCGACGGGATTTTCGACCTGAGCGTTGGATTTACGGCTGGTTTCGGCTCCGCATATGGCGAGGGATATGTGTTCAGAGTGCGGCTCGCGACGTCCGACCCCGTTGCCCCGGACCTGCAGAAAACAATCGAGGCGGAGGCGGTCGGATTCCTTTCCGATGAGCTTGAAAAGGCTTTCCCCGGCCGGGAGCTTCGTATCGTTTCGGAGGCCGGCCATTACAAGATTATCGGTGATCTCCGCCTGTAGCGAAATCGACGGGACAGGATGGCCTACCAGGTGTAATACGGCGTTCCCTGCATCAATCCTTGCTTTTTTGACGGTGTTACAACCCCTCTTTCCGGTGTCCAGGGTGTCGGTTCCTGTGCGGGTGGTTCGCCCGGCAGAGTCAGCGCCTTTTCAAGCTGAACTCCGTCAAAGAGCACGGCTTCGCCGCTTTTCGTGCTGAACAGACCAAGCTCCACGGTGAAGTTTCCCAGAAGCGCGCTCGAAGTCGATATGAAGGGAAATGAATAGCGCTGCCAGCGGTTTTGCGACTTGTTCAGCTCGCCGGCCGGGATCCCGTCGATTCCATAGGAATGAGTCGTGGACACGGGTCCGCACCATTCCGTGACGCGCATGATCACGCGGGATGTCAGCGCCGGATCTGCGTCGATATGAAGGGCAGCCGTTGCAATCACATAGGCACTGAAAATATACGCCGTGCCGGTGGAAATTTTCCCGGTACCGGTGATCGTCTGATACACAACCTCGGGAATTCCACTGGGCCCCGTCACATCCACCCGGATCATCGCGGTGGGGCTGGCCTCATTCGAGAACACAACATCCCGGACGGTCATGGTTCCGAGATACGTGCCGGGCGCGACGGAGTTATCGATCCAGACGCTGTAGGTTCCATTGGACGTGCCTCCGACAGCCAGAGACAGCGGGTCGAAGCTGATGGTCGACGAGGCGAAGGGAATAAGGCCCGGCCCGGTGAGATCCGGCAGCAGCGCGTCGAGAGCAATCGGTTCCAGGCCGGTATTCGTGAGTTTGAAACTGAAGGTGGCGAAACTGCCCTGCGTGACCGAAACAGGAGTGAAAATCGCGGGCGTGATCGTGAATTTTGTCGGCGGAACTTCGATGTAAAGCAGCAAAGGAGCTGTTGCCGCCGGGTGATCGAGATCCCGCAGCGTTTGTGTGGCAATATAATATTTCCCGGCATTTTGCGCTGATGGAATGGTGACGGCCAAAGATGCATCGATGGTGTCCATCGTCGTCACGACGACAGATGCCGGAACCATTTCCAGGTTTCCTGCCGGAATCGTGTATGCGCCGAATATCGGAGCGGCTGTCGTCATCCGGACATTCGTCAGGGTGTTGTCACAAACGCTGATGATTCTGAAGCTTCCCGTCGCAGACTGGCTTCGTGGAATCACAAGTGACAACGGATTCGGAGCCGAGACCAGCTCATACGTGAGGGCCCCTCCGGATGTCACGAGAACTTTCAGAATGAAAGAGTCCTGAGGTTCCAACGGGTCTCGAACGCCATTTCCGTTCAAATCCTCGTAGACCCATTGCTGGCCGACATAACTTCCCGACAGGATTGTCGCCGCAACATGGATACTTACGGATATATCCCGCGTTACTCCGGGATTCAGCGCCGGTGGTGCTACCTGGATGGGCAGAAATCGGATGTCGCTCACCGGGATGATCCCGACCGGCTCTTTTTCGATTTTCAGATCCGACAGGAAGACCGTGCCCGTGTTGCGGACCCTGAAGGTCTGTGTTGCCGTATCGTTTCCTTTCGAAATATTCCCGAAGTGTATTTCTGTTTCGAGCACGTCGACGGTTTTCACCCCCACGGCCAGTTTCAGGGGCAGCTTCCAGGATGATTCTCCTGCGTCGAGGCCGGCTGTGCCGCCGGTTTCTTCCCAGAACGTGATTTCGCCGGTATAATTGCCGGTCGGCGTTGTCGACTGGGTGGTGACGGAAACAGTGGCAATCTGAGTTGTGACGCCCACCCAGGGAATCTGCCAGGGGGAAGCCGGTGTCTGAACGCTGATCAACCCGGACGCAATGACATTGCCGCCGTCCTTGAGCGGCGATAGTGTATATTTTATTTTATTTAAATCCTTGTTGCCGATGTTCAGGACCGTGAAGGGCATGGTCACTGTTTCTCCTTTTGTTATCCCACCCAGGTCGAGAGGCGACGGGAGGAACCGGAGTGCCATCTTTTCGCTGACTTCGACCTGCATCAGAATCGAGTCGGTTTTTTCCGGGGTGGTATAACTGCTGTCCGGAATATCATCCTGGAACACCCGTAAGGGCCCGGTATAGATACCTGGTCCCTGATTTTCGGGGATGACGACCTGCACGGACGGTGCCCACGTGACTCCGGCCGTCAGAAGGCCGATCGGGTCAGGATACGAGTAGATCTGAAAAATCGGCGCAAGCGGCGGATAAGGCGGCAGGTCGAGATTCGGCTTTTCATACAGCAGCCTCGTGAGAGTTCGTTCCCCGATGTTTTTGACGCTGAATATCACAAGAGGCGTTGTCTCACCGGGAGCTGCGCTTCCCAGGTCGAGAGGCGGAGCGTCCAGAATGTCCACTCCGTCGATTCCGACCTCGAGATAGCCTCTGAACGTGTCGGATGCCTCACCGGCGTCGAGAATCCCGTCGTTGTCAAAATCGTTCCAGATCCTCCAGCGACCCCAGTAGGTGCCGGGTGTCGCCGCAAGGGGAATCGGCGTAAGCGAAAGGGTCGCAATCGCATCGGGTGTGACAAGATCCCAGCCGTTCCCGGCATTGCCGGGTGTGAAATCGGGCTCTGTGCCGGGAGGCGAAATGGAAAACGTGGTGGTGCCGTTACTCAACGGTTCGAGGCATTGCCATTTCAGATTCTTACAATCAAGATTCCCAATGTTGATGACATGAACATTCGCGGAAACATTCTGATTCGGGAGGCCGGCGCCGAAATTCGCGATATCCTCGACAACGGCGAAGTTGCGGGAATCAAGAATATTTGTCGTTATAGTTATCGTATCCCGCGCTTCACCTGCATCCCACTTGCCATTTCCGTTCCGGTCATTGAAGATCGTCTGGATTCCTGAATAAGCCGGTCCCGGATTTCTTGCCAGACCGAACGGAATATTGATGAAAAACCGGAAGGTGATCGAACTGCCCGTATTGATGGTCGGAATGGGCGTCGGAGTGATCGTGACGTTCTGTGATGCGATTGTTCGCCCACTGACGATGAGTGACTCCGGGGCAAACTGCAGCTGTTCCAGGGCAAGACCGCCCGTGTTTGAGAGCTGAAGAAGAACGGATTGCGTGACTTCACCGGGAACCACGTCAGGCAATGCCACGGTTCCTGAGACGATATTCAGAGATTCGCTCGGCCCGACAACAAGCTTGAGGCTGACGGGTGCCGAGGCTTCATCTGCATCCGCCACCGTGTCTATGTCCTTGTCGTTGAGGAACGTGCCCGTTCCCACATAGATCCCGGCGGTCTGTCCGGCGGGAATTTTCACGGAGAAATTGACCCATCGAGAGTCCCCGGGGCTCATCAAGCCGAAGACCGTCGGCTGAATCGTCGCGGTCGAACTTGGGATCGTGTTGGCGAGATAGTTCAGATTGGACATCAGGAAGCGAACCTTGTTCAGATCCATATTGCCGATATTTGTAACCATCAGAGATGCCGTGGCCGTGCGGTCATTGGCGAGCCAGCTGCCGAGCGATTGCGATGATCTGCTTGCGCGAAGCAGTTCGACCGGTGGCACCACGACCCGCATCATGAACTGTGCGATCGCATCTCCGATCGACGCGCCGTCCTGATCATTATCCTCGAAAACGAACTGATAGGCCGTATAGGTGCCCGGCTCCTGCGTCGGCGGAACCGTCACGTTCAGTGTGCCGAGCCTGGATGCCCCTACGGCGAGGTTGCCGAGAATGTCCGGGTTGCCCACGACGGCGCTTGGAGGTATCGAATACGGGTCGGAAGCAAGACTGTGAAACTCCCATTTCAGATAGTCGAGATCCAGATTACCTGTATTGTCGATGGTCACGGTTTGCGGTGCACTGGTTTCGGAAGGTCTGACCGTTCCCATGTCGAGCAGGGGCGGGGTGACCTGAATCTGTTCCTGGTAGATGTTCACGCCCGTCGATCTGACGTCGGGCACATGGCATGCTGCCCCGTTGATCAGCGATTCGCCCGAGGCCAGGATGCCGTTGACGGCAGGGCCGTGAAGATAGAATCTTGTCCCGACGGTCGTCGTCGTGGTCGGCGTGTAAACTGCGGTAAAAGACGCCATATCGCCGCAGGCTATTGTTGCTGACGCCGGTTGCGGGTTTTGTATCGAAACACCGTTTCCCGTGCAGTCCACGCCCGGAGCTTTTTCCCAGATGAGCGGCGTCACGTGGATATCTTCATGGTTTTCCGACCGGCCTGAGAGATACACGTCATCGAGGAACAGCCTGTCCATGCCGCCCCCGTCAGCCTGAAGACGGAATCGGATCTGCGCGCTCGATAATCCTGAAAGGCTGGCCGGCAGATCGACGCTGAGATTCTTCCAGGTGCCGGCACCCAGGCTGGCTGTATCGGTGAAGAGCGTCGTCCAGATGGCGCCGTCGGGGGACGATTCGACAGAAAATGCCGGTGCTCCGGCAAAAACGGTCGAGTACCGTGCATGCAAAGAAAGAGCGGTCATGTCGCGGAGATTGACGATGCGTTTCAGGGTCACGTCGGCCGCGGCATTGTGAGAAAGGTGAACAAATCTTGTCGGCGGATTTGCCGCATACACGGCGGCATTGTCGATTATCTCGCTTCCCGGCCCGGCGGCGATCCATGGTGCGGGCGGAGCCGCACCGACCGTACCGGTCTCAAACGTATCGCCGATCACCGAGGCTTTGACTGCCAGAACGGCGGCCATCGGAACTCCGAGACTTCCTGACGCTGGTGAAAGATCGAAGAGCGGCATCAGATAAGGCTTTTCCAGGAGTCTGAACGATCCCGTCGCAAGCACGGTCGCTCCATCTCTGACGTGAATCGTGCAGAGCCCATATCTGAAAGCCGCGGTCGGCGTATAGGTCAGGGATACCTCGCCGGCTGCATTCGCCGCCGCTGCAAAGGAAGCAATGGGTGCCGCATCGGGGGGAAACGCATCATGCCAGCAGAGAGAGTGTGTTTTGAACGGGGTGTATCCGCTTCCTTTCACCGTCACGGGTTGTCCACGGGGGAAACGGCTGCAGAGAACCGTTGCGCCGGCATCCGAAAACGTCTGCATCGTCGTATTCGAGACCGTCCAGGTGTCGTTCCACGTTGCGTTCTGGGCGCTCACCGAACCGGTCGCGACAAGACTTGAAGCCGTGGCGGCCGCATCGATCGTGGTCAGGCCGGGCGTCGCGGCGGCCGATACATCGACGCTCAGAGTCGCCGTCATCGTCGTGACCGGTATCGTTTCTTCCCCCAGCCCGATGGCGTTGGGCGCATCCATGAAGAGTCGGATGTCATCGAACCAAATGCGATTTTTGTTATCTTCACCGGTATACCAGAAATTTCCTTCAAACTGGATTCCCCAGAGCGGGCCGGTTTGAATGGCCGACAGATCGTAGGTTTCTTCGTGCCACTGATCATCATTGGGACCCTTGGAAGGATAAAAAATGATCTGATTCCAGATGGCCCCGTCATACACTCTGACGCGGCTCCAGTCATAATTTGTGCTATTCGATACATAATCCCACTCACATGAATTGTCGAAATAGCGATGATAGGTCAATTTGAGATGATGATATCCGGTGGTATCGATCTGTCTGTATGCCTGGACATATTGGTTCAGGTTGAAGATATCGCCGAAGTCGATCATTCTGAAGCAGAGTGACTGTGCTGCCAGAGCCGGTGTGGATGTGCGATTGAGCTGGACATTGAATGTGTCATTGTTATTTCTTGAAATATATATTCCGTCTTTGCCCTTGTCGTTGAGGGTCCAACCGGGAAAATTTGCCTGAATCCCGTTTGTAAGGCGGGTATACCCGTTGGCATAAACCGAGTCTTCCCAATCTTCCCAGAAAATATAGCAGTTCTTTCTGTTCGCGTTCAGATCGGCATTCGTGGCGGCGGAGTTGCCGTAATACACGTAGTAATTTTCATCGCGGTCATATGGCAGAATATTCGATCTGATTTTAAAGACCGAGTTATTGCCGCTCAGATAATGCCGATCGAGCTGGGTCCAGCTGCCCGCGCCCTCATCCCATTGCATGACACGCCAGTCATCACGGTCGGCCTGCAGTTTCCCGGCTGCGATCAGGTCATCGGTTTTGATGGTGATGTGTGATGATGAATTGATGGGATACATCAGTTCGTCGGAGGTTATGCGCAGGCGTTGCCTGTATTTGTAGTTGGTATTCCACCAGGGCGGATACTGTTTTCCCTGAAGTTTGATCGGGATGACCGGCGCCGTGACGATGGCGGAGTACTCGGAAGACCGGTTCAAAGCCATCTGCCGGGCTGTGAATGAGACTGAAGCGATGTTCAGATCGGCTGTTCCGGCGTTCGACAGGTTCACGGAAACCGGCACTCCGGTCTGACCGCGGGTGATCACCGACGGGACAGCGGAGACCTGATCAATATCCAATTGTTCTGACAGAATTCGACAGATATTCGAGCCGGCTGAAGCCGATTGTGTCTGAATCGAGCTTCCTTCTACCGTTCCCGCGACATTCCCCCGGAAATGAACGTTTCCTGGAAGGCTTGCAACCATCGTCCAGGTGAATTCACCGGTCGCGCCTCCGTTAATGGTCAATGCCATCGGCGTTGGTCCGGATATCGAGTTCACGCTGCCTTCGCCTGAAACCGTCGGTGATGTCGGTGTGACACCTACGGCCGGCGTTTGCCCGGCGTTTTTCACGTGTTCCGACAGGGTGATCTGTTGTCCCTGAATGGCGAAATCCGGCAGGATGAGTTCGCTGAGAAGCTGTGGTTTGGTATTGAGAAAGAACGTGGTTTCGGCATATTTGACCGTGCCTGCGGCATTCTCAACGACGAGGCGCCATCGGCCGCTTCCGTCGATAGCCGTCATCGTGCGGTTGTTGAAGAGGGCTCCGGAGGTGTCGGGGGTAACGGAAACCACCGTTTCCGCGCTGCCTGAAGGATTGAACCAGCTGACCCGGTAATATACGCCGGACGGATATCCCGAACCTTTTGCATAAACGGCTTCCCCGGCGTTAAAGGTGTCTTTGGGCATCATGTAAAAAGGGTTGCCATACGTCGTGATATCCTGTGCCGCGATTTCCCAGACCAGCGGCACGGCAGCGGAGTTGTCGGAGATCGGCTGACCGGTATTTATTTCCGTGCCTTCCGCCAGACCGTTGATCTGATCAGGGCCTGAGACCGCGGCAGGCGAAACTGATACGTCGAAAAATGCTTTGATCGTCGGTGACAATGGAACCTGCTCCTCAATTCCGAGGACCGGGTTGTCTGGTTCATGATCGGCAACCTGACGTATCCGGATGTCGTCGAGACCCCAGCCGTAGCCGTTCGCAGCCGGGTCGACCCGGAGAACAAACTCGAGGTATACCTGCTCGCCGGCAGCGGCATTCAAGGCATACTCGCGTTGCTGCCACGTATAATGTTCGTTCAGATACTGCTCTTCAATCTTTATAAGGGCGGTGGAAGGATTTGGAGGGACGCCCGCAAGGGGGACAGGGGTTTTATAGACCCGGAGAACCCCATAATCATAGGGTGCAGTAGGGTCTTCGATATCAAAGACATCATAAAAGGACAAGGTCGGGTTCAGCTTGCCGGTAAGAGGAATGGCCGGCGAGCGAAGCCACAGAGCCTCTGCGGCAGGATCTCTGCCGGCATATGCCCCTGTCAGGCCGGTAGCAACAATTCTTGTGCCGCTGTATGCGTTCAGAATGGCAATTTGCCCGCCTGCGCCCGGAACGCCGATGGCCCAGTTCGTTCCATACCCGCCGACTTTGCCCAGGATCCAATTCAGGGGGAATGCCCTGTTTCCACTTTCGAAATCATCGTCGAAAATGAACACGTTGTTGGGGTTGTTTGGAGGATTGACCGCATCGGCAATGCCCGCACCGTAGTAGAGCGCATAGTTGCGAACCGATTCGGGGGCCGGATTCAGGGGTGCATAGAGTCTGAACCAGACTTTGGTTTGTGAAGTTCCCCACGAGCTTTCTTTCGTGTCCAGGTAGCGTGGAATCTCGACATAATTCACTCCATCGTCATAGATGATGCGCACATCATTTCCCGATGGGAGAGATTTGCCGGCGGCGACCAGTGAGGCATGATCGAACGTGAGGCTGACTTCATACGTGGCAGGCAGGTTGGACTGCGACCTGTTTGTAATCGTCATCATTCTTCTGAACTGCCACTTCTTATTCCACCAGGAGCTTCTGGTGAAGTTCTGAGGCAGAATCGGCGATTTGAGCACCCAGTCGGTGTAATTCGCTGGCGTATCAGGGACGAGATCGACGGTGTTCAGCCATGCGCTGGCTTCCCCTGACCGGCTGACATCCATGATTGTCTGATTTCCCGAGCTGCTGCGGGAAACGGTCGATGGGCCGATGATCGAGGTTATGACCAGTTCCGACGGTTGCTGAACCGTCCAGTTGTGCATGACGTCAGCGGAAGCATCATTGCCGCCAGAAGTCGTGACCGTACCGTTCACCGTGCAGACGCCGGATGTGGAAAGCGGATCGACGGACACCGTGAAAATGCAGCTTGCATGAGCGCCCGGTCCGATGGGGGAAAGGAGAGCCGGAGAATTCAGCGATACTTCATAGGTGCCGAGACTGAAGGTGAGTTCCGCCGACGTAAGCGTCACCGGATTGAGCATGTCCTGATTTTCGACGTCCATTGTCACCTGGATCCCAGTCTGGCCTTTCGAGACCGTCGATTTCGGGCAGGTAACGCTGTTGATGCGGACAGCCCCGAATGCGAGGGCCGGAAGAAAGAGGAGAGTCGCCAGAAGAAGCAGCATGCGGGTGCGGTTCACGGCATGACCCCCTCTCTGTATCCAAGGCGGCGAGTCAGCCTGTACCATGTTTCAAGGGCGGCTCTGTCGGCTGGTTTCCGTTTTAAGCAGGTTCTGAGGATCGAAACTGCCGAAGCCGTTTGATGTGCGTTTTCAAAAAACGCTACGACGCTGATGGCATGACGATCGAAAAAAACCGGATCAGCGGAGGCCGCATGTGCGAATACCCTCCACACCTCGGGCGGTCGCCGTTCACCCATCGCGACAAAGAGTTCCGATTCGGCGCCGCGGCGCGCGGATGCCGATTCCAGACTTGTCAGCAGATGCCTGAAACGGGGTTCCCCGGGGCGCATGGCCAGTGCCCGTCTGAGCAACGTCTCGGCTCTGCCGGTGCTGTCTTGGTCGGCCTGCCGGGCGGCTTCGATAAATAAGGATTCCGCTGTCGTCGCCTCCTGGATGTTTGTTGGAGCGTGTGTGGCGGGCTGCGGTCTGATCGGGACCGTCGAGATGCCGACCGGAAATGCTTCCGGGAGAGGTGGCAGAGCGGCAGTTCGAAAGGACAGAACGATGCGGCAGGATACGAAAAATGCCAGAAGTATCAGCAAAATCACGACGGCTGTGTCGAGGATCCTGCATACAGGGTGGTCCGTGGTTGTTGCCTGAGGCTGCAGACTGCCGGTGTTCATTTGCTGAGAATGACGAGCGCATGCCCGTCCTGCCCGAAAATGGTTCCGAAACGATTTATCGTTCCCTCGGATTCATTGGCGAGAGCGGTCTTGCCGGACCAATAGTTGCTGGTGACCGTTGCGATCGTGGTTGTAAGACCGTTGGAATTCCATGCCGTCAGAGTGAGATGTGAAGTTTCGAAACTGCTGCTGGCGACCAGATTGCGCGTCGGATACCAGAACCTCTGCCCTTGCTGCGTGCCCCATCGTATCGCGGGAACGAGCGGGTCGCTGTGGATCATCGCCAGGTAGCCGCTTGCGACGAGAGCATCGAGATAGTTATTGAAAGCCTGATGTCTGAGATCATCCCGATCATCGGGAATCGTCCATATCTTCTGATAGAGAGAACTCATGGAAGAATCGCTTGCGATGGTGTCGAGAATCAGAGCCTGGCGTATATGCTCGAGATGCCCGGTCAGTTCGACCTCGTGATCGCGCTGCATGACCGTGACAGAACTTGGTATAATCCGTATGGATATAATACCTGCCATCATTATGGCGACCAGAAGAAGGAGCATTGCCGAGCCGGTGAGTGTCGAGGATCCTCTCATGCGGTCGTCCTCTGCGTGTCAGCCAGGGTGTTCTCATGAAGAATTCTGTCATTGTTCTGGTCTGACAATAATACTGATTTGCAGTGAACCAATTATTATATAATAATAACACTATAGCTTAAAAAAATCAATTTTAACAAAAAAAGAAAAAGCCCCCCTGTTCTGAAAAAGAACAGGAGGGCCGGAGAAGGATGCTTAGCGATCAGCCATTCTTTTTCCCCTCAGCGTCGAGAATGACGATCCCGCCGAGATTGAGTTCTTTGATGCCGGCTTCGATCTTTGCCCGGTCACCGATCAGAAGAAGAATTGCGCCGGATTTGACGGCGTATTTTGCCGCAGCCGCGTTGACTTCGGCAACTCCGAGCGTGCGGGTTTTTTCCTGCTCGGTTGCGAACTCCGAGAAGGGCAGACCGAGGGCCCACAGATCGCTGACCCGTGCGGCGACCTTGCCCATCGTGTCGAACCGCTGGGCATATCCGCGAAGACGGGTCTCACGGGCGTTCTGGAGTTCGGCTTCACTGATGGGCTTCTTGCCGCCGAGGTTGTCGAGTTCCTTTACAAACTCGACAACGGACTCTTTGGTTTTGTTTCCCTGCACGGAAGAGGAGGCGAACCAGGAGCCTGCTTCGCGGGCCGAGGCCAGCGTCGAGCGTGCGCCGTAGGTATAGCCCTTGTCTTCGCGCAGGTTCAGGTTCAGCCTGGTGCCGAAGCCGCCGCTGCCCCAGACCGCATCGGCCAGCATAAGCGCGTAGTAATCAGGGTCCGCGCGCTTGACGCCGGGCAGCAGCTGCAGCACGACGGTTTGAACTGCGCCGGGCCTGTCGATCATATAGACCGTTCCCGTCGCGGCAGGTTTGGGGGCGGGCAGCTCAAACCGTGCCGTCTCGCCTGCTTTCCAGGTTCCGAACATCGTTGCCGCAACTGCTTTCGCTTCATCGACCGTGATATCGCCGACAAAGATCAGCGAGGCGTTGCCGGGCTTCCAGCGATGTTCATGAAGCTGTACCAGGTCATCGCGGGTAAGCGTCTTCACACTCGATGAGAAGCCGTTCACCGGCCATCCATACGGGTGGTCGGGGCCGAAGGCGAGGACTGAGCGAAGCCGGCTGGCGAGAGCTCGCGGGTCATTTTCCTCCTGGGACATCGAGTCGAGCAGCCGCTTGCGCTCACGCTCGATCTCTTCGGTCGGAAATACCGGATTCAAAGCGACATCGGCCAGGATTTCGAGGGCCGGAGCGAGGTTTCGCTTCAGGACTTCGCAGGAGATGCCCGCGGATTCGCGACCCGCGGATGAGCTGAGGGCGGTTCCGAGCTGGAACATCGCCTGCTCGATTTCGAGGGCCTTGCGGGTCTTTGTACCCATATCGATCGTTGCCATCGTCAGCTGGGCATTCCCCGCCTTGCCGGGTTGATCATACAGGCTTCCGGCTTTCACGGCCAGGCTTACGGCGACCTTGGGAAGCTCAGGCCGTTCAACGACGAGGATTTCAAGGCCGTTCTCGAGCTTTGAACTCTTCACCTGCGGTGGCGTGAACTCTTTATCCTGACCGAGAGCGGGAGCTTTTTCGCGATTGACGGCAACCTTCGCGACTTCACCCGGCTTCTCGGGGCGGAATCTCAGCTTCAGACGCTTGTCCGTATTCACCCAGCGGGCTACGGCCGCGCGCACGTCTTCGGCGGTCATCCGGCTGTATCGGGCGAAGTCGGCCTCGAACTTGTCAGGATTGCCGAGATAGGTATTGTACTGGTTGAGCATATCGGCCTTGCCGCCAAAGCCGCCGATGGCTTCCAGAGCTGATACGAAGCCGAACTCGACCTTGTTTTTCACGCGTTCCATTTCCTCGGCGGTCGGACCGTCTTTGGCCAGACGGGCGATCTCGGCATCGACGATCGACTCGACTTCGCTCACGAGGACATCGGGTCTGAGAGTCAACTCGATGACGAAGTTGCCGGCAATTTCCATCCCGTCCTGGTAGGCGCCGACCGAGGAGCAGAGCTGGCGGTCATACACGAGCGCCTTGTTCAGGCGTGAAGAAAGACCGTCCGCAAGAACCGCGGCGGCGACGCTCAGCTCTGCGTCCTGCGGCCCGAAGAATGCGGGCGAGTGCCAGCCGATGTAGATTTTGGTCTGCGGAACCCGGTCCGCCACCTCGATGATCCGCTCGGACGTCAGTTCGGGAATCCACTGTGCAGGCCTGGCGAGCGCCGGACCGGAAGGAATGGTGCCGAAATACTTGGTTACAAGCCGTCTGGCCTCTTCCGGATCAAAGTCGCCGGTGATGACCAGTGACATATTGTTCGGAGTATAATATTTCCTGAAGAACTCTTTCACGTCATCCAGCGAGGCGGCCGTCAGATCTTCCTGACTGCCGATGACCGGCCAGGAGTAGGGATGATCGGGAGAATACATATAATTCGGGAACAGTTCGCCGACCCGGCCGTACGGGGCGTTTTCGTATCCCTGACGCCGCTCGTTCTTGACGACATCGCGCTGATTGTTCAGCTTTGCCTCGTCGAGGCTGTCGAGGAGAGTCGCCATGCGATCGGATTCGAGCCAGAGCAGATACTCCAGGCTGCCTGAGGGGACCGTGGCGAAAAAATTGGTTCGATCATTCCCGGTCGTGCCGTTGACGCCGCCCTCGCGGAGATTCGCACCGGCGCGTTCCACCCAGGTGAAATACTCACCGGTCGCGTTTTTCGAACCCTGGAACATCAGATGCTCGAACAGATGGGCGAAGCCGGTGCGGCCACGCTTTTCATTCTTCGAGCCGACGTGATACCACTGGTTTACATGCACCATGGGCAGTTTCCTGTCGACATGCAGAATAACCTGAAGCCCGTTGGGCAGGATGAATTTATCGAATGTCAGCTTCGGAAGCTTCACTTCCGGCTTTTCGTCTGCGGCCCATAGGGGCATGGCGGCGATCAGCGCAAAAAAGAGGGCACAACAGATCAGAATACGTGTACGAAGCATGAAAATCACTCTGAACTCCTTTCCGATTACCGGCGTTCCTGTGCGCCGTATCCTTCAACTGCCGCAAGGTGTACCATTTCGAAGCTGTCTCGTGCAAGGCGGCAGAGAATGTTGTCCGGGAACTCGTTGCTGAACATGCGACGAGCCGGGAGGATGTTGCGAACTCACATGCTCCGGGCCAGATCAAGAATGCCGGTACTCTCCGCTTTGCAGCGGCAGTTGGAATCGTTTACAATGACATGCTGAATGCGTGATGAAAAACGGAAAAGAGAAACGTGTGAATCGTGACTCGATGCTGACGATGCTCGATGAGCTGTTGCGCGAAAGAACCGAATGGCGGGAAGAGGAAATTTTAGAGAGGCTCCGGGAGCGGGGATACCCCGTTTTCGCCGGATGGAACTCGGCCGATCCGCTCAAGCTCTTCAGGGCGCATTTCACGCTTTTTCATCTGCTCTATCTGTTGCAGGACCGGCTGCGAAGGAGCGGAGACGCTGATCTGGAGATCCACTGCCTCAGAATCGCCAGGGTCAGACCTTTTGCGCATGACGGCTTGAGCCCGGCAACATACGATCCCCTCCGGGAATACTATCTCGATATCCATCAGCTGAAAGATACGGATCGCAAGGCCGTGAGAGAGTTACTGGACTCGTTTTGGAACGCATACCGGTATCGCGAGCGGCGGGCGGATGCCCTGGCTGCGCTCGGGCTTCCGGAGAGCGCTTCGGCGGCGGAGATCCGTCAGCGATGGCGCAAACTCGCCTTGCAGCATCATCCGGACTGCGGAGGCGATCCGGCCGAGTTTCGAAACCTGGCTTCGGCTGCAGCCGAGTTGAAGAAGTGTGATGCCGGAGGGTAGAACGTCGCGGGACTGATTGGTGAGCGCACGGCAGAACGCCCGGCTGAAATGATGAAACAGAAGGAAATCGATGAATATAAACAGCAATATATTTAAAGAATACGACATCCGCGGGGTTGTGGAACGGGATTTTTCTCCGGAGCTCGTAGCCGTGCTCGGCAGGGCTTTTGCCACCTGGATCAGTCGACAGAATGGGAAAAGCGGTCTGAAAATAGCGGTCGGGCGCGATGTCCGGTTGAGCAGCCCTGATTTGTTCACCTGGCTTACGCAGGGCCTCGAAGCGAGTGGCGTCACCGTCATCGATCTTGGTGTCTGTCCGACACCGCTTGCCTATTTTTCGCTTTTTCATCTGGATGTCGACGGCGCCGTGATGATTACCGGGAGCCATAACCCGAAAGAGTATAACGGCTTCAAACTCTGCCATGCGAAGACGACGCTGCATGGCAGGCAGATTCAGGAAATTCAGAAACTCGTTCGCGAAGGCGGCTTCATCAGTGGACGGGGTGTCCGACGCACCTACGATATCGGTACCGCCTACCATGCGTATCAGAGACAGCGTCACGTCGAACTGGCGAAGATTTCAAAGAAACTCAGGATCGTGGTGGACGCCGGA
>CAZQYQ010000063.1:0-17719 GCA_964597625.1 uncultured bacterium
CCGTGATCTGCGGGTGTCTCCTGCTGTGTTGCGCCATCGGCGCGGATGCGGAAGACAACGGACCTCAGTTTGCCGGGTTTTCCGCAAAAGTATCGGGTGATATCTATGGACAGCCGAAAGTGGTCGAGGATATGGACGGCGATGGAAAGCGGGACCTGATCTTCGGTGCCACGGACGGAAAGGTGCATGTGTATTCGGCCACCGGCAAGGAGATCATCAGGCCGCCAAACTGGCCGAAGCAGACCGGCGCTCCGATTCTTTCCGATGTCTCCGTCGCCGATCTCGACCGCGACGGGGATTCCGAAGTCATCGTCAGTTCCCTGAACGGCAAAGTCTACTGCATGGACCGCAAGGGAGTTCAGAAGTGGGTCGTCGATACGCGTGGGACGATCCGCCTCTCGTCACCCGAAGTCGCCGATGTGGACGGTACCGGCGACATGGCGATCTTCATCGGCTCGAAGGCCGGAACCGTCAGCCGGATCGACAAGGACGGTCGCGTGATCTGGGAAGTGCCGATGTCGACTTCCGTATCGTCGCGCGTCACGGCTGCCGATATTGACGGCGATGGGCGCAAGGAGATCGTTGCCAAGGACGACAATGGCAAAGTCTCGGTTTTGAACCTTCGCGGAACCGTCGAGCACGGCTGGCCCCAGGCAACGGTGCCGAACCTGACATGGCCTTTCGAAGTCGGAGCCGGTGACACGAATGGGGATGGCATCAAGGAAATCTTCACTTCGACGCCTGAAAAGAAGTTCATCATCTGGGACAAGGCCGGGAACGTCAAAAATCAGTTCGCGCTTTCCGATGCGTCGCACTCGGCTCCACGTCTCGCTGATCTGAATGGCGACGGGCGCGATGAATTCATCATCGGACAGGCTGACGGCGTCGTGATGGTGTGCGATCGCGAGGGGAAACCTCTCCCTGGCTGGCCGTTCAAAACGAAGCATTCGATATATCATACTCCCCAGGTGATCGATATCGACGGCGACGGCAGGCCTGACGTTGTTTTCACGGCCTGGAATCCCGAGGGGGTCGGCAAACAGGCCGGATACGTGATGGCGCTGAGTCGTGACGGCAGCCCGCTTCCCGGATATCCTAAGTATATTGGTAAATCTATATCTCCTATTACATTCGCAGATCTTGATGGGGACGATTATCTCGAAATGATCGCGGCGGGCGGAATCAACTACACCGATGATCAGCTGCATGTCTTTCCGACCAATTCGCGCGTGCAGATCCGCATGGCGGTTCTTGGCAGCGAGGTGTCTTTCTGATGAGCTCCGGCAATCACTCCCCATGGCGGCTTGGCCTGCTGGCTCTCATGATCGGCGTTTCCCTCGATGCCGGATCGATACGGATTGCGGCGCAGGAGCCCGATGATGTCCGCGAATTTCTGCAGCGCGGTCAGGCGTGCTATCAGAAGCGTGATCTGCCGGGCGCCGCGCTCGAGTTCGAAAATGTGCTGCTGCTGGAACCATCCAATTTTGAAGCTTCGATCTGGCTTGCCCAGATTTACGCCGACCAGAAGAATATGTTCAAAGCGCGGCAGATGTTGCAGCAGGCAAAAAAGATCATGCCGATGCATGCGCGGGTCATCTCCCTCGAAAAACTTTTTGGGACGGAAAAGCCGCGGGTGACGAAAAAGGAAACCGACCTGGTGATGCATGAAGCGCTCACCCTGCTCGGGTCTGGCAGCCGGCTGCGGCCCTTCGGGCTGGTTGTGCCGGAGCAGAAAGTCCACGCGCCGGGCGTTCAGTCTTCCACCATGGCAGCCTTTGAGGATGTGGAAATCGTGATCGAGCCGACTCTTGCGACGGGTTCATCGGCCATTCCCGGCGGGATCGATGCTTTTGCCAGGGAAGAGGGGCCGCTTGCGGCGGTTTTCGAAGCTCGAACCGTCGGGGGACTTACGAAAGCCCTGGATGCGTATTTCGAGATTGTCGGCAGGGATAAGACCCTCATGGAACAGGATGACCGGGGACTGTTGAAAGAAGGGTTCGATTTCTACGCGCCGAAATACAGAGCCAATGCCAGCGACAGCGAGGCCGTCTATTATTTCGGACTGATCCAGTTCTATAACGGATCGGTCGATGAGGCGTGCAAAATGCTGGAGCCTCTGCGGGAGAGTGATTCGCCGTTTAAAGACCGGCTGCAGGTCGTCTGGGCGGAGATCGACAAACGCAGACGCGACGAGGAAGCCCGCCGCGAAGCGATAAAACGCGATGAGGAAGCCCGCGAAGCCGCGCGGCAGGCCGCTGCCGCCGAGGCATCCGCAACCGCCGCCGCCGTGGCCGCCGCTGCGGGAAGCGCGCCGACCGGTTCGGTCGCATCGGCCGCCAGTCCGGCCGATGCCATGCATGCTGAAGGCTACGATCTGTACAAAAAAGGCCAGGTCGACGCCGCGATTGAAAAGTTTAACACCGCCATCAGCCGCAATCCGAACGAACCTACGTATTATTACCATCTCGGGCTTGCTCTCACCGATAAGGGGCTCGGAGGCCAGTATGACGCATTTGACCGGGCCATCGAAGCTTTCAACAGGGTTCTGCGCCTGGCGCCTCCGGGAGAGAAGCTTGCAAAAGATGCCGAGGCGATGATTCGCGATATCACCGCCGCCAAAAGCACCCTCAAACGCTGAGCCAGGCAGGCTGAATACATGCAAGAGGGTGATGGGCGACGGGCCACGGAGATACGAAGGGCGTTGTGAAATCCCGGATGGACGAAGATGAATACAGATAAGCACAGATGAACCCCTGGTTCGTCGTGTTCGGCGGTTTCAATTTTCAATCGGATGCGCTTGCCCTGCTGAGCCGAAAAAGATCGGTTGCGGGGCGGGAATTGTGATATACTTGGCACCGTTCATTTCAAGGAGAATTTCCCGATGGGTGCCTCTACTCCAAAACAGAATCGTGGCCAGGAACTATTGCCCGACCTCGTTGCCGGGGATGCTGGCGCAGCCGTCGAAGTTCCTGTCACCCGTCCGTTCGAGGGATACACGTATCTCCGCAAGGAGTGGCTCGACCAGGAAGACGGCATCGACAGAGTCACATTCAACATGACCCTCGGGCCGGCCAATCTTCCCGCCGACTGGAGTCGCACCCAAAGCTTCATCATGATGCCGGAATGGGGAACTTCCCCCCTGCGTCGCACCTGGATCGTCCGTCTCCCGACGCATCTCGACGGCCAGGATCAATATCTCTTTCACTATTTTTTCCAGGTGTATTACGCGAACGGCGAGGAACGCCTCAGCAGCATGTTCGCGCAGCTCATCCAGCCCCATGAAATCGAGTATATCGATTATGCCGGCGAACTGGTCAATGTGCGCCTCCGCTGGAGTCTCAATGACTGGTCCTACGCCCAGGATACCGAACTCGAAGCCGACGGAATCGAATGGGGTGGCGAATTTTCCGTCAGCAGCGCGCCGTATCGCGCAAAAGACCGGCTTTACCAGAATGGTCGCATCCTTGTCATGCGCCGTCTGCCCGTTCCGCGGAGATTTCGCGGACTGATATGGGCTCCGAAGGGCGCTGAGATCCGCTACTGCTTTCAGCTCGTGCGGTATCGCCCCGAAGGCCAGGACCTGCTCTGGGATAACAATTTCGGCAAAGATTACTCTCTGACCATCTAACGGCGAGGAGACAGTCACACATGAGACACCCCGATATCCTGACCCGCGAAGGCGCCGTCCTTCTCATCACCGACGTGCAGAAGAAGTGCATCAAGCCCATCTACCGCAAGGAACCGATGATCAACAACATCAAGACCCTCGTTTCCTATGCAGGCGTGATCGGTCTGCCCATCCTCCTCACCGAGCTTGCCCCCCAGACCTTCGGTGGCACGATCGAAGAGATCAAGAAGCAGATTCCGCGCCTTGAACCGATCAAACGCAGCCGATACAGCGCGTTCGGCAGCGAAGATCTGACGCTGCGCCTCGAAGCCATGAATACGAACACCCTCGTGGTGGTCGGCATGGAAACGCACATTTCGATCTGCCAGACCGTGCTCGACGCGCTTACACGCGGCTTCCGCGTTCATGTCGTCCTCGATGCCACCAGCTCGCGCCGCAAGGTCGACTGGAAGATCTCGCTCGAAAAGATGCGCCGCGCCGGTGCCATCGTCACCACGATGGAACTGGTGATGCACGAGATGATCGAGCGTGTCGATGTTCCGCATTTCGACAAATTTCAGGAGTTGCTCAGCAACATCGGCCGCTGAAGCCGTTCGAAGATGATGATGCCGATCGACGAAACCGCAGTCACATTCCTGATCGGTGGACTGGGAGCCGGGAAGACCGAGCTTGCGCTGAATCTCGCCATCCGGCGGGCGCGCAGGCTCGGCCCCGGCCTTTCCTATCTGCTCGATCTCGATATCGTCAACCCGTTTTTCCGCGTCCGGCATCTCAGGGATGCCCTGGAGCGCGAAGGAGTCAGGTTGATCGCGCCTGATGCACAGGTGACGGCGAACGACATGCCTGCTATTCCCGGGGCTGCGTTCGGCATTCTCGAAAGCCCGGACACGGCTGTGGTCTGTGATGTCGGCGGCGGCGAGATCGGATTGCGCGTGCTTGGCCGGCTTGCTCAGCAGGCAGCGGCTCGAAAAGCCCAGACGTATTTCGTGATCAACCCGTACAGACCCGGGTTCCTCACCTCCGATCAGATGCGCGCAAGCTTCGAGCTTCTCTCCGAACTTTCTGCGCTACACGTGACGCATATCGTTGCAAATCCGCATTTGATCAATGAAACGACACCTGATATCTTCACCGCCGGACTTGCGAAGGTCCGGAATTTCGCTGCCGGGATGCATCTGCCGATTGCATTTTCCGTGGCGGCGCCGGCGCTTCTGAGGAGCCTGCCGCACACGGTGGCGGCGTCCTCTGACGAAGCGCCTACGAATCTGGTAGAGTATGACGGACAACCGCTTCTCGTGCTGGACCGTTATTGGGAAACGCCCTGGATTATCGGAAAGGAACAGGAGGAAGCAACATGCCCAAATGGGTAATCAATGAAGACCTGTGCAAAGGTTGCGGGATCTGCATTGCCCGCTGTCCGCAGAAGGTGCTCGGAGTTTCCGACAACCTGTCTGCAAAGGGATACCACCCGACGAAGATGTTGAACGAGGGGAAGTGTACTTCGTGCGCGCTGTGTGCCCGAAGCTGTCCCGACGTGGCTATCGAAGTATTTAAAGCCTGAATCATCCAGAAACGGAGAGAACAATGGCTGACAAGATTCTGATGAAAGGCAACGAGGCACTCGCCGAGGCCGCCGTTCTGGCCGGTTGCCGATACTATTTCGGTTATCCCATTACCCCGCAGAGTGAACTGCCCGAATATCTCGCGAAGCGACTTCCCGAGGTCGAGGGTGTGTTTCTGCAGGCCGAGAGCGAAATGGCCGCCATCAATATGGTCTACGGCAGTTCCAGCACCGGCGCGCGCGTCATGACAAGCAGCAGCAGCCCGGGCATCAGCCTGAAGCAGGAAGGTATTTCCTACATCGCGGCAGCCGAGCTGCCCTGTCTTATCGTCAACGTGATGCGCGGTGGCCCCGGCCTCGGCAACATCTCGCCGGCCCAGGCGGATTACTTCCAGGCCACCAAGGGCGGCGGTCACGGGGATTATCACCTGATCGTGCTGGCCCCCAACTCGGTCCAGGAAATGGCCGACATGACCACGAGGGCATTCGAGGCGGCCGACAAGTTCAAGAACCCTGTCATGATCCTCAGCGACGGCGTTCTCGGCCAGATGATGGAACCGGTTGTCCTGCCGGAGCCGGTGAATTACGATATCAATTCCAAGAAGTGGGGTCTGGGATATCGCGGAGCCGACAAGAAAGAGCGCAATCTCTGCACGACGATCTTCATGGACGTCGAGCATCTCGAAGAACACAACTGGCATCTGTACCAGAAATACCAGTATATCCGCGATGAGTTCGAAAAGGGCTCGTGGAGCGATCTTTCGGTTGAAGAGCACGAGTGCGAGGATGCCGACATCATTCTCGTCGGGTATGGCATCATCAGCCGCATTCTGAAAACCGTCGTCGAAAAGTGCCGCAAGCGGGGCATCAAGGCTGGCCTGCTGCGCCCGAAGTCGCTCTGGCCCTTCCCAAGCGCCCGGGTTGCCGAGCTTGCGAAGAAGACGAAGCAGTTCCTCGTCGTCGAGATGTCCTGCGGCCAGATGGTCGAGGATGTCAAGCTGGCGGTCGAGGGAAAAGTGCCCGTCTACTTCTTCGGTCGAACCGGCGGAACCATTCCGTCAGACTTCGAGATTCTCAACGAAGTCGACAAGATTGTGCGTCCCGACTGACGGCACCGCGCAGATAAAGGAGCGAAGCACATGCAGAACGTTTTCTCGCGGCCGCAGAGCCTGAGCGCGAAACCGACCCATTACTGTCCGGGTTGTGACCACGGCGTCGTTCACCGGCTCGTGGCTGAATCAATCGACGAACTCGGCCTGGCTGACCGCACGATCGGCGTTGCGCCGGTCGGGTGCTCTGTTTTCGCCTACGAATATTTCAATCTCGATTTCATCTCCGCCGCTCACGGCCGGGCTCCGGCCGTCGCGACGGGCATCAAGCGCAGCCGCCCCGACCAGATCGTGTTCACCTATCAGGGTGACGGCGATCTGGCCGCGATCGGCACTGGCGAGATCGTTCACGCTGCCAACCGCGGCGAGAACATCACGGTCGTCTTCATCAATAATGCTATCTATGGAATGACCGGCGGTCAGATGGCCCCGACCACGCTGATCGGCATGAAGACTGCAACCTCGCCGTACGGACGCGATGCATCTCTCACCGGGAACCCGATCAAGGTCTCGGAGATGCTCTCGGTTCTCGATGCGCCGGCCTATGTGACCCGCGTGGCGATCAACACCCCGGCCAATCTGATGAAGGCGAAGAAGGCAATCAAGAACGCCTTCCAGCTCCAGAAGGACGGCAAGGGCTTCTCGTTCGTCGAAGTCCTGTGCATCTGCCCCACCAACTGGGGCAAGCCGCCCGTCGAGGCGCACAAGTGGCTGGCCGAGAACATGATCCCGGTCTTCCCGCTCGGCACCTTCAGAGACAAGCACAAGATCGAAGCCTGATTCCACCGGCCGGCCGCGCATGCCTTCCGGCATCGCATCCCGTCATCGATTGAGACATGGGCGACCCGCAAGGGTCGCCCGTTGTCTTGATTGGCCTGTCATGCTGACATATGCCGGGTCCGGCCGTCCGTCGTTTTAATTATAATTGATATAATATAAAAAAGGAGAACATATGAAAGCCCAGCAAGGGAAGGAAGAAGTGATCATGGCTGGCTTCGGCGGCCAGGGCGTTTTGTTTCTGGGCAAAGTCGTTGCTGAAGTCGGCATGGCGGCGGGGAAAAACGTGTCCTGGCTGCCGTCATACGGCCCTGAAATGCGTGGCGGAACGGCCAACTGCTCGGTCGTGATCTCTGAAACCCCGATCGCATCACCGATCGTGAATGAACCCGATATGCTGATCGCCATGAATCGCCCGTCCGTAACAAGATTCCTGTCGAAAATCAAAAAAGGCGGAGTCATGATCTACAACTCGACGCTGATCCCCGACGAGAAATACCGCGACGACGTGAAAGTCATTCCGGTGCCCGCCAGCAAACTCGCCGCCGATCTCGGCAGCGAGCGTGTTGCCAACGTCGTCATGGCCGGCGCGTTCCTGCGCGCCTGCCCCGTCATGACCCTCGAACAGGCTCTCAAAGAGATCGAGCGCCTTACCCCGGCCAAGAAGAAAGAAATGCTCGTATTGAACAAAACGGCGTTCACAAAGGGCTACGAATACAGTCAAAACTGAAAAACAGCGGCTTTTCGCGCTGAAAAGAGCATCCAGACTGTCGATCATGGCGGACATCGAGTCCGGCAGGGTCGGCAGTTTCTCTTTTGCCTGAAAGCCGCGCCGCATTCGCGTGATGACCGGGACGGGATCCGCAGACAATGAGTATAATGAATAGAGTTCTGCGCATGTATCTTCGCGATTGTCAACAGGGGGGACCATGATTTCGAGAGCTGGCGGAACGCGATTCATCAGTCGTTTCCTTCTTTCCATGCTTCTGGTCGTGTCACTGGTCGGTTTGCCTGCATTGCCAGCCATGGCTCAAAGTGACTGGCCATCCATTGGAGATCAACTGTTCGACGCCGAGGGAAACCCGATCTCACCAACATCGGATTACTCCTTCGATGCGTTGAAGGAAATTCAGGATGTCGTTCAGCCATATCTGGATGGAATTGCTCCGGAACTTCTCAACCCGGATGTCTATACCGGCGGCCTGCCGACCGCCTCTGTCGCGGCTTACAGGGCCACCACGGGATCGGAGATCCTGTTCGAATCCCTTCTTGTGAAGGGGATGGACTGGCTTGTCGACAAAGTCCCTCTCGTGAAAAACATCAATAGCGGAGTGAAAGGGCTGGCGTATGTCGCCAAGTCGATCGTCGACAGGAACCCGTCACATCTTGGAGCCGCAGGAAAACACCTCCTGGCTGCTTTGGGGGTGCCGGGGCGCGGAACGATCAAGGCCGTAAAGGAAATGCTCGGAGTCCTGGAAAGTCTCACCGGATTCTGCAAGGCGATACGGGAAGGTGATCGGGCAACCGCTTTTACCGAACTGATTCTTGTCATGTTCGATGTCAACAAAAGTCTCAAGGCGCAGATCAGCAAAAGTCTCAGATCTATCGTTGCTGATATTGAAGCTGTTGATTTTGTAGACGTTGTCCGCATTCTCTGCGGAAAAAAGCATTATCAGGTGAAGGCGCTCCTGAAGGAAAAACTCGGAGGAGCCCTGGCAACACAGATCACCGATTTCATGAGATTCCTGGCCAAAGCCACGGATGCTGCGATCGAAAACATGGAGCAGGACGCCGGTGATTCACGCGATGCCGGCGCCGGTGCGGGGAGATCAACGTCGCCGGGGGAAGTCGATCCGCCCCCACAGGATTCTGACGGACAGATGGTGCCGCCTGCCCCGGATGATCAGAGCGGCCCTGATGAGGGGCTGGATGGGTTCGGCAGCCGGACAGACTGAACCAGGGCAAACGCATCGGTTTGCCTGCAGGCGGACGCAGAGTTGCAACTTCGGCGAAGCGGCGATATCCTATGCAGCAAGATCTCTGAAAACGTCTGAATGGGGTGCACGGGGTTGAAGAACTGAGGCGGAACTGCTGAAACGCTCAACGGCGGGCTTTTTTCCAGGCTCGTTGGCGTGTTCCGTCTTGGTGAGTGACGTGAAGAGATTCCCGCGTATTCCGTCCTTGCCCGTCGCATCAGATACGTTATTCGTCTGATGTCTCGCTGAACGATGTGGACCGCCCGGCCTGTCGGACATAGGGGGATCCATGATCAGATTCATCGATGTTGATTTTACGCATTCAGAAGCTTCAGAGCCTCTGTTCAAGGGCCTCAGCCTGCATTTTGCCCCGGGCTGGACGGGCCTGGTGGGAGCGAACGGTTCGGGAAAAACGACGTTGCTCAGGCTTGCGGCCGGTGATCTGGAGCCTGATTCCGGGCAGATCCTGCGGAAAGGGCGTGCGGCCTTCTGCCACCAGCGGACGGATTTCAGGCCCGATGACTGGATGCACCTGAGGGAAGCCGTCGATGCCGATGCGGCGCGGATAAAGGGTGTGCTCGGCATCCAGCCCGACTGGTGGGACCGCTGGGAAACGCTGAGCCATGGCGAGCGGAAACGGGCTCAGATCGCGGTCGCGTTGTGGCTGAATCCGGAAATACTGCTGGTCGACGAACCGACGAATCATCTCGATGCGGAAAGCGGAGCGATGGTCAGGATGGCGCTTGCTGCGTATCGCGGCATCGGTGTGCTCGTCAGTCACGACCGCGACCTGCTTGATAATATATGTGTACAGATAATATTTATCGAGCCGCCGGAAGTTGTCGCGATTGTTGGATCCTATACCGAGGCATCAGAGCAGAAAGGCCTCGGCGAAGAGCATCAGCGGCGGCAGCGCCAGACGGCGAAGCATGAGCTCGGCAAACTGCAGCGAGAGGCTTCCCGGCGACTTGCCGAAGCGAGCCGGTCGGACAGGCGGCGCTCGAAGCGCGACCTGCATCGGAACGACTCTGACGGACGTGCCAGGCTCGATCTGGCACGGGTGACAGGGAAAGATGCGGTTGCCGGAAACCTTGCAAGGCAGCTTCGGGGGCGGGTCGGCCAGGCAGAAGAAAAGCTCGGATCGATCGGGTTCAAAAAAGAGTATGACCTTGCGTATCAGATCGAAGGGGAGAAATCGAGTCGCGATGTGCTGATCAGACTTGAATGCGGCCGTCTGCCTCTGGGGCCATCCGACTGGCTTGAATTCCCGGATCTGATCGTCATGCCTGAAGACAGAATCGGCGTGAGCGGGCCGAACGGCTCCGGGAAAAGCAGTTTTATCCGTCATCTCCTTGGCCGCCTCACGCTGCCGGCCGACCGTTTCGTTTATCTGCCGCAGGAAATACCGATCGCCGAAGGCGAACGGCTGATCAACGAGGTGCGCCGTCTCGAGACGGAGGTGCTCGGTCGTGTCATGTCCTTCGTGAGTTGTCTCGGGACCCGGCCTGAGAGGCTTCTTCGCGGCGACATGCCCAGTCCGGGCGAGATCAGGAAAATTCTGCTGGCACTCGGCATCACCCGCAGACCGCATCTGATCATCATGGACGAACCGACGAATCATCTCGATCTCCCCGCGATCGAGCTGCTGGAAACGGCATTGCAGGGCTTTCCCGGCGCGCTGATTCTCGTCAGCCACGATTCACGCTTCCTCGCGGGGCTTTCGAGCGTTCGATGGCGTTTCATCCGCGACAGACAAACCGGTGCCCGAATTGAGAAATCCTGAGCATACTTGTGGAATTTCGGGCGATTGTGATGTAAAATCATCTGACTGACCATATCTCCGAGGAGGCTCATGCATGTCTGCAGAGGTTGAACGGATCATCCTGGCCGGGTTTGGCGGACAGGGCATTCTGTTTCTGGGAAAAGTTCTTGCCGAGGTCGGCATGCGTAACGGGAAACATGTATCCTGGCTGCCCTCATACGGCCCCGAAATGCGCGGCGGAACCGCGAACTGCACCGTCATCCTCTCGGAGCACTCGATCGCTTCTCCGCTGGTTACGGTTCCTGACACGGTCATCGCGATGAACCGCCCGTCCGTTGCACGCTTCAATCTGCGCATCAAGGCCGGCGGCATGCTGATGTACAACTCGTCGCTGATCGAGCGGCAGGAATTTCGCGATGACATCCGCCTCGTCGAGGTTCCGGCGAACGAGATTGCCGAAGAGCTGGGCAACGCGCGCGTTGCCAATCTCGTGATGGCGGGCGCCTATGCAAAATTCAGCAAACTCGTGTCCTACGATGCGATGGTTGAGTTCCTGCCCAAAATCACCCCGAAAGCCAAGAAAGAATTGATCGACACGAACCTGAAGGCGCTCGAACGCGGCTACCAGTTCGTGACCGAGAAGAAATACATGTTCGGCCGATACGTCTACTCCGTATTCAAGGGTATCAGCAGTAACGCTTGATGTTCAACGCGCGGTTCCGCCCCGGAACGGCCGGTTGACCGGTCTCCAGGCGGAACCGTCTTATTTTCAACGGAGGCTGTGCAACCGTCTCCCGATGGCAAGAAGGCGAAATACACCATGACAGAAACCACGAAGAAAACCACCAGGACGACGAGCGCGGCGAAGGCGGTGAAATCCGCTGGTGCGAAGAGCATCACCGGAGCGAAGAAAACCCCCGGAGTGAAGAAAGCCGCCGGAGTGAAGAAAACCGCCGGAGCCACCGGTGCCGCGGGAGCTGTGAAACGCTCCAGAACCGCTGCAGCTGCGAAAAGTGCGAGCACGGTCAAGCCCCCGAGACGGAAGGTTGAGCCGAAGGCGAGAAGCGAAGAACGCGTCGCTCCACGCAAGGCATCGAAACAGGCGCTTCCTGAACTCGTTGAAAAAGTGGTGAAGACGCTTTCCGACAGAAAAGTCGTTGATCTTGCCCTGCTCGATGTCGAGGGGCTGGTCTCCTATGCCGATTATTTCATTCTCGGCACCGGCAACAACACGCCGCACGTTCAGTCCATGGCTGATGCCGTCGCCATGCTGCTCAAGGTGCCCGGTGTGAAGGGAGCTCTCGTTGAAGGCGACTCGCAGTCGACCTGGGTGCTGATCGACGGAGGATATTTCGTCGTGCATCTGTTTCAGCCCGATGCCCGCCGCTTCTACGCGTTGGATGATCTGTGGAGCGATGCCGCGAGAATTCCCGTTGAATCATGAGCGACCAGGTTCTGGTCCCGCACGCCCGGGTTCTGGAACCCGCCGCCGACGGGATGTTGAGCGACGAAAACCGGCATTACCTTGAGCGCGTCCTGCGGTTGCGGCCGGGTGATGCGTTCACCGTCACGGATGGAGCGGGCCGCGAAGCTCTGGCCGTTCTCGGAGAAAAGGGCGCGTTCCAGCTTCAGGAATGGACTGAACCGGGCCGGGAACCGGCATTCGAGACGACGATCTTCTGCGCGGTTTCCAAGGGCGACCGGTTCGAGTGGCTGATCGAGAAGGCCGTGGAATTGGGCGTCAGGCGGATCGTGCCGCTGCTCAGCACTCGCGTGGTCGCCGGAACGCCGGGCCCTTCGAAAATCGAACGATGGCGCAAGATCGCCGTGACCGCAATGCTGCAGTGTGGCGGCTGCATGATGCCTGACGTCGCCGATCCGCTTCCGTTCAAAAAGCTGCCGACACCGGCCGAGCGTGTGCTGCCGGTGCTGCTTCACGAGATTCCGATGGCTGTCTCGCTGCATGAGCTGCCGACCGCTGAGCGACCGGAACTGTGGCTTGCGTCAGGCCCGGAAGGCGGCTTCGACCCGAACGAAGTGCAGGCCTTTATCGACGCCGGCTGGCAGACCGTCTGGCTCGGCAGGCGCCTTTTCAAGACCGACACCGCCCCGGTCGTCGCTCTCTCCCGGCTGCTGAATACCTGATATATCGATGTGAATAGAGAATGAACTATTCGTTTCTGTTGCGGTCGCTGGGGTGCAAGGTCAGTCAGTATGACGGGGGGCGTATCTCCGGGTATCTGATCGAATGCGGCCTGCGTCCGGCGGGCGAGGGTGAATCACCCGATCTGTTCATCCTGAACGGCTGCGCGGTTACCGGGCGTGCCTCCCAGAAGGTCCGTCAGGCGTTGCGCGCTGCCCGCCGCCAGTGGCCGGCCGCCAGGATCATCCTGGCCGGCTGTGAGGCTCGGCTGGCCGGAAAGCGGGAATCAGAAGATGGCGAAGAAACGCCCGTGCAGGTCGAAGGCACTCTGCCGTATGCGACCCGGCCGGCTGTGCGTGAGCTTCTGGAGCGACTTGAAATGGTTCGGCCGGACACGCGGGCTGTCGATGCCGAGGCGCACCTGCCTGAAGAGCTGATCGGCAGCGAACGGACCAGGGCGTTTCTCAAAATTCAGGACGGCTGCACCCAGTTCTGCTCCTACTGTATCGTTCCGCATCTTCGCGGCCCTGAAACATCGCGCGAAAGAAGAGAAATCATCGAGGAAGCCCGCCATCTTGTCTCGACGGGCCGACGGGAAATCGTCGTGACCGGGATCCATGTCGGACGATATGGATTCGGCCTTGTAGATCTCCTGCGCGACTTGTCCTCCATCGACGGACTGGATCGCATCAGGCTGAGTTCGATCGAGCCGATCGAAGTGGACGATGACCTTGTCGAGTGGCTTGCGACAGATCCGAAAGCCTGCATGCATCTTCATCTGCCGCTTCAGTCCGGTTGTGACGCAACCCTGCGGGCGATGCGCCGGCCCTACGACACGGCGGCATTCGCGGAACTGGTGAGCCGGCTGCGCAGACGGATGCCTGAAATCGGCATCAGCACCGATCTCATTGTCGGATTCCCGGGCGAGACCGAGGAGCAGTTTGCGGCAACACGCGCATTCGTCGAGCAGATGGCGTTTTCAAAAATTCACATTTTCCGGTACTCGCCGCGGGACGGAACACCTGCCGCTGCGATGCCCGGACAGCTTTCGAACGCGGTCAAGCATGCGCGCGCGAAAGCCATTGAAACGATCTGGAAAAAGACGGCCAGGGCTTTCCACGAGCGGTTCATCGGCCGAACCGTCGAAATTCTGTGGGAGACGCAGGAAGAGGGGCTCTGGCGTGGCTTCAGCCGGGAGTATGTGCCCTGCCGGACTTCCGGCGGGGCTGATCTGCACAACACGATCACTCCCGCAACCGTCACCGCCGCCAGCCCCGACGGCTGTGATGTCGTGTGTTGAGTTCTTATTTCGTGGAGGCGAGGTTGGCCATGGCTTCGTCGATGACTTTCTGGTTGTCGATCGACATTTCCTTCGTGCGCAGCGTCTCAACCTTGCTTTTGCCGAAGTTGTAAACCTGCTTGTTGGCCTCGTATGCCTTGACTTTCTTTTCGATGGAGCTGTCGTCCATCCATGTCAGGTCGCATTTCGCATACTCGGCTTTGACCTGTTCCATTTCCTTGCATTTCGTATTGATCATGACTTCGAGATCAGCCCGGTCATCGGCTGACTTTTCAGAAAGACGAAGATCCTCGGTCATTTTCGCCCGCAGTTCATCCGTCGTTTTGGGATACTGGTCGATGAGCTTGGTGAACTGCTTCATCTTTTCGGGATCCTTCTTGTCTTCCTCGCTCATTTTCTCGAGCGCCTTCTCGATCTGCCGGTCGGCCAGCTTCATTTCATAGGCCTTCTTCTGCGAGGCCGCAAGCTCTTTCGAACTGTTCTCGTCGTAGATCGATGTGAATGATTTTCCGAAGAACTCTTTCTCGTCTTCCTGGATCTTCTTGTCGACTTCCTTGATGAGTTCGTCGGCCTTGTCGGAGGAGCGCTGCCCTTTTTCGGGCAGGTTCTCTCCGGGGCATTCTATATCTGCAAGTTTATTACGCATGGTCGTGGCGAACTCGACGTCGGGATCGGTTCCGGTCAGCCAGCCAAACGCGTAGTTGTACCATTTCTTGCCGGTGTCGATATCCTTGATCTGGTTATCGAGCTCTTTCAGATCGGAGTTGGCCTGTTTGATCGAGTCTGCCTGGACCTTGTTCATGTCGTCGAGCTGGTCTTTGGTCAGGTTTTTCAGGGAATCGGCGGTCAGCTCCTGGTCGAACCAGTTGCTTTTCTCGGCCTCGTCGATGCTCTCCTTGATCGAAGACGTCGTCTGCAGGTTGCTCGCATAATTCTTGCTCACGAGCTGGTAATAATCGTCCCGCATGATGACCGATGTCCGCTCGGTATGAAAAAGATCTTTTTTCGAACCCGGAACGCGCATCTTGAGGGTCACGGCGATGTCGACGCGCGCCGACTGCTGGGGGTTGGCTTCAGCCTCTTCCGCGGAAAGAGATTTTTTCGCGACGGTGATGGCCTCGACATGGCCGGAAAGCGTGCGTGGCCCTTTCCCGGCGAGTTCGCGATGCAGGATGGGCTTTAAAAGCGCGTATTTGACGGCGATCGTTCGTTCATTGGCGAGTTTTTCGCCCTCCATCGCCTTTTCATCGGAAGAGAACCGATCGAACTCCATGGAAAGAGGCTCGGCCTGAGTCTTGAAGGTGTTGGCTTTGACGGCCTTCAGGTCGGCGGTCAGCATCTGGGTGATCAGGCGGCTTTCATGCTGCAGGATCTGGCGTGTGGTCGTCTGTGCCATGTTGCGCTGGGCCTGACTCCAGAGATTCATCGTGACGCCCATGACGAGCGAGAACAGGAGAATGCTCACCATGACTTCGACCAGGGTGAAGCCTCTTCTGGATCCTTTATTCATAGCCGTACCTCATTTCTTGCACCGGAACAGCAGGACAACATCACAGAAATTTCGTCTCGGGATTGAACACCAGCGCAGAAGCTCTCAGCCTGCGCTCAGGCTGATTCTGCGTATCCTTGCCGCCCATGTCGCGCCACCTGATCTCCGCCTCGAAGTAAATTTCGACCAGTTGGTTCGACTCGTTTTTCGAGCCCAGCAGGGTTGTTTCGACCCAGAACTCCCTGTCGCCCGTCTTTTTCTGCTCATCCAGCGCCGCGACGGTTTCGGGATAATATTTCACGGGAATGGGAACCGCCTTTTCCTGCATCACATCAGGGCATTCCTTCACATACGTCGCGAACGGAACGTGCTTGACCTCTTCAATCAGGCGGTTGAGGATGGCTGCCGCCTTTGACTGGTTGCTTGTTTTCGCGGTTGCGGTGTACGTGCCTGTAATAAGCCTCATGAGAGGAATTACAGCAAGCGCTATAATGGACACGGCGACCATGATCTCGATCATGGTCATGCCGTTGCGGCGCGAGCTGCGGATCCCGTTCATGTTAATCCACCTTCCAGGTCGACCATTTCGGCGAAAGCGTCAGGTTGTATCTGCGGGGGTCGAACTTGCCCGTCTGCGGGTGGAGGCTGCCGAGTGATGCCCGGACGCGTGACGCGATGTAGTCGATCATGACGGAGCCCTGCATGCGCATCTTATCGACGCGGTTCGTGACCCAGTTGCCCTGAATGTTCAGAGTCGCGCTGGGCGAAACATACAGGCCGACGTTGGTGTAGAGCGAACCTTCGAAGGTCCAGTTGCCGGCTTTCGTGACGATCAGGCCGCCGTTGCGCGCGATCAGGCTGAAGACCGTGCGTTTGTCGGGGTTTTCGGCAACGGTCGCATCATCGAGGCATTTGATATTGCAGCCAAGATGGACGTTCCCCGAGCACACGATCATCCCCTTCCCGATGACGTTGAACGTGTCGCCTTCGGCCGGCGTGAACTCCTTGTCGTTCGAGCCGATCGAGCCGGCAATGAAGGTAACGCCGTTCAGCAGGAAGGCCTTTCCCTGGGGCGTGTCGACCATGCGGTTGGGCAGGTCTTTCACGAACGCGTCATAGTTCGGGTAGTAGTAGGTCGCCTTCTTCGCATACTGCTCGATCGCGTAGAAGTTGGCCGGGCAGTTGACCATCTTGGCCGGGTCGTAGGCTGTCAGAGCCGTGTCGGCGGCGTTCGTCTCGACATCGAACGGCTTGAGAAACCACAAATTATAGTCGTATTTATTTATGACTTCGTCGGAGAACCAGACGGGAATCGGAATCGGAGGCACGAAGCACCACGGCGGTGGGAATGGCAGCAGCGGAAGCCGGTCGGTCTGCGTGAGCCCGATGATGGTCACGTGCCACTGGCGGTAGCGCTTGGCGATCATGCCTTCGATGTCGCGTGAAAGCGTCGGATACATGGTGTTGACGCCGAACAGGTGTGTCTTGTTCTGTCCCCAGCCCAGCGTGGGAAGGGTGTAGACGCTGTTGCGGGTTCCCATCCAGGGCAGTTCGAAGTCGATGAACGCGTCATCCTGCGATGTGTCGTCGCCGAACGAGACCGCCGCATTCGGAAGCGCCTTGCCGAGCCCGCGCATGGCAAGCGAAATGCCGAAATGAATGATGGTGCTGCTGACTTTCGAAACATCCGGAATGAAGTTGATGCCGTTCTTCTTGTCTTTGTCGGGGGACTCGGCGGGCGGTTCGGGGGGCCCACCACTTGCCTGCATTGACACGCTTGATGCTCGACCGCCATTTCTCACGGTTTGTCTGGTAGGTGGCGTCCTTGTTCAGAAATTTTGCATTCTGTGCCACATCCGATGAGAAAGAAAAGCCGCGCTTGATCTTTTCAAACTTGAGGCTCTTGACGCTCGGAATGCCGTATTTTTCGGCATCGAGTTTTTTCGATTTTGTGTAGAATGTCATATCGACGTT
>CAZQYQ010000064.1:0-17689 GCA_964597625.1 uncultured bacterium
TTTCCCGCTGAATCAGGGGGCAAGACTGCTCGGAACCCTGTTCATCCAGCTTCCCGATGCCGTCTCGGCTGCCACTCCCATCATCGACATTTCCGCCAAGCTGGCCTCCGATCATCTGTCGCTCATGGTACTCAATGAGGAAAAAGAGCTGTGGGAAAACTTCTATCGCGAAAACCTGGTGGCATGAAACGGTAAACCAAGCTGATAAAAGCCCCCGATCAGGTTCCATGACCGGGGGCTTTTTCTTTCGCGCAGGCGTTTATATTTTATAGTATTCGCGATACCAGTCGATGAAGCGGCCGATTCCGACTTCCAGCGATGTTGCAGGAGCAAAGCCGACATCCCGCTGCAGGTCAGCCACGTCGGCATACGTGGCGGGTACATCGCCGGGCTGCATCGGCAACAGTTTCTTTTCAGCCCTCTTCCCCAGTTTGCGTTCGATGATATCGATGAATTCGAGCAGTTCGACAGGCTGATGATTCCCGATGTTGTACACGCGGTAAGGCGCCGAACTCGTTCCCGGATCGGGGTGGTCACCGGACCATGACGGGTCGGGCTGGGGAATGCGGTCCGTAACGCGGACAACGCCCTCGACGATATCGTCGACATACGTGAAGTCGCGCCGCATTTTCCCGTGATTGAAAACCTCGATCGGTTCGCCTGCGAGAATTTTTTTCGTGAATCCGAACAGGGCCATGTCGGGGCGCCCCCACGGACCATACACCGTAAAAAAGCGAAGACCGGTGGTCGGAAGTCTGAACAGATGCGCATAGGTATGTGCCATCAGTTCATTCGCTTTTTTGGTCGCGGCATACAGCGAGACCGGATGGTCGACATTGTCGTGAATCGAAAAAGGCATGTGCGTATTGGCGCCGTATACCGAGCTTGACGAGGCATAGGCAAGATGCGGCACCTTCGCGTGCCGGCATGCTTCAAGAATATTCACGAATCCGACCAGATTGGCGTCGACATAGGCCTGAGGGTTTTCAAGGCTGTAGCGCACACCGGCCTGGGCTGCGAGATGAACGACCCGGTCGAAACGGTTTTTCGAAAACAGTGCGTCAATGGCGGCTCTGTCGGCAAGATCGGCTCGGACAAAGCTGAACCCCTGTCTTTTCATCAGCCGTGCCAGACGGGCTTCCTTGAGCGACACTTCGTAATACGTGTTCACGTTATCGAATCCGACGACGGTGTCGCCGCGTGCAAGCAGCTTTTCACTCAGATGGGAACCAATGAATCCGGCGGCGCCGGTGACAAGCACGTTCATGATCACTGCTCCTTGTGGTGATGGGAGATTGATGGATGATACAGGCAAGACTTGGAAAAGCCAACACGCAAAATTGTGATATACTTGCGGCGCTCGCATCACGACCCGCCTTCAGAGGCGGGCTTGAGGAGAAGAAAAGATGAAGAATGGTTCCAAGGAAAGGGCTTTCCTGTCTGGCAACGCCGCAATAGCCCGCGGCGCATGGGAGGCGGGTGTGCGATTCGCAGCCGCATATCCCGGCACTCCGTCCACCGAGATTCTCGAATGCTGCGGCCAGTATGACGAGATCGACGCCCAGTGGTCGGTCAACGAGAAGACGGCGATGGAAACGG
This sequence comes from uncultured bacterium, assembly GCA_964597625.1. Classification (GTDB taxonomy): domain Bacteria; phylum Muiribacteriota; class Ozemobacteria; order Ozemobacterales; family Ozemobacteraceae; genus MWAR01. The sequence goes on from CAZQYQ010000064.1 coordinate 1,600, forward strand.
CGATCGGAGCCGCATACGGCGGAGCACGCACCATCTGCGCGCAGAAGCACGTCGGTATGAACGTCGCGGCCGACCCGATGTTTACCGTCGCCTACACGGGCGTCAACGGTGGTCTGGTCATCGTCACGGCCGACGATCCGGGCATGCACAGCTCTCAGAACGAGCAGGACAACCGGCATTATGCCCGCGCCGCCAAGCTTCCGCTGTTCGAACCGAGCACCAGCCAGGAAGCTCATGACATGACGATCGCAGCCTATGCGCTGTCCGAACAGTTCGACACGCCCGTCATGCTGCGCACCACGACCCGGATTTCACACTCCGAAGGAATCGTGGAACTCGGCGTTCGAACCGAAGCCCCGGCCCGCGAATTCACCCGCGATATGGCCAAATACTGCGTTCTGCCGCACAATGCCCGCAAGCTTCACGTCAAGGTTGAAGAGCGCATGGCGAAGCTGACAGCATGGGGCACGGACTGTCCCTGGAATCGCATTGAATGTGGCGATTCGACGGTCGGCATCATCGCTTCCGGGATCGGCTACACGCACGCACGCGAAGTGTTTCCCACGGCTTCGTATCTGAAACTCGGCTTCACGAATCCCTTTCCGACCGAGTTGGTGCGTACGTTCGCGGCCTCGGTGAAAAAAGTCATCGTGATTGAAGAAAACGAACCGATCATCGAGGAGCAGGTTCGCGCACTCGGCATCGACTGCATCGGTAAAAATCGCATTCCCATCTGTGGAGAACTGAACCCGGACATCATTCACGACGCGCTTGCCGAGTTCATCCCGGCAAAACCGCCGGCACGGGTCAAAATGCCGGAACTCGCGATTCCGCAACGGCCGCCGGTTCTCTGCCCGGGCTGCCCGCACCGCGGTGTTTTCTTCGTTCTCAGAAAACTGAACTGTACGGTGACGGGCGATATCGGCTGCTATAGTCTCGGGGCCTTCCCGCCGCACAATGCCATGCATACCATTGTCTGCATGGGCGCGTCGATCACGAATGCACTCGGCATCGAGAAGGCCATGAAAGACAAGATTCACGGCAAGCTCGTAGCTGTGCTCGGCGAGTCGACCTTCATGCATTCCGGCATCACCGGCCTCATCGACACCGTTTATAATCAGGGCCGCCACCTGACGATGGTGCTCGACAACTCAATCACCGCGATGACCGGCCACCAGCCGAATCCGGCCAGCGGAAAGACGCTCAAGGGGAAACCGACAAAGGCTCTCGACCTGAAGCGGATGTGTGAGGCAACCGGTGTTGAATCCGTCGTTGACGTCGATCCGTTTGATCTCAAGGCTCTTGAAGAGTCCGTGAAAGCCGCCCTGGCAAAGACAGAGCCAACCGTCATCATCACCCGCCGGCCCTGCATCCTTCTCAAAGGCTACAAACCAGAGCGGCATCCCGTTTCGATCGACCGGGCCAAATGTGTGAAATGCGGCCAGTGCTGGAAACTCGGCTGCCCGGCGATTGAGCGCGACCCATCCGACGGAAAAACCCGCATCAACGAGACGCTGTGCGTCCATTGCGGCCTGTGCGCCAGGACCTGCAAACCCGGCGCCATCACCCAGGCGAAAGGAGCCTGACCATGACAATCACGAATATTCTCCTGTGCGGCGTCGGCGGCCAGGGAACCCTTCTTGCCAGCAACCTGCTTGCCGAGTGCGCCATGGAAGCCGGCTTCGACGTGAAAAAATCCGAAGTGCATGGAATGGCCCAGCGCGGCGGAAGCGTCGTCAGCCATGTCCGATTCGGCCCCGCGATTCACTCCCCGCTGATCCGGTTCGGGGAGGCGGATATCATCCTCGCCTTCGAACAGCTTGAAGCATTGCGCTGGAGCGAGTTTCTCAAACCCGGCGGCCTCGTTCTCATGAACACCCAGAAGATTCTGCCGATGTCCGTTTCGGCCGGCGACGGGGTGTATCCGGATGGCATCAGTGCCAGAATCGCGGCGCTTCCGGCAAGCGTGTCGGCGGTTGACGCTCTTGGAGCGGCACAGAGCCTCGGCAATGCCAAATGCCTGAATGTGGTTCTCCTGGGCGTCCTTGCAAAACGGCTTCCGAGCATAAAACATGAAATATGGCAGGGCGGGCTGGAAAAACGCATTCCCGCGAAGCTCCTCGATCTGAACATCAGGGCGTTCGAAGCCGGCTGGAACCTGGCGGCATGAACACGCAACGCCGTCGGCCCGGGGCAAGATATATATCTATAAGTATTTTGTTTTTCATCTTGTCCTGGGCCGGCTGCCGTGCCCACATGGCCGTTGCACAGACTCCACACGCGGGGGGCGGCGCCGTTTGCACGGTTTATCCCGTCTTCCTTCTCACCAAGGAACTGGCATCCGGAACCGGCCTTCCCGTCAGCATCCTGCTGCCGGCCGAGCTCGGCTGCCCTCATCACTACTCCCTGACGCCGGCCGACATCGTGCGGCTCGACAGATCCGATGTGATTCTCGCAAACGGCCTCGGATTTGAACCGTTCCTCGACCGGCTCAAAGAGTCGGGCTTCGAAAACCGGATCAGGCAGGTCGCTCCGGCGACTCTCGCCATGCCATCCGCGCAGAGCGGCATTCCGAACCCGCATGTGTTCACGACCCCGTCGGGGTTGATCGGCATGATCGATCCGATCTCCTCAGCCCTCGCCGGCGCGGTTCCGACCGGAACAGCGATGATTCTGCGCGATAACGCTTCGCACCTCGATGCCCGGTTGCAGGCGATTTCGCGGGAATGGTCCGCGCTCGCCTCGCAGCTGCGCGGAATCCCCGTGCTCGTGACTCATGAATCGCTTGATTATATAGCGAAGGAAATGGGTCTCAGCGTCGTCGCTCGCTTTGAAACGGATGACGAGCACCAGCACTCCGCACTGGCCAGGCTCGATCTGGAACAGGCGATCCGCGACAAGCATCCCCGGGCAATTCTCGCGGACGGCATCGAAGCTTCGGCGGAAATCACCGCGCTTGGCACCGAGCATGGCCTCTCTGTCATCGGCCTTCCGACCCTCACCTCCGGGACGGTCTCCCCTTCCCCGGCAGCACTGGAAACCGCCATGCGCGATATCGCTTCCGGCCTTGCCGCCCTGCTGCCCGCCTCCGCGACCTCTCCTGTGCCGCCAGAAAGATGAAATCGACACCGGCCATCAGACTCACCGATGTATCCGTCACCATCGGCCAGAGCATCATTCTCGAAAACGTCGACGCTCAGATCATGCGCGGACACATCACGGCGCTGATCGGACCGAACGGCGCCGGCAAAACGACTCTCCTGCAGGCGATTCTCGGTCTGCGTCCGTATTCCGGCCGTATCGAATTCGTCGACCCCAGCGGAGCTGTTCACAAGCCCCGCATCGGCTATGTACCCCAGAGTCTCGCGATCGACCGCCAGGCCGCGGTGACGGTTCTCGAGTTTTTCGCATTCGAGTTTCAACGCCGCCCGGTCTGGCTCGGCATCACGGACAATTCCCGGGAAAACGCGTCCGCCGCCCTGAACCGGCTTGAAGCGGGCCATCTGCTTGACCGGCCGCTCGGGAAGCTCTCGGGTGGCGAGATGCAGCGGGTTCTCCTGGCTCTCGCCCTGCATCGCGATCCCGAAATTCTTTTCCTGGATGAGCCGGTATCGGGCGTCGATATCGCCGGCGGCCACCTCTTCTGCGATGTGCTCGAGTCTCTGAGCTCGCGACAGAACAGAACCATCGTCATGGTGAGCCACGATCTTTCCGTCGTATCCCAGCATGCATCCCATGTTCTCTGCCTGAACCGCACCGTCGCATGCCAGGGCGAAACCCCCGAAGTGCTCACTTCCGAAAACCTGCTCCAGATCTATGGCCTGCACTCGGGGCTGTATGAGCACTCGCCCGATCCACATCAGCATTGCAACCACCACCATCCGCACGACGAGGCCGACCATGGTTGAAACGCTCCTCGAACCAGTGTACCGGCTGTTGTCATGCCTGCCGTTCGATGTGATGCAGGCGAGATTCATGCAGCGGGCAGTCCTCGAAATCGCTTTGCTTGCTCCCCTCTGCGCCTTTTGCGGCAGCCTTGTCGTCCAGTTTCGCATGGCCTTTTTTTCCGACTCGGTCTCCCATTCGGCTTTCACGGGTGTCGCGCTCGGCCTGGTGCTGGGCATCGATCCATGGCTTGCCGTGATCATCTTCGGCCTCGGCACCGGCATGATGGCCGTCCAGCTGCGGCGAAAAAGCGAAATGGCGATGGACACCACGCTCGGCGTCCTTTTTTCCTCGACCGTCGCACTCGGCCTCGCCATCATCAGCACGAAAAAAGGGCTGGCAAAGACCCTCCCCGGTTTTCTCTACGGCGACATTCTCTCGATAAGCGACCGGGATATCGTTCTTACCGCGCTGCTCCTGATCGCCACCCTGATATTCCTGCTCCGGTTCTACAACCAGCTTGTGTACACGAGTCTTCATGAGCATCTGGCACACATCAGCGGCGTCAGGACATCCTGGCTGGAAACGGCCTTCGCCGCCATGTTGGCGCTTGTCGTGGCTTTTTCGATCCGCGCCGTCGGGATCCTGCTGGTTACGGCTCTGCTGGTCATCCCCGCCGCCGCCGCAAGAAACTTCGCGGGAAATCTGCGCCATCAGGTCTGGTTTGCCGTGCTCATCGCGATGACATCCGGTCTGGCCGGACTTGCCACGTCTCTCGCATGGGATACGGCGACCGGCGCGGCGATGATTCTCTGGGCAACCCTCTTTTTCGTGATGTCTCTTCCCGCGCGGTCTCTGACCCACGGCTGAACCGGCGCACGGGGTACACGGCACTGCATGCCGCGCGGTTTCCCGTGGAACAAGTCTGGTGAAATTCAGCCCTTGAGCCGCTCCAGAAGATCGCGCAGATTGCGTTCTCCCGTCGCTCCCGCCGGAATCACCGCAAGAGCTTTTTTCAGCACGCCCCTGGCCTGATCCTTCTGCCCCTGCCGCGCGAGAATCAGAGCCCAGTTGTAATACAGCCCGGGATCCCTCGCATCGCTCTCGGAGGCTTCCTCATACACCGCCAGGGCTTTTTCATACTGGCCTGTTTTCTGATACGCAAATCCCAGATTCGCCAGAATCTTTGAAGGCGCCGGTTGTCTTCTGCGGCCTTCCTCAAAATGCCTGATGGCGTCTTCCCAGTGCTGCTCCTTGAGGAGCAGGTTCGCAAGGTTGAAATGAAGAGTGGCAAGATCCGGCTGGATTTTCAGAGCCTGCTTGAAGTAATGAACGGCTTCCTGAAAACGGTTACAGCGATGGCAGCACAGGCCGAGGTTTGCATAGCCTTGAATATGGAACGGATCGATCTCGACGACTTTCCGATAAAACGGAATCGCCTGCTCAAACTTCCCCTGCTGCTGATGGAGATTTCCCGCAAAAAAATTCGCCATCAGATCATGCGGATATACCGCCAGATAAGCGTTGACGCCTTCGGCCGCCTCTTCCATGTGCCCGGCCTTGAAGGCGGCCATGAAGCGCTCCCGGAGGACATCCTTGTTTCCCCCGTCCACAACCTGATCCTGATCTGCAACCGCCTTGTTCAGAGTAACGCCCGGACCGGACGGCTTTGCTTTCTCCCCGGCGGCGGCCGGTGGCTGCAGGGCGGCTCTGACGGCCTGGGTTGCCGTCGATTCCGTCAGCCGTACTCCGGCGAGGGCCTGCTTCAAAGGAGTCGAAAGGGGAATCCTGTCGATGTTCCGGAGAGCTTTTCCGATCTCCCCGAGAGCGTATGCGGCGGAAATTCTCGTTGTCAGCTCCGTATCTGACATCATCCGCTCAAGCTGGAACAGGACACCGAGCTCTCCAATGCGAAAGAGCGCCTTGGCAGCATTTGCGCGGGTCCGGTTATCCGGATCCTGCAGCAGGGGCTTCAATGTGAGCGATGCCCCCTCGCCCAGCACGGCTTCGAGAGCTTCAACCGCATTGGCCCGGACCCGCGAGTCCCTGTCCTTGATGGCATTCTGGAGGACAGGCACCGCCGAGGTGTCGCCGATATCGCCAAGCGAAGATATTATAGCTGATCGAATTTTAAAATTACGTTCCGTGGCAAACAGCTTTGCCAGGCTGGGAACGGCCGGCCCGGCCTTCAGACGGCCGAGAGCCGCGACCGCGTGCAGCCTGACAAAGGACGCCCCATCCGCAAGGAGTTTTAAAAGCAGCTCGAGATCGTCGTCTCCGGCTCGAATCGACAATGCCCGGGCCGCATTTTTCCTGACGTCGTTGTCTTCATCCCGGAGCAGTTCGACCAGCAGAGAGAGCGCCTTGGGATGCTCGAACATCGACAGCACATACCCGAGCGTCGCTCTTACCCATTTGTCGGGATCATCCCGCATCTCGTCGAGAAGCGCCGTCAGATCCATCGCTCCGGCAAGAGCGACGGCGATGATCGCATTGCCGCGGACACGGTGATTCGCATGCTTGATGAACGGCTGAATCAGAGAAAGCAGCTTGTCTTTGGGAAGCTCCAGCCTGCGGAGACTTTCAATGGCGTTTGCCTTGACACGGTCATCCGAGTCGCGCAGAGCCTTTGAAAGCGTGGGCACGGCCGTAAGATCTTTCAGCTGGCCGATCGCGGTGACAAGCGACGACCGTTTCCGTTCGTTCAGTTCCTTGAGGAAAAACGCGGTAAGGGGGTTTGTCGCGCGATGATCTCCAATTCTCGCAAGAGCATCGACGACGTTCAGAAAAATCCATTCGTTTGCTTCGCCGAGGCAGCCAAGCAACGGGGATACCGATGATGCATCCCTGCGTTTTCCCAGGGCCGTGGCACACTGAAAACGCACATTCGGATCGGTATCGGAAAGTCCTGCGTTCAGCGCGGATGTCCCACGCGCATCGCGGAATGCTCCCAGTGCCGCGGCAATATTCGGCCTGGCCTCTCGATCCGCGTCGCGAAACGCGGCAAGAAGGGGTTCCACGGCTGACGGGTCACCGATCTCGGCGAGGGCTCCCGAAAGAGACTCATCGCGCGGCTGTCTGCTGAGGGCATCAACGAGGGGAACGACCGCCTCAGGGTCTCCGATACTTCCGAGGGCTCTGGCGGCTTCTTCGCGGATATGCGCGTCCTGATGGTGCAGAAAGCCGATCAGCTTGCGCGTACATGGTTTAATGAGAACCAGCCCACGTTTTCTGAGTTCGTTTTCGTCCGGCATCCTCTCTCCTCACTTCTCGAACACTTCTCATCGGCAGGTATCTCCTCGTGTCGAAGCCGGGATGACAAAAAAACGCCGGAGCCCATTTCAGGGACCCCGGCGGTCATAACAAACTTAGTAAATCAGGAAGTCTGGCCCATGCGAAGATTCTTGAGTCCGACTTTTTCGAAATGGACCTTCATTTTCCGAATTCCATCTTCGGTCATGCCGGTTTCAACGACTTCGCCCTTGTCATCCCAGATTTTGTGGTAAACAAGCTCACCCTCTTCATATAATTCAGAGGATTCATAATCACGCGGAGCACCCTGGGCTGCCTTTTCCTTTTTTCGGATCGGGACTTCAACCGGCTTTGTATCTGGCTTTTTAATGGTCTTGGCCTTTGCCATGCCTCACCCTCCCAATGGAAGTTAATATAGAATTCTACTATACTATTCCACCGAAGTCAAACGGATCGTGCCCTCAGGCAGGCCTCATGACTCTCACATCGTCCAATGGTTCCGTCGATGAAGTGAAGCTCTTCATGCTGTTTCATTGACACCCCCCCGGTTGCGTCACTATAATCGTCAAAAGGTTTTTAATCGCAGCTTGAACGGAGGCGTGACGCAGTGTTTCTCCAATCGGCACCAAACCGCAGTCGAATTTCAGTTCTGATCATGCTGGGTATCTGGTTGTTCGCCTCTGCCGCCGACAGCCAGGCCGCTACGCAGCGCCCGGCACGAAGAACTGCCGCCAGACCGGCTGCGACAACAGCGCCGGCGACAACGCCTCAGGCCGAAAAGGCATGGACATTCATGGTTTTCATGGCCGCCGACAACAACCTTGAAGCGGGCGGCGAGCTTGACATGAACGAGATGGAAACAGTCGGCTCGAACGAGAAGGTCAACATCGTTGTACAACTCGATCGAAGCGGAAAATTCTCCCAGGATTCAGATATGAAATGGTCCGGCTGCCGTCGGTATTTCATTAAAAAAGACACGCAGCCGAAGAAGGTGACCTCCCCCATGCTCGAAGACCTGGGTCCGCTCGATACGGCGGCCCCGGAATCTCTCCTGGGATTCGTGAAATGGGCAAAGCAGAAATACCCGGCCCAGCATTATGCCCTGATCCTCTGGAACCACGGCACGGGGTGGAAAGAAATCCAGCCCGATGTCGAACCGTCGATCATGACCACCGTTTCAGCCTTTTCCGGCAATGCCGATATATCCTATAATATATCCTACGACGACACATCCGCCTCTTCCATGGATATCCCCACCCTCGGCAAAACTCTCCTCAAGGCAAGCTCGATCCTCGGTCAGCCCATCGACCTTCTCGGTTTCGATGCCTGTCTGATGCAGATGCTGGAAGTGGCTCACGAATCCGCTGCGGCGGCGCGTTTTCAGGTGGGGTCGACAGACCTCGAACCCGAACGTGGCTGGCCTTACGATGCGTTTCTCGCGAAGCTCGCGGCAAATCCGGCCATGGATGGCCGGCAGCTCGGCACGGCGATTGTCGATACCTACAAAGCATCGTATCAGATGGGGTCACAGGGGAATACCGCAGTCACTCTTTCCCTGCTCGACCTGAGCAAAGTCGCCGATGTGACCAAGGCTCTCAATTCGTTCGTATCAACCGTCAAATCAGGAATTCGTGAGATCGACCGCATTGAACATGCACGTGAAGCAGCTCTCAAGTTTGTCTACAAAGATTATGTCGATCTGGGAAACTACCTCGAGATATTGACGAAAACGACTGAAGGCGCGGCAATCAAAACGGCCGCCAGACAGCTTCTTGCTTCATTAAAAGGCGAGAACGGGCTGATCATCAAACATGGCGCGACAGGTGAAAAATACAAGGATGCCACCGGCCTCTGCATTTTCCTTCCTGACCGTGCCGGTTTCAGAACATACAAGAATCGGTACAAGCTTCTGAGCCTTTGCGCCGAGACCGGCTGGTACAAACTCCTTGAAGAGCTGGAAACGCCCTCGCTGCCTTATATCAAGCTGCAGGAAGTCGTGCTCGAAGACGAGAATCGCGACGGGCGGTTCGCGGCCGGCGAAAAGGTCAAGGCTCACCTGGTCCTGCGCAATTTCGGGCGTGAAACGATCGGGAAGCTCAATGTCAAAGCCGAAACGACAAGTTCCAGTCTTGATAACAAAGAATTTTCGATGAGTCTTGCCCCAGTCCCCTCTCCCGGGAAGCAGATCACCGTGCCCGGCCCGGTGTTCACGATTTCACCTCAGGCCCCCGTAGACAGTGAAGTGGTGCTCACGTTCTCCGTGAGCGGCGAAAAGAGCCCTCTTTCGACGTTTAAATCGACGTTCTATGTAAAAGCCCCGTTTCAGACGAGCGGCCACGTTCTTCTGGCCTTCACGGATGCGTTTTCACCGGCAACACCGGTTCTGCAGTCGATGTTTCGTGAGTGCAACATCACCTTCGACCCCTGGGACCGCATGCTTGACGGAGATCTCAAGCCCGATGTGCTGAAACGCTACAGCGATGGCTGGATATACCTCGCAGTCCAGGACTCCTCCGACCAGCAGCAGCTGAAGCCAGACGAAATCGAAGCCCTGGCGGGGTATCTGAAAACGGGTGGCCGGCTTGTTCTCAGTGGCCAGGATCTCGCTTTTTCCCTGCGTGATACGCCGTTTCTCAAAGATCTCTGCAAGATCGGCTTTGTCCAGGATGACACGAACGTTCACGTGATCACCGGAACGTCCGGCAGCTTCAAGGGAAAGACCTACCAGATCTTCGGCGGAGACGGTGCAAACAACCAGAAGTGGCCCGATGAAGTCGATCCTCTGACCGGTGCCCAGACCATCATGAAATTCGACAGCGCCGCCCGCGACATGGCCAATGATCATGACATGAACGGCCCTGATCTGAAGCCCAGTTCCCCGACCCGTGGCATCAAATCATCCGGGGCCGCTGCCATCCAGGTGAATGACGGATACCGCCTGATGTTCTTCTCTTTCGGGATCGAGGCAATCAACGATCTTTCCCAGCGCAATGCCGTCTTGAAGGCCATTGCCGGGTATATGACCCCTTCGCTCGACACCCAGGTCCGTGATCTGGCCGGAGCTGCTTCGCGACGCCCCGCCCGCCGACGCTCAACCAGTTCACGACAGTATCTTGACGATGTCGATCTGCTCTCCGGTATCGAGCAGTCCATCACCCGCCGTGTGAAGAAAGAAATGGACCGCCACCCCGAAACGGCGGCATCCCTGATGCAGACCATCGACAGCCTTTCCCCCGACCAGCGGGAAGGAGTCACCGAACTTGAAAAACAATTACATGACCTCTTGGAATTCCAGCGCCAGCATGGTACCTTCATGAACCGGTAATTCTCCGTTCTGACCACCGCAGGAAGAAACCTCCGGGTTTCTTCCTGTAGTTTGTACGTACATTCTCATCCTGCGCAGACGGGAGGAAAAGATGATTCAGCACTCATGCATGACGCGCATGATGCCGATGGTTTTCCTGATGCAGAACGCTGCAGCTTTCGCCACTCTTCACACTCAGGAGTCCGCATGAAACGTTCCCGCTGGTTCGTTCCGCTCAAGTCGGAATCCGCCTCAGCCCGGGCTTCGGGCCGGGATGACATCGAGACAACGGCAGATCATCGCAGACACCGCATGCTCAGGCTCTACATGATGGCAATCCTTCTTGTCAGCATGATGATGACCATGTATATCTGGCAGCAGACGAAGATGGTCGAGATCAAGATTCGGCTTCAGACCTCGGAAAAGCGGATCGACAGCCTTGAAACCAATAATGCGGTCGTCCGGGCCGAGATTTCGAAACTTCAGTCGATCGCCAGAATTGAAAAGGTCGCCCGCACGGAACTTGGGATGATTCCTCCCCAGAGAATGTGTTATCTTCCCATGTCGCCTCTTACCCTGCAAAGATAAATCATGGAAAATTCAGGCCACATCCCGGTTTTGCTGCATCAGGTCGTCGAACTCGCCGTTCCTGAAAACGGACAGATTTTCGCAGATGTCACGTTCGGGCTCGGCGGCCACTCGAAGGCACTTCTCGAGCGGTATCCCTCGATCAGGCGCGTTATCGCCATAGATCGCGACATCGAGATTCTCCGCAGATCCGAGCAGATGGTTACGGATCCCAGAATCACCCGTGTTCACGGCCGCTCGACCGAACTTCAGGATATTCTCGGGCAACTTGGCATATCCTCCATTGACGGTATTCTGGCCGATCTCGGCGTCTCTTCTCCCCAACTCGACGAAAGCAGCAGGGGGTTTTCATTCACCCGGGACGGACCTCTTGATATGCGCATGGATCCGACATCCGGAGGAATGACGGCCGGAGATCTCGTCAATACCGAGTGCGAATCCGAACTCTCCCGCCTTTTCCACCTTTATGGGGAGGAGCGTCATTCAAGGAGAATAGCATCAGCTATTGTAAGACGGCGCGAGACGGCTCCGTTCACCTCGACCAGAGACCTTGCCAAGTTTATCGAAGGCGTCGCTCCCAACCGGGGTGCAGGGGGAATTCACCCGGCAACGCGTGTTTTTCAGGCTTTGCGGATAGCGGTGAATGACGAACTGAATGAGCTCGAGCAGTTCCTGCCAATAGCTCTCTCGGTCCTGGCCCCAGGCGGGCGGATCTCCGTCATTTCTTTTCATTCCCTCGAAGACCGGATCGTGAAGTCCTTTTTTGCCGGTGAACAGAAAGGATGTACCTGCCCACCGAAGTTTCCCGTCTGCATTTGCGGCAATAAACCGCGGCTCGAGATTCTGACCAGAAAGCCGATAACCGCTGAAGCCGGCGAAATGGCATCCAATCCTCGTTCACGGTCGGCCAAACTTCGCGTTGCGCAGCGGTTGCCGGATACCGGGGCCTCCGCATGAGATGGCGTGCCCTGCGAACCCGCACGATGCGGGCTCTTATCGTCTGCGGGATCATGGGCATCGTTCTTGGGTTATACATGCTTCGCCTGTTCCAGCTGCAGGTTCTTCAGTTCGACGACTGGTCACGCAGATCTCTTCAGAATCATCGTACACAGCACACGCTCGAAATGAAACGCGGAACGATCACCGACCGCAACGGCGTGGAACTGGCGCTTTCCGTCGAAACATACACCGTTTATCTGTACATCCGCGAAATCAAATCCATCGCTGAGATGGCGACTCAGCTTTCGACGGTGCTTCCCATGACCAGTGCGGAAATCCAAGCGAAAATCCAGGGAAGAAAAGGGTACATCCCGATTTTCAAGAATCTTGAGCGCCATCTGGCGATGAAGATCAATGAACTGAATATCTCCGGTGTCATTCTCGAAGAAAACTATCGCCGCGTGTATCCCCAGAACACCCTCGCGTCAAATCTTCTCGGCTTCGCGGGTGGCGAAGGGCACGGCCTTGAAGGCCTGGAACTCTCGTTTGACCGCACCCTGCGCGGCTATGCCGGGATGGCCGTCGAGGATGATGTCAGCACGAGCGAGGACGGCCCTGGCGGCATCCGCATCGTTCGCCCTCCCATGGGCGGAAGCAATATGGTCCTCACCATTGATTCAATAATTCAGCATATATTAGAGACGGAACTCGCAAAATTCGTGGAACAATGGCACCCGATCGACGCGATGGCGATCGCCATGGACCCGGCTACGGGAGAGGTCCTCGGCATGGCGGTTTTACCGAACTATGACCTGAACCAGTTCGCCAATTCGCCTCCGGAGGCACACCGAAACCGTCCCGTAACCGATATCTTTGAACCCGGATCCTGCATGAAAATCTTTGCAACGGCCTGTGGATTGACAAACGGAATCATCAATCGCGGGACGCGATTTTACTGCAAAGGCGCGGGTGAAGTCGCAGGGAAGCGCATCAAATGTCATGGTTCGCACGGGCTGGTCGATATCGATGAAGCAATCGCCGAGTCCTGCAACGCTTCCATGGTGCAGCTGTCCCAGATGCTCGATCAACGCAGCCTGTATCGATTTTACAGGCAACTCGGATTCGGCGAACCGACCGGACTCGAGGTGCCTGCGGAAACCCCGGGCATATTCAGCTCACCCTCAAAATGGTCGGCTCTCTCCGCCGCGTCTCTCTGCATCGGCCAGGAAATCGGCGTGACGGGCGCCCAGCTCGTGACGGCCTATTCCGCTGTGGCCAATGGCGGATGGCTGCTGCATCCAAGGCTGGTCAAGCGCATTGTTTCACAGGACGGCGACATCAGTGACGAATTCACCACCGAGCAGAAGCGCCAGGTCATGTCGCCGGAAATTGCGAAACATCTTCGGAGGATGCTGTTCGGCGTCGTCGATCATGGAAGCGGCAGCCTGGCAGCGATTTCCGACTACACGGTCGGAGGCAAGACCAGTACCGCTCAGAAAGCGAATCCCAATGGCGGATACTACTGGGACAAAGTCGTGACATCATTTATCGGCATGGCCCCGGCAATGAATCCCAGAGTCGTTTTATTCGTCGCGGCCAATGAACCGAAGGGCGACAACAGAACGCTTTTCGGCGGAAAAGTTGCCGGACCCTCCTTCGGGATCATGATGGATAGAATTCTGAAATATCTGAAAGTTCCACCGGACAAGAATGTCCATGACACTTCGGCGACCGCTTCAGCGATGATTGCATCAAAAGACGCCCCTGAAACTCCGCCGAAACCTGTTTCAAAGGAAAAATCCGAAGCAGGCCTTCCCCTGACGGCGTTCGCCCCGCCACCCGCGACCGCTGCCTCGGGCACGCAAAGTGGAACGGTGCTGCTCACCGCGGATCTTGTCCCGAATTTTGCCGGGATGACGATCAAGGAAGTGGCAAGCCTGGCCCGGCATCTTGATCTTGAACCCACCCTCGATGGAAACGGGATCGCGGTGGAGCAGTATCCCAGACCGGGAACGCCGCTGCCCGAAACCCGGATGGTACAAGTAAAGTTTTCCCCGTCCTCACGCCCCTGAAGCTGCTCCATCTTGCAAAATATTTTAATGTATAATATCTAGAGGTATTCATGAAGCATTTCGGCATGCTCCTTTCGGATTTTGTCCTTGAACGGTCCGGCAGTCTCGATATCGAGATCAAAGGCGTCGCCTTCGATTCCCGGAAAGTGGAACCGGGTTGGCTCTTCGTCGCCATGCCCGGCTCGGCAAGTGACGGCGCGACATTCATCAACGACGCCGTCAAGAATGGCGCCGCGGCAGTCGTGACCCAGGGCTCCATTGCCGGTCTTCCGGTTCCGGCCGTGCGCGTCGCGGATGCACGGCGGGCACTGTCGTCGATTGCCCGGGTTTTTCATGACGATCCTTCGAAGGGGCTTCAACTGCTGGGAATCACCGGCACCAAGGGGAAGACGACGACAACCTATCTGATCCAGTCCATTCTCCGCCAGGCTTTCGGGCAGGCATTCAGATTCGGGACCGTCGAATACGACCTCGGCTTCGATGTGCGCCCCGCGAAGAACACGACTCCGGAGTCTCTCGACCTGAGCGCAATGCTTTCAGAAGCAGCGTCTCACGGAGTCAGGGCGGGCGTCATGGAAGTCAGTTCCCATGCCCTGAAAACGTTCCGCGTGGAGGATCTGACCTTCTCTGCCGCCGGATTTTCGAATCTCTCCCTGGAACACACCGAGTTTCATCCGAGCATGGAGGAATATTTCCAGGCGAAGAGGCGTCTGTTCCTGGAACTGTTGCCCGCGGATAAAACCGCCGTCATCGCCATCGACGACGAGTGGGGCCGGCGGCTTGCCGCGGAGTGCCGAAAGGCAGGTCGAACGGTCCGCACGGTAAGCGTCCGGGGTGAAGCCGATATCCATGCATCGAATATTACATTAAGTGGTATGGCGACGGATTTCACGCTCGTTGCGGAAGGGGAGCAGCGCCGGTGCCGCATAGCTCTGGCAGGCGAGTTCAACGTTTTCAACGCCCTGATGGCCGCAGGGTTGTCCCGGAGCATCGGCATCGCATGGGATGCGATCATCGCGGGTATCACCTCCCTGGCGACCGTCCCCGGAAGATTTGAAAGCATCGCCAACAACCGCCATCTGACGGTTATCGTTGATTATGCGCATTCCCCTGCAGCCCTCGAGAATCTGCTGAATGCCGTCCGCCCGCTTGCTGCTCATGGGCGCGTCATCTCGGTTTTCGGCTGCGGCGGCAACAGGTCGACCGAGAAAAGGCCCATCATGGGCCGCCTTTCAGCGACGCTTGCCGATATAACGGTTGTGACAAGCGATAATCCGCGGAAGGAAAATCCGGAAAGCATCATATCCCAGATCGTAGCCGGGATAGATTCTCTCCCGGCTTCCCAGCGCAGGGCAGCAATCCATATCGAAGCCGATCGCCGCAAGGCAATCGCGCTGGCCATCAGTATGGCGAAGCCGGGCGATGTTCTTCTGATCGCAGGCAAGGGACACGAAACAGGGCAGACGTTTGCGGACCGGACGATTCCCTTCGATGACCGGCTCGTCGCAAAGGAACTTCTCGAAGGAGCACACTCATGAGCGATCATGCTGACTGGAGCTTTGCCGATCTCCTCGCTGCAACGGGAGGGGTTCACGCCGGCGGCCGGGCAAAACCGGTGAGCGGGTTTTCCATCGACTCGCGTTCTCTCCTGCCCGGGGAGGTCTTCGTGGCGTTCAAGGGCGAACGGACGGACGGCCATGATTACATTGCCCAGGCCCTTGAAAAAGGCGCCTCCGCCGTCGTTTCGTCCAGATGGATCGGCAATGCGGCTCCATCAGATGACGATGCCGCCTGGATCAAATGTGATGACCCGCTCCGGGCGCTTCAGGACGCAGCACGTTTTCATCGGGCGAGGCACAAGGCTCTGTTCATCGGCGTTACCGGCAGCAACGGGAAGACGACGACAAAAGAGATGCTTCTGCACCTGTTTTCCGGCATATCGCGCACGTGGGCCACGGCAGGGAACTTCAACAACGATATCGGACTGCCGCTCAGCATCGTGAGAATTCCGCTGGAAACCGAGACGGCGATCATCGAGATGGGAATGAAT
>CAZQYQ010000065.1:0-17606 GCA_964597625.1 uncultured bacterium
CTCCAGAGTGATGTTTGCCGCCAGGACGGCAACCCATGACGCGGCCCCGCATTATACGGCGAAGCCGCCCCGTTGCCTAGCCCCTCACAGAATCAGTCGAAGGCTTTGAATTCACCCAGAGAGGCGGTATCGTCATGCCAGGTGATGATGTTGAAGGCGGCGGGCGGATACGGCGGAAAATAATCGCCTCCCCCGCGCACGAATGTCGAGTCCCAGGAACGGCGCCGCACGATCGGCTGGTCTTCCCGCAATCTGCCGTCGAGAAACACATCGGCCGGCCTGTTTCTCAGATGCATCATTCCGCCATGGTGACGCAGGATCACGCGGGTGTCATCTCCGGCATAGCGGAGGCATTTCATCTGCGGATCGTCGATATTCCCGAGCTCGTTCGTGACTTTTCCGCTTCCGTCAAGCGAGTCCCAGCGGGCATTGAGTTCGGCGCTGTCGATCAGCAGGGCATTCACCGTCATTTCGGGTAACCTGAAACCGCTCTTGGGATTCTTCACGGCCATTTTGAAAAGCCGGTCGCAGGCATTCCAGGCCCCGAGCGACGGATCCGTTTTCTCTTCCTTCAGCTCCTTCTCGGCCTGTTCGAGAATCATTCTGATCGCAAGGTCGCGTTCGAACGGAGCAAGAAACCCCGTCATATAGCACGCGCCGGCTATAACGCCTATTATTTTTTGCCGCGCGACGAAACTCCTGATGCAGAAGCGCTGTTTATACTGTTCTGGAATGTTCGTCGGTTCGAAATACTCCCGAAGCGGCTTGAGAGCCGGATGCACGGCCAGGCTTCCCAGGGTTACGGGAATGACGGCGGGCGGGGT
This sequence comes from uncultured bacterium, assembly GCA_964597625.1. GTDB lineage: Bacteria > Muiribacteriota > Ozemobacteria > Ozemobacterales > Ozemobacteraceae > MWAR01. The sequence continues at coordinate 825 of CAZQYQ010000065.1, forward strand.
TTTCGGCAGGGCGAACAGCGTCGCGATCTTGTTGAAATTCAGAGCGAGCATCGGAAGCCGCAGATCCCGGGCATTCGTTCCGAACCGTGGCGGATAGACAATCGGGATCATCAGGAGCGGGTTCAGATCGTCGCCACCCAGTCGCATGCCGATCTCATAATCAAGAAGGGTTTTCAGCTCCTCCTGGAGGAAGGTAAGCGGATTCGAGTAGTCGAACCAGATCCGCCCCATCGAAATGATCATCACGCCGTTTTTGTCGGTACCGTTTTCGAGATCCTTGTCGTATTCCCGCCAGCCCAGGGTCCAGTTCTGAGGATTCTTCGGATTCTGATTGAAATCGCCTGCGATATAAACATCTTTTTCGCAGACAAGTGTGAGCGCCTTGAACGGCGGATTTCCCCATATCCGCAACGGAACCTTCGAGTAGATGAGCGTTTTGTCGAGGTTATTGAGATACTTGTCCGGAAACTTCAGCTCATACACGACTTCCGCCGGCTTGGCGGGATTCCGCCATTTCGAAGGGCCAAACCCCTTGAAGGAAAAGCCGGGTAACAGCACGATCGGTGCCGGGTCGCCGGCCTTCAGCCAGTATTCGGGGTTCAGGACCGGAAACTTTTCGGACTTTCCGCCACGCATTCCGTCGAGGACGAACTGGGTAAGCACTTTGCTCATGCCGATTTCCGGAAATGTCTCGAAGCCTTCGGGAAGATCGGAATCCGCATCGGGCTTGAGATGCCCGTCCTTGCCGTTTCTGAAACTCACGCGCATCCCCGCGGTCGTTTTGAAATAGCCCGGCGTCGATATTTTTTCCATATCGAGCAGTTCGAGACCGGCATCGGAGAGGCCGCGCTTCCCGACTTTCAGCATTTCCTGCCCGTACAACCGGCCGCGCCGTAATATACCAGGCACAATACGATTTGGGCCGAGCTCGGCGAGATCCAGCACCTGTCCGTCATACTGGAGATAAGAGCCCGGCACCTGCTTTTCCAGGACGGCTTCGACCTTTCTGCAGGCGTCGTCGACCCGACCGATTGCCTCGAGAATGAAGTATCGATGCGCCTCATCGACGGTTTTCGTATCCACACCGTTCTTCGCGCCGGCAAGTTTGATCCGCACTTTGAACTCGCCCGTAATGCGCGTTCGCTTCATCGTGACATGGCCGGTATACGTGCCCCGGTCGGCATGATCGAGCTGGAGCCCCTCGGTGTTGCCGACCAGCCAGTGTTTATGCCTTGCGGGGCTTGTCCAGCCCTTTTGCGGGATATACGGATTGCCGTGCGTGACGAACTGGTAGTCCGCTTTCATATCCGCAAGAGCCGCATGAACTCCGGCTTCCGCAACACACAACGCCAGGTAATCCTTGGCGCTCCGGGAAAGCAGGTGAACCTGGCCTCGCTGAAACTGGAACACCGCACCGATGAGAATGCCGAGCACCAGGGCGATCATGAGAACGACAATCAGCGCCTGCCCACGAATATATCTATTGCTATTCACGGATTCACCCCGTTCGGCCTGCCGCGCATCGCAAAGCTTGTCCGCAGAACGAACGCCGCATCGCTCCTGTTGCCGCTTGAAGGCGCGCCCTGCCTGACGAACGTGATTTTGACATGAACCAGATAGGGGCCGGTCCCATCCGTCTCATACGGCTCGGTCACAAGGAAGTTTTTCAGCGGAAGGCCTGGAATCGAGCCGAACCGGACCGGCCGTCGGATCTCGGTGTACACGATCATATCCCGGACCCCGCTGCAGACCGCGCGGGTCGCTTTCCAAGGGGCGGGTCCGCCCGGTTTTGTGGGAACGTCCGAGCGGATATCGCGAACGAGATCGAATGTCCCATCTTTCGCCTTCACCAGACGCCACTCCACGGTCGTGAGCTTCAGAAAATCCTCGTCCGGCGGCTTCACTTCGAAATCGAGCGTCTGACTTTCAAAGGAGCAGACTTTCCCATCGCCGGTGCAGATGAGCTTGGAAACAGCCTCACGCATGACGGGCGAGGGAAAAATAACGTGATTCGAGTTTCGAACGTCATTCCCAAACTGGGATATGAACAGTCTCGCGTTTTCGTTTACCCCGATATGTTCGAGCGCCATTCTGATCGAGCGCACTTCGGCAAAGAAAAGTCGGTACACGGCAATCAGCAGAAGCAGAAAAAGGCTGAAACCGATCATGATCTCGACGAGCGTGAGCCCTGCATCGATGCGGCTCCCACTCCCTGATTTCACCCGGTAAGCCTTCCGCGATCCGTTGATCCGTCTCAGCATCTCATCACCATACATCAGCCTGAGTCGTCACAGCCTCAAAGGTGATCGGAGTGTTGTCTTCCGAGGCACGCCAGGTGACGACGACCCGGATAAGCTTCAACCCGGACGGAACGCCGTCGATTTTTGACGGACAGTCCGTGACGCTGACTTCACGTTTGAACTCGGTCGTGCCGACTTTGACCTCCGGAAAAAACCCCTCATAGGCATCATAGGTCTCACGGTCAGAATTGAAATCTGCCACAAGCGTATCTTTGCGTAATTCCCGCGAAGCGCCGATCTGCCGGAAGCGCGCCGCGCGCACCGCTTCTACGGCCTGGGCCGCCAGGGCAACAGCCGTTTCGAAATCGCGCGTTTTGCGGACACCGACAAAACTGTTCGAAATCGTCCAGCCGATGAGAAACAGAACCGTCATAAGCGATGCCGCGACGGTCAGCTCGACCATCGAAAAGCCTTTGCATCGCCTGTTAACGCTGTTCATGCTTCAGGAACGACACGCGGGAAACGGCTGTTCACCGTTCCCCGCGTTGATCGGGATGACTCCGTTTCAGAAAAAATCGGCAGGATTGAGCCCAGCCTCCATCATGACCGCCTCGGGGCCCGGAATCGGTTCGCCGGCCCGGACATCGAGGGATGACGGACCCTGGGTGATCTCACGAACGAACTTCGGATCGAGATTGGGGTTTTCCTGGACCGTGTTCGGCGGATTCGGCGCATCGCCGGTCGGCACCCAGACGAAGTCAGGATGCGTGCCGCGGCTCTGGCCCGTCCATTCGCCGCCGGTAATGTTGCCGTTGCCGTCGACGAACAGGTCATACGTATACGTTGTCGAAAACCACTTCGTACCGAGGAAGTCGACGGAAACACCGTCATCGGCATAATAGACCGTGGTCTTTACTTTGAGCTTCTTGTCATCGAGCCATCCGGTGTTCCAGCTCGATTCGAATTTGTACAGCGGGTAGTTCCAGACCTGGCGGTCAGGAGTCGTGTCGCAGATGATCGCGCTCTTGTTGCCCTGAATGTATTCGAGGATCAGCCGGTGAAACTCATCGGGATAGATATCCTGCGGGTCGTCACCCGGGTTGCCCCAGTTCCGGTTTCCGTAGAACATGCAGTAGGTGTTCATATACAGTTCGCTGAGAATGGCCTTCTGGTCGGAGGTTTCAAAGGCAATCCCGTTCCGGACTTTCCGTTCGCGGGGTTCCGGCGTGAGAATCGCCGCGGCTGACCAGCCGTTGCAGTGGCCTTCCCAGTCTTCGGCGCGTGGATTATAGTGAGTGTTATTTACATTCGATTCCCAGGCGTGAGCGCCTGGATTGCGGCCCGTACGAGTCTGCACAAAGGCGTCGTATCTGGCGAACGGAGACGGCTGATGATTGTTCCAGCCAAGCACATTGAAGCCGCGCTTGCGGGACCACCAGTCGCCGGACCACGGCGCCGGCTTGATTTCGCCGCGGGCCGAACCGTCTTCAGCGGAAACGGGCGCGACAGCAAACAGCGGAAGCGCGAAGAGAGCGATGGCAAGCAGTCGTTTGAGGTTTATCATTCTTCACCCTCCTTCGGATCGCCGCCGGTGACGGGCGGCGCAGGAAGCGTCTCGGGAGCCGCGGGCGGCACCAGCCGGACGCGACGGTCGCGGCTTTCGGTCGAGATCGCCCATGGCGAGCCTTCCTGCCACAACTGGGTCTGCATGGCGCCGCTGCGGGAATCGGTCAGTTCGACCTGGAAGGTTTCACCGCCGAGCCGATACGACGTGAACGCGTCGGCATGTTGTCTATCGGGCCTTTTATCGGCCTGGCGCACCTGGCGCTTGAAGCTGAAGCCGGCGACCGTTCTGATTTTGTCATACACCTTCGGTTCAGGAGCCGCATACGCGCCAAAGCCATCGGCACGCTGCTGAACCGTGCGGGTGAGGGGAAACACCGGAAGATCATAGGGAATCAGGGTGTCATCCCCGATCAGGGGCTCGGCATGGAAAGGATCGACGAGCTTTTCCCGGCTCTTGACACCATATGCGGTCGGGAAAATCTCGATAACACGCATCGGACGCAGATCTCGAACGGAGAGATACAGAATCGCCTGCATTTTCAGGCCGCTTTTTTTCGGGTAGACATGAACCACGTAACAGTCCGTGCGATGGATATTCTTGGTCGCTTTCACGTGAAAGGTCCATTTGATCGGCGTCATCCAGACTTCGCCGGGAGCCCGCTGATCACGATACGATGCTTCCAGCATCCACTGGTCGCCGACGTTCCACCGGGGAACGAATCCTTCTTCAGCCTGGGGCGCCGGGGTTTCGATTGCGGGAGGCTCCGGCGGAATGGCGGCCTGGCCCACCTGCTGGTCTGATCCGGTGCTTTGCGCCGTGCAGACAGCCGGGATTGTCACAAGCAACCCTGCCACAAGAACCTTTCCGAAGAATCGGATCATGCATTCACCTCCGAATAATGAAGCAGCCGCCCATGCGGCAGGAAAAACGTTACTTCATTCTACGCATGAACAGGCATATCGTCAACCTGTCGGAGGCCAAATCGCTCCCTTCAAAGCGAAGGCAGCGGCGCGAAAATCCATTGCAACGGAGTGATTGGTGGTACAATCATCCGGAATGGAGGATGGAACAGAACCGTGCCATCGATATTCAAGAAAAAAGCACAGCACGCGGAAGATGCGAAACTCGTCATGATGCGTGCCGCCGCAATCGCCCCCGCTGAACTCAAATCGTGGATCACGATCGTGACCTCTTTTGTGTGGGCGAAAAACTTCAGAATGGCTGAACTGCGATGCAGGCAGCACATTGATGTCCTCGATCAATTCACGGAAATCAGAGATCTTCTCTGTACGATCATGCCGGAATTCGCCCGGTTTGTTGACATTCGCAAAAAGGCCGGAATGTAGGCCAGAGTATCGGCATCTACACGATATCACCGACGGCGGATGGGCATGGTCATGCATCGGCAGCCGCCACCACCGCGGGCAAGCTCAGAGCCCTCGATCGTAATGACGCATTTGCCGTATCTGGTCAAATCAACCTTATCTACGGCCACATCCGTGGCGTCAATGATGGCGAAGCCTTTGCGGTCCAGTTCTTCGAGCGTGTTGATATTGCGGCTGTAACCGATGATCTTGCCGGGTGCTATGGCAAAAAAATTGGCGCCGCTATGCCATTGTTCGCGTTCCTGAATCCAGGGATCCGAACTGGCGCCACACTGAATGAGATCCAGCGGCATTCCCAGAGCATGTAATGCCTCGGGCAGATTTTTTTCCTCGTTGATCTTCACGACCTGGCCGTTATCTATCCATATGTGCACGGTCCGGTAGCGGTTGGGCTGCATGATGACAGGCTCATAGATCATGCAGGTACTGGTATCGATGAACGTGAACACCATGTCGAGGTGAATGAATGATTCCGGATGCGGCGGCAGTTCCTGCACCAATATGTGTTGCGGCTGCTTCAGTTTCTTGAAGTGCCCGACGAGGAAGTCGACACCGGCGGGAGTGCTGCGGGCGCCGATTCCGACCATGAGAATGTCATGCCGGGCAACGAGCATGTCTCCGCCCTCGAGCTGGACGCCGGGGACGGAAGCGGTAACGGTGTCGGGATTCAGCGTTTCAACAGAGAACATCGGATGATAGTCGAAAATGGCTTCCATAATCAGCGATTCGCGGGTTCTGACTTTGTTTGCCATTCGCGAAATCAGCACCCAATCATTTATGGTAACGGCAGAATCCCGGGTAAAAAAGAAATTGTGCAACGGGCGCAACGAGTATTTCTCGCAATCAAGAAAGCGTGACAAATTGTCTTTTTTCATTAACACGCCTTCCACCAGGCAGCGACAAAGCTCCTTTTCGGACATTGCCAGAAGATCTTCGCGAATGTCCGTAGCCTCTTCATTGAGGCAGATTTTGTCTACCAGGCGTTCTTTAACTTTTGTATTGTCCAGGACCTGCTCAAGGAGCTCCTTCACCTGGAATGTCTGCGCGACTTTTTCCAACACCCTCCGAAGTTGCGAGTATTCAACAGAGGCGACGGAAAGATTGAGAATGTCACTGTAAAGGGCTCGTTCTGCATTCTGCGGGGTCATGTTCTCGATCTCCTGGCCCGGCGTGTGCAGGATGATTCCCTCCAGTTCGCCAACCTCGGAACTGACCTTCACTTCGAATTTCTGCTTCTGTGATTTCATAATAGCCTTTATATTTCGATAGAGCGGGCTGGTGCAATCTCACACAGAACCCCGCTCGCGATCAGTTCAGAAAACCGCGTTGAACGAACGATGCAGACGAATCCGGCACCATTTGCCATCGCAGGGGCTGCTCTGTTCAGCGTTCTCAACCCGTTGCACATCCCCACGGGCGAGCCGAACAGCCCGACGGCACTCCGCATCTGTGAAAGTTCGTTATGGAAGCTCAGCTTGCGATGCTGTTTCATCTTTTGATCGTTTGTTTTTGCTGTTTTGCCATGGTATCGGCATGGCCTTGAATGCCGATTTTTTTGATCTGCATGATGCAGGCAGCACGATCTGAACGAAGCACAAATCCAATGATTTTAGAGATGAAGTTGTTAAATTTCCCGCATTGTCGCGGGTCGGGATAATCCGTACAATCGGCACATGACGCAAAGCCGCGTTCCAAACAACATTTCCGGATGTTGCACCATGAAGCCTTCGTGTTGCCATGGCAGCCGGGACAGCGCTCTTTCAAATAGGACCCGCACGCCCCGCAGTAAAGACCGCAGTATGCCACCAATGCAGGATCTGAAGTAATCGTTCTCAAGATCATTTCCCTTCTGCACAATGTGCCATCCGAGCGGCCTCTCTGGTCATTCTGTCGAATGATGTGACCGTCCGAATCATCCAGCGATACATTTTCCGCGAGGCAGAATATATCATTTCTGAATGAATGTATCAGGAAATTTACGAATACTGCTTCGATGAGAAAACAACTTTCCATGAACTGGCGGGGCATTGCGGGGTGAATTCTTTGTTCCGTATTTTTTCAACCCCGATGCTGTTCGCCCGGCACAATCCGATTTTCACCAACCCATTCGCTCCGCTCCTGTTTCTTTTTTCTTTGGATGGCCCTGAGTTCAGCCCTCCGCTCTCCAGGCTCTCCGGCGGCGGATGCGTTATCGGCAATCGTTCTGTGTTCTCCGATCCTTTTTCTGGCATCAGGCATTGGGGCGGAGCGCCAGCAGCCATGTCTGGCAAACCGTAACACTCTCGTTCTTGGATCGCGCAGCCCCTTTTGCATCCCCAAAACAAAACCGCCCCGGAAACGCTGATCCGGAGCGGTTTTGAGAGTGCGCCTACCAGGACTCGAACCTGGGGCACCAGGATTAGGAATCCTGTGCTCTATCCACCTGAGCTATAGGCGCAAAGACGCGCGAGGCATCCGACAGATATACTATCACCCGGGGAGGGAGGAAATCAAGGGAACAGGTTGATGCATGAAGGGCATCCGGTGTTGTAGAATCCGGGCGGATGGTTATTTCCATTTTCAGCGAGGTGACGCGAGATGCTTTCAAGCCGACGATTCCTGAAGAGTGTTTTTCTGATGCTGATGATTCTCGCCGGCTCCTGCGCCACGGAAGCGGCCGATCCCGGATACGAACTGGCGAAAACATGCCGGGCAAACCTGAACAAACTTCGCGAAGCCACGGAAAAATGTATCAAGTCAGGTGCCACGCAGTTCCCAACCTGGGGACGCATGGAAGACATCTATACGATGATCCTGACAAACAAATTTCTTCCCGAACGCCCCAAACCGCCGACACTCGACTGTGAATACTTCATGGTATTCAAAGATCCCGTTAATTTCGACTGGTATTGCAACCTGCACGGCCTTGTCGGCGGCGACAGCTCCGTCACGTTCCGTTACCACGAATTCCAGTTCACCGCCTATACCAGCAGCAAATACATGAATATTTCAAAATATAAATCACACACCGACAATCTCATGCGGTGGGTATCCTATGAACCGACGCTGATGGAAAGCTTCAAATATCATTATGCCCGCAATCCCATGACCACGATGCTGATGGCAGGGCTGGCGCTGTTGTTCATCTGGTTCATCTACCGGAACATCTTCGATTGAGAAAGCAGCCGGGAGCAGCCCGGCTGCCGGTTCCATCATTCTTTCACGATGCCGATATCGCGCATCAGCATATCCAGCGTCGTATCCACCCAGTAGCCTGAGAAGCCGTGTTTCCGGGCTTTCAGAAGATTCAGCCAGGCGTGACCGCGCTCACCCTTCTGGAGCCACGCCATCGCCAGAATATAGTAGGACCACCCGCGATGAAGCGTTTTCCCTTCCAGCATGCGGATGGTCTCTTCCGGTTGATGCAGGGCAAGGTGAATCGATGCGATATCGCAAAGAATGAGTTCATTCGCAGGTTTGAGGCTCAGCGCAAGACGAAGCTCATCAAGAGCATCCAGGTAGGCCCCCTTGCCTGACAGCACGATTCCCATCAGGTGATGGGCGTCCGCCGAGCCGGGTTCCCTGGACCCCAGAAGCCGGGCATACTCGCTCGCCCGGACGAAATCATCATCTTTGGCAGCACCGATCATGGAAAGATTGAAGTAGACACGTCCCAGCTGTCTGTAGCCCTCAATCGTCCCAGGATCGAGTTGTATGGCCTTTTCATAGGCCTCCCATGCCTGTCTGAGCATCTGCTCGTTTCCAAGCCTGAGTCCTTCCTCAACGAGCTGCTGAGCATCGGCAACAGGGATACCACCCTGCAAAACCCTCACCGAGACAGCAGTTGATGGCTGCACAAACGCCAAAACGGCCGTGGCAACAAGTATTCCGAGCATTATACTGCGCATGGACATGATCATCCTCCCGATGGTATAACATTCATTCCAGCTCCGGACAGTATTTGAGATATCATGGAACACACTCACATGCCAACACATTCAGTGGGAAAACAGACAGCACCTGATACGCCGACGAGTTCCGGCGGTTTGCGTCATGGGTTCGGATGGCTCGCCGTGTTCCTCCTGTTCTTTGCCCTCCCGATTGGAATCCTGTATGAGGGGTATATCGTCTACCTCCAGAGTATCGACCGGGACGACCATGACAGACTCACGCAGTATGTCACCCGTGAGCTGACATCGACCAGGAATCATGTTTCGAACGAGAGAGTTCTCCTTCAGCTGGCCCGGAATTTCCGGGACGCGACAAGGCGCAAACTGCCGGACATGGGGCAAGCTTCCCCCCTCATTTCTGACCTGCAGAGCACCCTGCCGGCAGGAAGCAGACTTTTCGTCTGGGATGGCAAGGAACATCTTCTTCACCCCGGCGCAACCGACTCGCTCGCTCTTCCTGCTTCAGCCCTTATTCGCGCCCTGTCAGGAGGGTTCACGCTCGTTGCCGAAGAGGCCGGCCTTTCAGGCGGTGAGACGACCGACAGTTTTCTGAAAGCCAGCCAGCCGGAGATGCAGGAAGCGGCCCCGATCGTTGGAAACGCCTTCCCGATTTTATCTGCCGTTTCCGGCATCGGAACCCTTATCCAGAACGAAAGTTCAAAGAAGCAGTTTCACTTTATCTGGGACACCTTCGTCAGCGGAACCCTGAAAAGCGGCGGTTTTTTTCTGACCATCCCCGCCGACACCCTCCCGGAAACCTGGGGATTATCCTACATCCTGGCAACCGACCCTACAGCAAATCCCGATCAGTCGACAGGTTTTTTCGATCTCGAAAACCCAGGCAACCTGTATGTCGCGTATAAACCGCTGGAACCCACGGCGCGGCAGCTCCTGAACAAATTCCGGCAAACCCTGAATTCGCCGGTTTCTGACGGTGACTGGAGCATGATCGTCGTTCCCCTGTCGAACACGTCATCGATCAGACTGTTCACCCTTTTTTCCGGGCATCGCCTGAGAATCGATTATGAGAGCAGCGAACGAGTCGGGTTCATTTTTGCCATCCTCGTGCTGGCCGCCGGGCTTGTCGGATTTTCGATTTTTCACCGAATGTCTTCGATTGCCGGTCTTTCCCTCAGAACCAAGATCACCGGCCTTTTCGTTCTCTCCATGTTCCTTCCCCTGTCGATTCTCACTTTGCTTGCGCTCAATTTCTCTCTTGACCACGGCAAGGTTCTCACCGATGAGACAAATCAGCTCCTCCAGCGGGATCTCAAGAGGCTGGATGACGGCGCCGGTGAATTTTACCGCATGCGGACGACCTGGCTGAGAACCCTGAAATCCCTTCCGGAAATCGTGAGCGGTGACCAGAAAGCGCTGTCGGAATTATTTTTACGGCTTTATAAAGAAAAGAAGCTGCAGCGGGCCTACCTCGTTGATGCTTCGGGCACCCTGTTGTTCGACCAGGACCGGCTGTTCGATGAATACGGGCGCAAGGCCTTCATCGGGGAACTCGGCCGGCGCGCCATCGAAGCCGGATGCGCTGACAGTGCCGTCTCTGCCGAGCAACGCGCGCGCGACGTCCTGGGACGCAGCCTGCTCGCCCGCCTTGCGATCCATCCGGGGACGCTGCAACCCATGGCCTGGCCGGGTTCTCCGAGAAGGACATCCGTATTCATCGATCTGGTATCCACCGCTTCTTCCGGCATGACTCTTGAAACCGCGAGGGCACTGATTGTCACTCTCGATATGGCAACGTCCGACGAAGAGTATCTGGCCGAAGCCATCCGTTCCCAGTCCAGGCGGAATACGGATCTTCAGCTTTTCGCGCTCAACCGGGAAGATATATCGGAAACAATTCCAAAACTGAATCCGACCTTCAAGGCCAACCTCCTGCCTCTCGTATCTCTTTCCCAGATCAAGGAATTCCCCGATGCCGAGCGTATTTCGGATGAAAGCAGCACCATGCTCGCGGCCCTGACCGCCGGAAAAATCCTGGACGGCTACCTTCTGGGCGCCCGGATCAATTGGGAACTGGTCACCGAGTCTCTGCGCTGGATGCACGCATTCATCATTGCGGCATTGCTGATAAGCCTCTGCGGCTCTCTTCTTCTTGTCGTTCTTCTCGTGCGCGGAGTCATCAACCCGATCAGCAGCCTTTCCCAGGGCACCAGGGCCATCGCCGCCGGTGATCTGACGAAGACTCTGCCGGTTCTCGAGCACGATGAGCTCGGAGATCTTTCGAAAGCATTCAACGAAATGACCAAGCGGCTTCGAAGCAGGCTGACCGAGCTGACGGTCCTCTACACGCTGACTCAAAAGGCATCGACGGTGACGAATCAGCGGGAAGTCTTCGACCTTGCCGCCAGGCATCTTCGCGATCATCTCGGAGCCCAGGATTGCGGAACGGCATGGCTCGGCGAGGGCAAGGAACAAGACCGGCTTTATCTCGTGGAAGCGAGAGACACCGGGGCCGGAGATATCATTCGAAGCAGTATATCAAATGCCCTTCACTCAAGAATCAACAACATCTCGAAACTCCCGAATGGCGCCGGAACCGTTCTCGGAATTCCCCTGTTTTTCGAAGACAAGGATTTCGGCGGTCTGTATCTGCTGTTCACCTCTTCGGAGCACCAGCCGGCCGCTCTTGAAACGTTCACCGCCGACGAACGCAGCTTCATCGAAACGCTTCGCCACCATCTCAGTCTGATTATCGAAAAGCAGCGCCTTTTTGAGCAGGCAATCACAGACGGGCTCACGCACCTGTATGTACGCAGATTCTTCATGGCCAGCCTCGAAAAAGAGCTTGCGCGGGCGCGCCGGTACCGCACCGAGATTTCTCTGATTCTGCTCGACATAGATCACTTCAAGAAATTCAACGACACCTGGGGACACCAGGTCGGCGACCTTGTTCTGCAGGAGACGGCCCAGCGGATCATCGAAAGCATCCGTGCCGTAGACACCCCCGGTCGGTATGGCGGCGAAGAAATGGTCGTCATCCTTCCCCAGACCGGGCCAAAAGACGCGTTGATGGTTTCGGAACGGATTCGGACCTCGATCGCGAATGCGGTTTACAAATCCGGCGGTCAGGAGCTGAAAGTGACAGTATCGATCGGCGTCACGTCGCTCAGCGGCCGCACCGTCACCCTGGAAGGCTTTATCGAAGAGTGCGACAAGGCGCTCTATAAAGCCAAGGACGCCGGTCGCAACCGCGTCGTGCAGTCGGAACAGGCGCCCGACGGGAGTGCATCGTGAACCGTTTCATGCGGGCATTCACCCTCGTCGAGATCCTGATGGTCATGGTTCTGGTCGGCGTCGTCGCGCTGCCGTTCACGCGCATGTTCATCTTCGGCATGCAGGGCACCACCGAAAACATTGAGCATATCATTGCATATAATCTGGCCAGGGAGAAAATTGAGGAAGTCCGTTCCCTGCCCTTTCACCTGATAAAATCGGATTTCGAGAACTTCGCCTCCGTGTTCCGCGATCGCCCCGGACTGGACCAGGCCTTTGAAAACAGGGATGAGTTCGAGAAAACGTTTTCAGATCTGTTCACCCAGGAAACCTCGGCAAAAGACCCGGACGCGGAGACCTACAAACGTCTGAAAGGGTTGTATAAATCGGCCTTCCTCCGTGACCTGGAGCTGTATTCCGATGACACCAAAGTCTACCGGCGGGTGATGGATGTCGATGCGCGGTATGACTCAGCCGTGCCGGCACGGCTGAAAAAAGTCACGGTCCGGGTCTACGACGCCCAGCAGCACCGTCTTGCCGAAGTCGTGACTCTCGTAGGACAGCATCGATGAAGATTCGCCGAACATTCAAGGGATTCACTCTCGTCGAGGTTCTGATGGGAATGGCACTGACGGTACTCGTCGGCGGCGTCCTCTACCTGCTCCAATCGACGGGGATGTCGACCGCGAGCCGCGGAACCGTGAGGCTGACGCTCCAGTCGGAAATGCGGCGCAAGGTGGAGCGGCTCGTCAACGATCTCCGGTGCGCGAACGAAGTTCTCGAGGTGTCTCCCACCCGCCTCAAGATCTCCCGGTTCAGGCTCGGCGACGAGGATGAAGAGCTCACCGGAGACGCGGCTCTGACGACGGTTGAATACGAGCTCGAGCAAAAGAAGGGTCGCTGGTCGCTGTTCCGATCCGAGCGCGGCGATGAGCCCCTGGAGATCTTTTCAGCCGAGCAGATCGAGCCGGAACTCTTTTTTCCCTTTTTCGAGCAGCCACCCGGCGAGGAAGGCGGGCCGGCCACCTTCGAGCCGTTCGACATGAAATCGAATGACTCGGGCCAGCGGAAACGCATTTCCTTCATGCGTATCAGGCTGAGAGCGAAACAGAACCGCGAACACCTGGCGCTGACGACATCCGTCACGCTTCGGACCGCGCATTCCCGACTCACGCAGTCGAACTGGAAGTTCCGTTAGGAGAAGCCGATGGTACTGGCCACACTGCTGAGCGGGATTGCAATGGCCGTGCATCTCGCTCTCGGAGCCCTTGTTCTGATGCGTGCGCCGCGTCAGCCGGTGAACCAGTGTTTCAGCTTCCTGCTCTTTCTCTTTTTCGTCTGGTCCCTCGCCGAGCTTCTGTTGATCAGTATCGGCTCCCCGACGATCTCCGCGCCGCCGCACGCCGGTGTTATATCAGCACATATTCCATCAGGCTCCGGATCGTGGCTTATCAGCCTTCTGCTGACGCCCATGATGCTGCTGTCTCCGGTTTTCGCGCTCTTCACCGCGCTGTTCCCGCGCCGGCTGGATCAGGCATGGCAGCTGGGTTCCCCGGCGCAGCGCGCCCTCCTGTTCTCGCCGGCGGTTGTTCTGTTGTGCCTGGCCTGGAGCGGAAATCTCATCAGGTCCGTCGATCCGGTCGACGGCGGTTTTCTGATCTCGCTCGGGAAATACGAGTATCTGACCAAGGGAGTCATCGTCGGGTATCTGCTTCTTGCCATGAAAACGCTTGGCATGGCGCGCGCGGGCCTGGAAACGGAGTTTCAGGAGAGACGGCTTCGCTACGCCTTCGCCGCGTTCGTTCTTCCGGCCGCCGCCGGCTCGGTCTTCATCGCTCTCGGCAGGATCTATCTGACGGGCCAGACCATGTACACGTTCGGCCTGTTCCCGATGCTCGGAATAGCAATGGCAGGCATTCTCGGCTATGCGATCCTGCGTTACAAGCTTCTGGAGATCGATATGATCTTTTCCATCGGTCTCGTCTACACGCTGTTAACGGCCATTTTAGCCGGCGTTCTCGAACTCCTTGAAAACGGGCTGCAGAACCTGCTCAACCTGTCCGGCATGGCGGCGACCGTGGTTTCGACCCTGGTGATCGCAGCGAGCTTTTCCCCGCTCAAGGATATGATCGTCGCCGGGGTGGACAAACTTTTCGGCCGCAGATCGTTCGATACCGCGGCCGTCATCCGGCATGTCCTCAAGTCGATGAGAAAGGCCGAATCGTCCGACGGCGTTCTTGACGCCCTGCTGCGGGAACTCCAGCCGGTCCTGAATTTCAGCGATGCGGCGCTCGTCCTGGACAGCGGAGCCTGCCGCACCTGGCCTCCTTCCTCCCCGGCGGTTTCAGGACCGATCCCGGCGGAATGGCCGGCTGCCGAGGAAATAGACGCTCTTCTCGAAGCCGGCCGCGACAATGCGCACATTCAAACGGAACTGTTCAAGCAATGGCGGGACCGGGGATTCCACTGGGCCTTTCAGATTCGCCGGGAACACGCTGTTTCGGGAGTGTTTCTGCTGGCTCCCAAGCTGGGCCGTCTCCCTTACTCGGATCAGGAGCGGAGCCTCATCGCAAGCATCTGCCAGGAAGTTCCTCCGGTTCTCGATACGCTTGCGCTGCTTGAAGGCATGGTCAGCCATGACCGGGCAACCCGGGAACTGGAATGGGCAGAGAGCCTGTATGCCGAGCTTCGCACGGCTCCTGAGTCCATGGACTTCGGTGTATATAATTCAATATTGTATTCTTCCCTTGCCCGCGAAATCAAGGGAGATCTGATTTTCGTGGAGCAGGAAGCGGAGACTCCCTTTCTCGCGGTCTGTGACGCCTTTCACCAGGGAATCGCGGCGGCGGTGACGCTTCATATCGTGACCGCCGCCCTGCGGGCCGCCCCTGTCGGACGACGCATGCATGCGGTTCACGAGATTCTGAGGCGCTTCTCGTCGCCCCCCCTCAGAACGGCCCTGACGCTGCTCGAGCCGTGCGCGGCGGGAATCCGTCTGCAGCTGGCCGGCAATCCGAGGCCGTATGTCCTGGGAAACAACAAACCGCCTGCCCGCACAGGGACGCAGGGGGAGCCCCTCGGGATAACCCAGCCTTCCGCCGCAGGCACGATAGACCTTGACCTGCAGGCCGGGGAAGTTCTGCTGGTCGCAACCAACGGACTTGCGAAGGCTTTCGGCAGCCCGGGCGAAGAGCATCTCCACGCGTTTCTCGCGGAGCAGTCCGGGCCGACCGCCGGAACCCTGCACGCCGCCCTGCAGAAACGCCTGTCAGAAGTCCCCGGAGTCTCTTCATTCCCAGATGATATATCTTACGTTATTATTCAACGGAGAACATAGATATGGTTTCACGGCAACGAAGACAGTCCAGCGCGATACGGCTTGGAAGCGTTCAGGTGGGCGGCGGAGCGCCGGTCACGGTTCAGACGATGACGAAGACGGACACCCGCGATACGGAAGCGACCATCCGGGAAATCGAACGGCTCGCCTTCGCCGGATGCGAGATCATCAGGCTTGCCGTTCCCGACATGGCCGCCGCTGATGCGCTTGCGAAGATTCTTCCGCGCTCACCGATTCCGGTCATCGCCGACATCCATTTCGACCATCTGCTGGCCCTGCGGGCTCTCGAAGGCGGCGTCCATGGGCTGCGGCTCAATCCGGGCAATCTGCGCGAATCCGACAAGGTCAGGAGCGTCGCGCACGCGGCCGCCGAACGCGGCGTTCCGATCCGCGTCGGCGTGAATGCGGGTTCGCTCGATCCGGCCATGACGGCCAAGCATGGCGGCGTTACGGCCGCCGCGCTCGCGGAATCAGCTCTGAAGGAAGTTTCCCTTCTCGAAAGCATCGGCTTTCACGCGATCAAGATCGCCGTGAAAGCGTTCGATCTCCACACGATGACCGAGGCCGCCCGGATCGTTGCGCGCTCCTGCGCACATCCGATGCATCTGGGGGTCACCGAGTCAGGACTTCCGGAAGAGGGCATCATCCGATCAGCGATGGGAATCGGCGCCCTGCTGCTCGAAGGCATCGGCGACACGATCCGCGTTTCCCTGACCGGCGACTCGGCAGAAGAGATTGCTGCGGGCATAAAAATTCTCCGGTGTGCCGGGCTTCGCGAACTGGGGCCGACGATCGTTTCCTGTCCCACCTGCGGCCGATGCCAGATTCCCCTCCAGGCAATCGCCCGGGAAGTCAGCAGACGGGTTTCCGGCCTTCGCGCCCCGATCACGATCGCCGTGATGGGATGCGCCGTAAACGGCCCCGGAGAGGCACGGCAGGCTGATTTCGGCATTGCCGGCGGGAAGGAAAGCGGGCTGGTCTTCCGAAGCGGGCAGATCGTGCGAACGCTGCCCTCATCAGAGCTTGTGGACGGGCTTCTTGAAGAAATCGGACTGAGTCTCGGCGCGGTCGCCATCGCGGAAACGAAAAAATG
>CAZQYQ010000066.1:0-17538 GCA_964597625.1 uncultured bacterium
CATCATCATGGGAGCGGCCGGACGCGATTTCCACAATTTTAACGTCGTTTATCGCGACAATCCCGCCTATCAGGTTGTGGCATTTACCGCGACCCAGATTCCGAACATCGAAGGGCGTGTGTATCCGGCGAAGCTGGCCGGCAAGCTGTACCCGAAGGGAATTGCGATTCACCCCGAGAAAGACCTGATCGACTTGATCCGCAAGGAAAAGGTCGCAGAGGTTGTTTTCTCGTATAGTGACGTTACCCACGAATACATCATGCACCACGCCAGCCAGATCGTTGCCGCCGGCGCTTCCTTCAAACTGCTCGGCTATGATCAGACCGCGATCAAACTCAATGTGCCGGTCGTTTCCGTCTGCGCCGTGCGCACCGGTTCCGGAAAGTCACAGACGACCCGCCGTGTGGTCACCATTCTCAAGAGCATGGGGCTCAAAGTCGTTTCCATCCGCCATCCGATGCCCTATGGCAACCTCGAGAAACAGATTTGCCAGCGCTTTGCTGATTACAAAGATCTCGACAAGCATGAGTGCACGATCGAAGAGCGTGAAGAGTATGAGCCCCATATCGACATGGGCGCCGTCATTTATTCCGGCGTAGACTACGGCAAAATCGGCGCTGAAGCCGAAAAAGAAGCCGATGTCATCGTCTGGGACGGCGGAAACAATGACACGCCCTTCTACAAGTCCGATCTCCAGATCGTTGTTGCCGATCCGCACCGCCCCGGCCACGAACGCGGCTACTTCCCGGGCGAAGCCAACTGCTACCTCGCCGACATCGTCGTGCTCAATAAGATCGATTCCTGCTATCCGGACGATCTGCAGGTGGTGCGCGAGAACATCATGATGATGAATCCCGAAGCGGTTCTCGTTCATGCTGCCAGCCCGATCTTCGTCGACCACGGCGAGAGAATTCGCGGCAAGCGCGTCCTTGTCATCGAAGACGGCCCGACTCTGACCCACGGCGAAATGCAGTATGGCGCCGGGTATGTTGCCGCTCAGCGCTACGGCGCAGGCGAGATCGTTGATCCTCGCGACAAGTTCGTCGGCGAAATGGCCAAGGCCCTCCGCAAGTATCCCGATATCGGCGCGATCGTCCCGGCTCTCGGCTACAGCAAAAAAGAAGCCGCCGATCTCGAGAAGACCGTGAACTCGGTCGATTGCGACCTCGTCATTTCGGCCACGCCGATCGACCTGACCCGCGTCATCAAGATCAAGAAGCCGCACCTGCGGGTTCGCTACGAGCTTCAGGAAATCGGTGAGCCCACCATGGATCAGCTGGTTCGTGAGTTTGCCATCAAGCACAAGCTGCTCAAGGCATCCAAGAAGTAATATCCATCCGGGTATTCAGAACCGGGAATTCCCACAGGGGAGTTCCCGGTTCTTTTCTTCGTGCGGATTGATTCAACCAGGGGATCCGGTGCAGAGCGGATCTGAGCAGGGGGAGATGCCGAAACGACCGGGTTTTGCCGGGTCAGCGGATGGGTTTGCCGCAAAAGCCGCAGTAATACTCCCGGGGAGGATTCCCCTTGCCGCAGTGGGGGCACAGCGTCTGATCGCCGGTTGCCGGGGCGGGTGCGGCATGCTCCAGGCCGTGCGGTCCCGTCGTCGAAGCTTCTTCCCGTGGCCGGGCGGGTGAAATGTCCCCCCGCAGACGGTTCAGAAGATGGTCGTCAGGCCATTTTTCAATCGCCTTGTCGACGAGTTTCATCGCTTCTTCCTGCTTGCCGGACTGGAGAAGACATGATATATAACATGCGATATATTTCGAGCTGTCCGGCGCGAACCGAGCTGCCCGCTCGAAAACTTTCAACGTGGCGGCCGAAAAATTCTGTCGTTTTTCATAAAGGTCGGCCAGATAGAAAACCGTTTCGCTGTCGTCGGGTGATACCTGCAGCTGCCTGGAAAGGAGCTCCAGAGCTGCTTTGCTTTCCTGTCTGGAAGCCCTGAACTGGGTGACGAGAAAGGAAAGAACATCGCGTCTGTTCTCGTCGAGCTTGTACAGATTCAATATCCGTTCAAGTCCTTCGGCGGTGTGATCGCCCAGCTTGAAACTGGCTTCGCCGAGGATGCGCTGGGCCATCGGGTTTTTCGAATCCCTGGCGGCGATCTCCGCGGCCCGGGCAATGGCGTCGGCCGGCCGACCCTGACGAAGATAGGCATCGGCAAGGGAGATCAACAGCTGCTTCCTGTTTTTCGTGTGTTCATCATCGGCCAGCCTGGCTTCGAGGAGGGGGATCGCTTTGTCATATCTGCCGTTTGACAGCGCGGAATCGATTGCCGCGTCGGTGCGGGATTCTTTGACGCTGCTCAGGAAGGAGAGAAGGGGCCTGAAAAGTTTCAGAAGAATGAAAAAGAGTGTGAGATATATTCCCCATTTGTATTTCTCAAACCATATTTTCCAGAGCATACTCCCGATGTCGGGAGCGAATCCCGGGTTCCGTTTCTGGATTGATGTCAGCGGGGCTTTTGCCGCGGCATACTCGCCTCTCTGGAACGCGAGCAGCCCGGTATAATACTCGATATAATCGCTTTCGGAAGCGGTTGCCGCAAGTTTGTCGAGATACTTCGAGGCTTCATCCCAGCGCTCCATCTGAACGGACGTCTTCAGAAGATGGGGAAGAAGCTCCGCCTGCGGATTCAGGGAATCTTCGGATAACTCCTTGAAAACGGCAAATGCCTCATCAGGTTTTTCTTCGTCGAGTTTTCGCATTGCCTCGGAAAATCGCGTCTTGTAATGGTCGAGGTGCGCGGTTGATTCGGCCGCCGCCGCGCGCGTGCGTTCAACCGCCGCAATGATGTCGGGGTCTCCTTTCGCCATGTCGAGCGCTTGCTGATAACTGATAAGGGCGGCATCGTAAGCCCGTTTCTTTTCGCTTTCCTCGGCTGCCTTCAGCACGGTGGCAAGTTTCTGATTCTGGGCCAGCTGAGACTGTTTCCGGGCCATGGCAGCGGCTTTTGCCCTCACATCGGCCTCTGCTTTCCGCTCGATGCAGGCTGACAGTGAAGCAGCCCTGGCGGAAAGCAGGGCGTCGCCCTCGGAGAACTCGAGCGCCCGGTTGACCTGTTCGAGCGCGACCTCCCAGTTGCCCTGTTTCTCCGCGACGTCGGCGGCGGTCGTGAAATCCTGCATGGCGAGCCTCTTCTGTGCCTGATCGATGAGGTTTGCGATTTCACTGTTGTTGGGTTCGGAACTCTGGGCTTTCCCCAGGAGCTCCATGGCAAGTTTGAAATTACCGGCATTGAACGCTGCTTTGCCTTCCCCGAAAAGATTCGATGCCACCTGCGTGGACTGCTGGGAAAGCTGAGACCTGAGCCTCAGCAGTTCGTCGTTGGGAACCTTGATGCGCCCGGCCTGTGTGAGGTAATCGCGGGCTCTGGGGTGGTCGCGAAGCTCGGTACAGGCCTTGGCGGCCAGGATGAGAGCCTTCTGGAGCTTTTCATCGTCTCCGGATTCAAGCGCGACCTGATTTCCCTGTTTCAGAATCTGCGCTGCATCGGCGATCGACTGCCAGCGACGGTCGATCGACCAGAGCTCAAAAAGCGTCATCCAGACCGGTGTGTTCTGCGGATGAGCGATGCAGGCCTTGTGGAGAAAATCGATCATCCGTTCACGATTGCCCGCCTGTTTCTGATCTTTGGCGAACTGGATGTAAATCGATCCCAGGGCTTTACGGCAGTCATCCTCGTCCGGGGCGAGTTTGACGGCATGTTCAAGCGACTGTGCTGCTTTTTCGAGCTGATTCAGCTTGCGCAGGGAAAGACCGAGATAGAAGTGAGCTTCGGCGCATGACGAATCGAATGAAACGGCTTTTTCCAGGTTTTCGCGGGCCTGCTGATACTGGAAGAGACCGTAATAATCCTTGCCTTTTTTCAGATATGTCTCGGCAGGGCTGCCCCATGCGCAGGAGAATGCAATGAAGGAAAAAAGAATGCCGATAGCTATGATATGTTTTCCGGAGCGGGGTTCTAACCTGACATCTCGGGTATTCATCGGCATGTACTATCATGCATTACCGCTTCCGGTCAACTTTGGCAGGCCATCAGGCTTTCCTGAAATTATTTGACTTGCATAGATCCCCCAAGTATAATTGCGGTCTTATGCTGGTCGACCTTATCCAAAGGGAGTAGTCGTCAATGAGAAGTCAGCATCGGTTCAATTTAATAGTCATGCTCCTGGTCCTGCTCTTCACCCTCATCTACACGTTCCCTTCTACGAACATGTGGGTGAAATGCTTTGGAGTTCTGACCATCGACGAGCAGCTTGCGGTGCCGTTCCGCTCGCTCGAGTTCAAGGATGCGCCAGAGGGCAAGGCTGCACAGGTCGAGCTCAAGGTGGATTCCGCCTCGTCCGTTTTCGCGTCCAATCCGAACGTGAAGCAGGATGATGTCCTGAACAGCGTTGCCGATACCGTGCGCAGAATCCTTCTGGAAAACGGGATGGTCGCTTCGGTGATCAACCCTGATTACTCGTCAGGGAAAGCGACGATCCGCGTTACGGGCAAGACGGCGGTCGAGTTCCGCCAGGCGTTCGATCAGCTGAATTTCTATGCCCTGCTGCCGATCGACCTCGCACGCATCTTCCCGCGGTCCAAAATCACTCTTGGCCTCGATCTCAGGGGCGGCATCGATCTCGTCTACCAGGTTGACATGCAGTCGCTCGAGAGCGGCGATTCACCCAAGGATGCCGTTGAGCGCTCTGTCGAGATCATTCGAAACCGTATCGATATGTATGGTATCGCCGAGCCGATCATCAAGGCCCAGGATAACAATCGCATTCGTATTCAGCTGCCCGGCGTGAAAGATCCTGAACGCGTGAAGAGCCTGATCCAGTCGACGGCGATGCTCAAGTTCCACCTGGTCAAAGATCAGGCCGTCACGGCTACGCAGCTTGAACCGGTTGATCCGACCAACGAACTGGTTCTTATCGAACCGGCGACCAAGAACTCTCCTGCACGCTGGTATAAACTCAAGCGCCTCCCGGAAGTGACCGGGCGCGATCTCAAGTATGCGAAGGTTGCATTCGACGAGATGGGGGTTCCGACCGTTCACCTCGAGTTCAATCCGGAAGGTGCCGCCAAGTTTGCGAACAGCACCGGCCAGCATGTCGGGGAACAGCTCGCCATCGTTCTTGATAACAAGGTTCACAGTGCCCCGGTCATCCAGTCCCGCATTACTGGTGGAAGCGCCCAGATCACCGGCCGCTTCTCTCTCGAAGAAGCCCAGAACCTGGCGATCGTGCTTCGCGCCGGCGCATTGCCGGCAAACCTGATTCTCCTCGAAAGCCGCGTCGTCGGCCCGACCCTCGGTGCCGAATCGATTCACGCGGGCATTCGCGCCGGGATCTTCGGCGCACTGCTCGTTATTGTCTATATGATCATGTTCTATCGGTTCTGTGGGTTCCTGGCAGATCTGGCTGTCATCTTCAATACCATGATCGTCTTTGCCTTCATGGTGTTCTTCGGCGGAACCTTGACTCTGCCCGGCATCGCCGGATTGATCCTCACCGTCGGTATGGCTGTCGATGCGAACGTCATCATTTTCGAGCGCATCAGGGAAGAACTGCGAACCGGTAAAACGGTGCGCGCTTCCATTGAGTCCGGCTTTGATCGTGCTCTCGCCTGCATCATCGACTCGAACGTCACCACGATTCTCACGGTTGCCATTCTCTATGTATTCGGCAGCGGCCCGATTCGCGGTTTTGCCACCACCCTCGGGTTCGGTCTCGTGGCCAATATCTACACTGCCATCATTTGCGTGAAGCTGGCTCTCGACTTGATGTATAGCCGCTCCAAAACTGCAACGACGCTGAGTATCTGAGTCGACGAGCTAAGGAAGGGATAACACGATGAAATACAACTTCATGGGATATCGCAATCATTTCTTCGCGTTCTCGGGCACAATGATCGTGCTGTCGTTGCTGCTGATGCTTGCGAGAGGCTTTGAATACGGCATCGACTTCAAGGGCGGAAACATCATCCGGGTTCGCTTCGACCAGGAAGTCTCCGAAAGCAAGATTCGCGATGTGTTCAACAAAATGCCCGATCTGTATTTCAAGGGCGAGCAGCTTGTCATTCAGGCCGTCGCCGAAGGCACGGGCCACGAGTTCATCATCCAGTACCCGGCCCCCGCCATGGATACCGCGGAAACAGGCAAACTCCACGGCGACATTGTCAAAAACCTCAAAGCGGATCTGCCGTTCAAGGATGACTCGCTTGAAGTGGCCAATGTCGGCCCCACCGTCGGCGATGACATGAAACGTCAGGCTATGTATGCTGCTGTTCTCGCAGTCGTTGGCATTCTGCTGTATCTGGCCTGGCGGTTCGAACTCCAGTCGTCTTCGGGAGCTGTTCTGGCGCTGGTTCACGATCTGATCATCTGCTGCGGCTTCATCAGCCTCTTCAGAATCGAGTTCGATATTACGGTGCTTGCGGCACTCATGACTCTTCTTGGATATTCGGTTAATGACTCGATTGTCGTTCTTGACCGCATCCGTGAAAACCGGCGCATCTCCCGCGAGAGCAGTTTCGTGACGCTGATCAACGACTCGATCAACCAGACTTTGGGCCGCACGATCAATACCTCCCTCACCACGCTGTTTTCGACGGTCGCTCTGCTGCTGCTTGGCGGACAGACGATTCACAGCTTTGCTCTGGTTCTCACGTTCGGCATCATCTTCGGAACCTACTCTTCGATCTTCATTGCCAGCCCGATTCTTCTCCTCATGACGGGCGACAAACTGAATCGCCGGGGTGCTTGATCCCGGTCCACTACGTCAGTTGCGCCCCGGTCCGCCGGGGCGCTTTTATTATGCTGGATATATATGGAGTATTCTATGAAGGCCGTTGTTCAGCGGGTGTCTGAAGCCGTTCTCAGCGTCGATGAAAAGGAAGTATCCCGGATTGGGCACGGACTGGTCTGCTATCTCGGGGTCGGCCGGGGAGATGATGAGCAGGATCTGGACTGGCTGGCGAAAAAAACGGCAAGGCTGCGCATATTCCCGGATGAACACGGACGGATGAACCTTTCCGCAGCGGACGAAAAGCTTGCGGTTCTCGTCGTCTCGCAGTTCACCCTGTATGGAGACATCCGAAACGGATATCGTCCGGGTTTTTCGGGCGCGGAAGAGCCGTCTATGGCTAAGGCGATGTATGAGAACTTCATGCTCAAACTGCGGGAATATGGCATCCGGGATGTCGCGGGTGGCGTCTTCGGAGCCGACATGACGATCGAACAGCGGAACCGGGGGCCCGTCACGATCATTCTTGACTCAAAAAAGGATCGATGACACTGCCCGGGTGCGATGGACGGCCGGATTCAGACGAGAGGCTTGAAAATTCTTTTCTGAAGGCGTCGCAGATACTCGATCGTTTTCCGGTCGGTGGCACCGGGAAGACCCTGGACGGTATCCTCCTCTGCCTTTCTCAGAGCCTTCTCATATAATCTCCGCTCCAGAAGGATTCTATAGACCGGCCGGATATCGGCCCGCTCGGCGAGATCAACCAGCAGATCCCTGTCGAACGATTCGAGCCCTTTCTGCAGCCGGGCGATCTCGAAAAACTCGAGATCGCGCTTGGAAGCCGGAACCGCCGTTTGCTTCGATGACGGGCGCATCGAAAAGAAGAGCCAGATCAGAATGAAGATGGTCGGCAGAAGCAGAAGCAGGAGCACTTCGTTTTCCCACGGGTGCGGTGAAAAGTAGTCCCGCAGGGCTTTTGCAAATACCTTGTAGCTTTCGGTCTGGTCCATTACAGCACCTTGTAGCTCAAGTCTGTCACGATCTTACGGATCTCGGCGGAAGAATCTTTTCTCAGATACGGAATGAAGGGTTTCAGCGACTGCGGAGCGATTTTGGCGGCGGCCCTGACCGAGTTGAGCCGGACCACTTCTTCCTTGTCACGGATGTGCGCCAGAACGATGGGAAGCGAGTTGGGCTGTTTGATTTCACCCAATGCCCACAGGCTGCTCGCGCGCATGAGCGGGTTACGGGCCGATAGCATTTTCTGCAGAACCGGAACAACGTTGACTTTGCCGATCTGCCAGACCGCGAGGGCCGCGTTCGCCCGGATGCGATTGTTCGAGTCTTCCAAAAACGGCAACAGCAGCTGAAGAGCGCGGGAATCACCGACGCTTGCAATTGCCTCGATTGCATTCGCCCTGACGCGGTCGTCAGGATCATTGATGAACTCGATCAGATTTCCGAGAAGTTCGCGGTCACCGATAATGCCCAGGGTCTTGATGACGGCAGCCCGCACTTTTCTGGACGGATCCTTCATCGCGCCGAGAAGTGCTTCCCGGCCCCGGTTGCCGATTTGAATGTTCTCCATGATGCGTGCGGCCCGGAGCCTCAGTTCTGGATCGAGCGACTTGAGCTCGACGATCAGCTGCTCAATGAAATTTGCATCGAGTTTCAGAAGCGCACCGCCGGCCAGTTTGCGAACTTCAGGCGAAAGGGTGTTGTAGTTTTCCAGATACCGTTTCTGGGTCATCTTCGCCACTTCCTGGAGCGCAAAGTTGCGCAGCTCTTCGTCAGGGCTGTGAACGAGACGGGTCAGATACGGGGCCAGCCGCTCCGGTGGCAGCAGCTGTTTGAGACCTCGAAGCGCTTCGGAGGCTACTTCCGGAGATGGATCGGCAATCGCGTCTTCAAGCATCGTGATGATTTTCGGGTGTCTGCTTTTCTGCGCGAGCCGGACGGCAGTCAGTCTCACGATCGGGGCGGTATCGCGAAACGAGGTTTCGACGATCTTGGCAAGCTGATCCCCGCCGGACTCGCCCATGAACTCGAGAGCCGAAGCGCGGATTTCGGGATCTTCGTCGGCGAGCAGCTCTGAAAGTTTCACCAGAAAGGAGCGGGAACCCATCTGCTTGCGGAAAAAGGCCACACGGTCGGCTGGGTCGAGCACGCCTGCATTTTTGAGAAGAACCCGCAGGAGAAACGATGACGGCTGCTTGCTCTGACCTGAAAGAAGCAGGGCTCCGATCGACGGGTCATCCTTCAGCGCATTCCGGATAAGGGCTGAAACATCGTCGAACGACCAGTCGGAAAGCGCTTTCACCGTATCCGCGAAGCAGACGGATAACAGCCGCGTCAGAATAGGGCGGATCATGCTCTGGTCATTTATGGCGAGATGGAAGAACAGGCGCATTGCTTCGGGATGAAGGTGTTCGTCACTGTTTATTCGCGCAAACAGTGACTGACGCCAGGTTTCAAGCATCGCATCGAATGAACTGCGCCGCTCTTCCTCCGGATTTTTCGCTTTGTCCCTGACGGTGTCGGCAATCGTTGCCAGGGCATCAGAAGTCATCAGGCGGATGCGGCTTGATTCTGAATCGAGAAGCTTCAGGGCCGGTTCGAACAACATCGGATCGAGGCGCTTGAGCAGCCTTGATATGAGCACTTCGCGTCCTTCACCGGGTGGCATCGAAGCGGAAAGTTCAAGAAGACTGCGCCGTGC
The DNA here is from genome assembly GCA_964597625.1 of uncultured bacterium. Classification (GTDB taxonomy): domain Bacteria; phylum Muiribacteriota; class Ozemobacteria; order Ozemobacterales; family Ozemobacteraceae; genus MWAR01. Next base: position 9,457 of record CAZQYQ010000066.1, read on the forward strand.
TTCGGCAAAACGCTTTATCAGGATGTCGTCGGTAAGCTGCAACAGCCCCGAATCAGCGTTTTCAAGCAGCTTTTCCCGAAATGCCGGTAGTAATTCGTCCGGTGTGTATTCAGACAACGCATCCCGCAATCGCCGGCGGATCGACGGATCACTTTCATCAGCCATCTCGAGAAACAGCGGAACAAAGTCGGGGCGGTGAAAACGGACAAGCGTTTCGAAATGAAAACGTCGCACTTCGGGATCCGGGTGGTAGAACTGCTCGTGAAGGAGCTCGAAAAAACCCAGGTCTTCGAACAGCGAAACGATTTCAAAATACAGCGTCGAGTTGTGATCTTCCGGAACGGCACGAACAAGCGCCCCCATGGACTTTTCGCCGAACACCCGCGCGATCCCGTCACGCACATCCCGCCGAATCGTGAGATCGGCATCTGAAAGAAGCGGGATGAGCTTTTCAAGGCTTGATTGCGTTGGGATCCTGAGCAGCGCCTGGACAGCTGCGATGCGGACCACCGCTTCGTCTTCATCCAGAAACTCCGCGAGCGTGTCGACGGCATCTTCGATTCCACGTTTCCCGGAAAGCTCTATCAGCGGGATCAACAGATCCCGTTGCCCATCGGAAGCATCTTTGAGCGCTTCGAGAATGAGTCCGTTCGTTTCGGGAGCTTCATGCTCCTCAAGATGTTTGAATGCCGATTGTCTGACGGACTGATCCGGGTCAGCAAGCTTCCGGATCAGGTCCTGCGGGGGTTCGGATGCTGAGAAAGGCCAGATCATCTGTTCATGCCTTGGTTTTCGTCGCTGCGGCCAGAATATCCGAGACGGCCTTGCGAACGCCTTCATCCGGATCGAATCTGAGCGGCCTGATGTACGGAGCCAGCGTATAAGGATCGGCTGTCTTGCCGAGGCTGCGAACCACATTCCGCCGCACATCGGCTTCCGGGTCGCGCATGCATTGGATCAATACCGGCAGGAAACGCGTATCCTTGAGCTCGCCGAGGGCAAAAGCCGCCGATGCGCGCATCCATTTGTCGGGATTGCGGAGCATGTCGATGACCGGTTCATATATCTGGTAATATCCGAGTTTCCACAGACTGATGATCGTATTTGCGCGCACCCGGTTATTCTTGTCGTAGAGACAGGGTAAAATATCGTTGACGAGCGACATGTCGCCGACGGTGGCCATTGCTTCAACGGCGTTCGCCCTGACACGATCGTCCTGGTCTTTCAGAAAGTCGACCAGCATGTTTGCCACGGAAGGGCCGCCGATTTTTCCGAGGCCCATGATGACGACGGAACGGACGTGAGGATCGGGATCCTGGATGGCAACGATCAGATTCGTTTTCAGTTCGGGTGGAATATGATCGCAGAGGACTTCGAGAATTTTCGCGGAAAGAACGCGGGTGCGCTGATCTGAAGCAGAAAGATCGCGCGTCATGTCTTCGAGGAACAGGGGATCCATTTTGATCAGCGATGTCCCGATGGCATACTTTGTTTCGGGGGTCATGTGGTCGAACCCGCTGATGAATTTGCGCCGGGTGATAAAAGCGATTGCCGCATGTGCCGCGTCACGGATCCGCGTGTCTTTTGTGGAAAGAATCCGGGTCAGCGCGCTGAGAATTTTTGAGGAATCACGTTGTTTCAGCATCTCGATCGTCTCGAGAACGATTTTCTGCTCGGTATCTTTCAGAAACTCGATCAATGCCTCGGTGCCGGCTTCATTCTGGAAATGCTTGAGATTCAGGAGCCCAAGAATCGTTTTTCTGACCGAGAAGTCTGGGTCGCGCATCTTCGAAACAAGGATCGAAAGGGCATTTTGTGATCCGCTTTCCGCGAGAATCTGCAGGATCCGCGATCGCAGGCTCGGATCGTTATGATAGAGAACTTCCTCGATGAATCGCTTCAATCGCGGATCCATCATGAGATTGATGAGTTCGCCCTGAATCTGTGTGGGAACATCCATGAAATGTTCGAGGAGCAGGGAATTGAGAGTCTCGATGATGAAGTTTTCCGTAGGGTTGCCAAGAAGGAGGAGTGCCGTGCGACCGGTCCCAAGTTCTTTATAGCAGCAGGCTTCAATCAGGATCTTCTTGCGGAAATCCGGCTCGAGGCCTTTGAGGAACCCGTTCAAATATGTTTCATTATATTTATGGATTTTGGGAAGATTTCTGAGGATGACGTCGGTGTGGTGCCGTCCTATGCGAAGCAGGCATTCCGACATGATCATGCTTGACTGGATATAGGTGTCTGAAAGATGCTCCTCGAGCGGCTTCACGTAGGAGGTGATCTTTTCCAGCATGGCAGGGGCGTTTCTGGCTTCCGGGGCCATCCCGTCCAGTTCTTCCGCGAATCTCTTGACAATTCCCTGGATGGTATTCGTCACGATAGGCGGAATTGCCTTGAACTTATCGAGCAGATAGGGAAACAGATATTTATAGGAAAGCGGGTCTGACAGCTGCTCAATGATCTGCATGACCTTGAGCCTGTAGCCTTCGCTCTTGCGCCCGAAATCCTCAAATACTTTTTTGAAAAACGCATCCTGATGGAACTGGAGACATTTGAAAAGCGGATACCACATCGTCTGATCGACGCTCGGAAGGTTCTTGATGGCCAGATCGAGAAATGACACATCCTTGATCTTATCGAGATGTTTCCCGAACTCGACTTGGGTAATGCGCTTTTCGTCCCGCTTGCTCTCGATGACCTCTTCTTTGAGGATATCCATGAAAATTGGGTAGAGGCGCGGATTCTGTAGATTGACCAGCTCTTCGAGATACAGGATTTTATCTTTCGGAGTGTACTCGTTCCATTTTTTCAGAAATTTATCGATCAGGCCTGATTTTTCGATCGAAGACTGGATAATACTCCGGATTCCGGGATCGGCCGTCGAGCAGAGAACCTCCGCAAGGGGCTTGAGCCGCGCTTCATCGATTCCCTGAAGGATTTCTCTGAAGGTCTCCCGCAGGATCGAATCGGGATAGATGATCAATTTGAGAATGATGCGGAGATCTTCACCCGAGAGCGAGGAGTGACTTGCCCCGAAAATTTCCAGAATGCGAAGACGAACATCGAGACTCTTGTTTTCTTCGAATTTCTCGCACAAAAACTCGACAAAAAGATGGTTGAGATTTGCGACGAAATCATCAAAGGCGCCCTGTGAAACACTTTTATCGGGCGACAGAAGGCGCGTAAACGCCTCATTGGGATCGGTGATTTTTCTTGAAAACCAACTCATCGCTCGCCCGGCTTTCCTATGTTAGATCGATTACGTATCGGCATTCCTGCGCTGAAGAGAAAGTCTTTTCCTCTGAAAAAAATAATAGTCTATCCTCGGGGGAAGCGCAATTACTCATTTCTGAGGTGCTCCGGCCGCCGGACGAATCGTCTTCTCAGCACGGAGAGCCAGATTCCCGCTTCCGTGAGAAGGACGACAGGCACGGAAACGAGAATCTGCGAGACCACATCGGGCGGCGAAAAGATCGCGCCGACGACGAAAGCGATCACGATGGAATGCCTCCGATGCGTGCGAAGCGTTTCAACCGGGAGGATGCCGACGGCATCGAGAAAAGCCAGAAGCAGCGGAAGCTCGAAAAGAATCCCGGTGACCAGCATAAAGACGATAATAAAATCTATATAGGCGCCATAGGAAAATGCGGGCAGAAAAACCGATCCGTTCGTTGAAATCAGAAATCCGAGTGCCGGTGGAAGAATCACCCCCCAGCAGAACAAAGCGCCGAGGGCGAAGCAGAATAAGGCGGGAAGAAGCAGAACAAGCGCCCATGGACGCTCTGATGCGGTCAGAGCGGGAGACACGAATGCCCAGACCTGCCAGATGATGACGGGAAATGACAGCGATATTCCCACCCATGCGGCGAGTTTGACCGTTGTTACGAAGCCTTCCGTGACGCTCAGCGTCACGAGATGCATCTGTGGCGCGACCTGCTGCAACGGGTGAAGCGCAAGCGAAATAAGCGTGTCTGAGGCTGCCCATGCGGCCAGAAAGCCGGCAAACGCCGTGAGCAACGCCGTGATCAGCCGCCGGCGAAGCTCGGCGAGATGTTCGATAAGAGGCGCATCAACAGCAGTTGGAGATGACATGCACCAAGTTTAACACAGGAGGTTGTACGGATGTTTGCATTCGACACAAGGCTTTGATAAGATAGGCGCATCAATCTACCGCATCCGGGAGAATAAAGCCGTGTGGTTCATGAAAAAACTGTTCTGGTTGTGCACTTTGCCCTTCGTTGCTCTCATGGGCGTTCTGATGTTCGCCTTTCCCGAGGAAATGAAGGAGTTCAAAAAAGATCTCATTGATATGGTCGAGAACAGCTGGCTGCGCTGGATCGGCTTCGTGGCATTCGTTTTCGCCATGGTTCACCTGGTGAAATTCTTCGATGGCAGACACACCATTGTCCGCCTTGGCTGTTCCGAAGAGTAACGAGCCTGATTATTCGTAGCTCACAACCCTCACCCGGAACGATTTCACGCCGGGTGGCGGGTTTGTAAACTCGATCTCGAAAAGGGAACTCTCGCTGGGAAAGAGTCCGCGGTCTTTCAACCGCAACACTCCGCTTTCCTTGCGGAGTTCCTGTTTGTTTTCGTCGAACAGCTGTGCCGACAGCTCTACGCGTTGCCGAAGCGTATCAGACATGTTTCTCACTTCGCCGACGACGAACAGGGAGTTGTATTCCGTGTAGCTTTCGACCTTGTCGATGGCGAAAATGGGCTTCAGATCACGATCCACCACCGGACTGATCTTCTCTTCCCTCGCTCTGACCAGATACTCGGCTTCGACCGCCCTGTCATACAGATTCCAGGCTTCGATATTCATCGGCTCGAGCCTCAGAGCCGTTTTCATCGCTTCCTTGGCTTCGGTGGCCCGCCCCTCGCCCAGAAGGCCCTGCGCCTGAGTCATGAACGTGCGGGCGCTTGGGTCATTTCCGGAAAAGGGGGCGGCATTCTGAGCCGCTGGTTTTCCACCCGGACCGAACCGACCGGGAGCGGCTGACGGGGTGGGGGAGCCGGGCCGCGAAAGGGGGGAATTCTGCCCCATCACGGTGAATGTGATACTCCCCAGGAGAAGGCCGGTTAACAGCCATGGTCGAAGACGGCTCATACAGAATCTGTTATCGGCAGATCCGGGGGGGTTCAGAAGCGTCTTGTTGCGAAAGCCTTCAGAACGATCGAAAAGAATCGTTCGAACCCGGTGAGGATCAAGCCTCTGCGCAGCATCTGAAAGGCCGAGTGACCGGCTTCGTTTTCCCGCTCGTGAAGCATCCCGAGGAGGGTGAGCGGAGTGACGACCATATGAGTGACGCGCGGCTGCATGGACGGGGGAAAATACGTCTGAAGGGCGGTCTTGATCCTGCTTTCCGGAAAATCGCAGGGAGAAAGGACGATGAACATATCCAGGGACGGCGATGCGGGATCGTCGTCCGCCAGTTCGACCGGATCACCGGTGTCCGGAGCCTCCGCCATCGGGTCCAGGTCGTTTTCAGAGGGCTTCAGTCGAGAAAATGCCTGGAGGTTCAGCAGTATCGCTGTATGCAGATGTTCGCTGAGGGTTTCTTCGAAAAGGAGCCGGGTGTTCGCGGCGATTCGGGCCGGAAGCGTATCTTCGCGAAGGAAACGATGCGTTGCCTGGGCGGCTCCCATGGCCAGGATAGAAGCGGTCATAGGATTGGCCGGATTCAGCGCGCACAGTTTGGCTTTTCCCTGGGGAACGATGTCGATCAGCCCGAGTTCGCCCATCTGATGGACACGGTTATATGCGGTCCCATATGGTATGCCAAGCTTCTTGGCGATCTGGTGGATCGACAGAACGCCGGTCGGCTGATCGAGAAACGCTTCAGCGAGTTGAATGGTCAGTTGCATGGGCGCCTATTATACCAGACCGCCTTCCGGATGCAACGGGAAAATTGTACCGACTGTCACGGGGCAATGGATAAAAACGGGTAAAATGGAGTGATCTGACAAGAAAGTTTCATGCGGCAGTTTCCTTGGAGAGGAGCTGTCAGAAGGAGATTCATGGCGGGTAAGCAATTTTTATGCTTGAATCGTTGACGTACCCCGGACCGGATGGTATAATGCGCAACCCGTTTTAATGGGTAGGGGGAAGATGGCGAAACGTACGGACTGGTGGGGAGTTCTACTTAAATTGGCAAAGCACGCCTGTGGAACCAAAGCTGTTTCGAACGTGGGGAATAACCCCGCGTCGGCCGCTGCTACCTGTGTTGCGTCGAGCGCCCGCCCCGGCCGCCCTGATAATATCTCCCCGCGTATATTTTGACACGTCCCGTCTGCGCTCTTCGCGTTGACGGGATATTCGCTTGATCTGGGAAGGAGTAAGGCAGACAATGGTCACTACACAGACAATGGGAGCCGAACGAATTCTGATGGCTGAAGATCGGACGTTCCGGGATATTCCGAATCTGATCGACATCCAGCTGAAATCGTTCGAGTGGTTTCTCCAGCCCGGCGTTTCTCCAGCGGACCGCAAGAATCACGGTCTTCAGGAGGTTTTCCTTGAGGTTTTCCCCATTCAGGACTACGTCGGCAATCTCTGCCTTGAGTACAGTGAGTATGGCCTGGGACTATCCATGTGTAAGAACTGCCCCCAGCTCAAGCTCAATAAAAAGTGCCTTTTCGATGACTGCAGCTTCACCGAGAAAGACTGTGAAATCGCCTTCATCGGTGACACCCCTTTTCGCGTCAAGCACAGCCCCGATCAGTGCCGCAAGCGCGATCTGACCTACTCGATTCCGCTGAATATCAAGGTTCAGCTGATCATGCAGCAGACGGGCGAAGTGAAAGAACAGGAGATCTTCCTGGTCAACCTGCCCTGCATGACCGAGCGCGGCACCTTCATCATCAACGGCGCTGAGCGCGTTGTCGTCAGCCAGTTGCACAGATCGCCCGGCGTCTACTTCAGTTTCAACCGCGCCAAGAAACTCTATTCCGCGAAGATCGTTCCCTACCGCGGCGCCTGGATGGAATTCGAGCTCGACCTGATGAAAGACGCGATTTTCGTCAGACTTGATCGCAAGCGCAAGATTCCGATCACCACGTTCTTGCGGGCTCTTGGCTACAACTCCGACGAAGCGATTCTCAAAGAGTTCGACAATAATGAAAGCATTGTCAGCTCACTCAAATTTGACAAACAGGCGATCAGCGAATCGGAAGGTCCCGAGAAGGTTGCCAAGGCTGCTACCGAGTCTCTCAAGGTCATTTTCTCGAAGCTTCGCCAGGGTGATCTGTTTGTCGAGGAAAACGCCCGCACGCTCATCCGCAGCCTGTTCTTCGATCCGAAGAAATACGATCTGGGCTTCGTGGGCCGCTACAAAATGGACAAGAAGCTTCGGCTTGCCGACCGCCTGTCTGAGCAGATCGCCTTCAAGGATGTCGTGAATCCTGCGACGAAGGACGTTCTCGTGAAGGCCGGCGAAAAGGTCACCAAAAAACTTGCCGATATGCTCGAAACCATGATGCTGCCGATCTTCATCGAACTCGGCGATGCTCTCAAGGGCTACCGCATCATGTATAACCGTGGCTATACGGAAGTGCGCCTGCGTGATATCGACAAGGATCTGACGATGCTGGCCGGCCGCACTGCCTATGAATCCGTCCTCGACAAGAAGAGCGGCGAGATTCTCATCGAAAAGAACACCACGATCACCGAGGATGCGGAAAAACAGCTCAAGGATCTCGGCATCGCGGCCGTTGCGGTCGTGAAAGACCGTGTTCTGTGCTACGACGACATCATCGGTGTCATCCGCTATCTGATCGATCTTTCGAACGGCATCGGCCGCCTCGATGACATCGATCACCTCTCAAACCGCCGCATCCGCTGCTGCGGTGAGCTGCTCCAGAACCAGTTCCGCATCTCTCTCTCCCGCATGGAACGAGTGATCAAGGAACGCATGACGATTCATGATCTCGACAGCTATACGCCGCAGCTGCTCATCAACACCCGCCCGGTTTCGGCCGTTGTTGACGAGTTTTTCGGAAGTTCACAGCTCTCCCAGTTCATGGATCAGACGAATCCTCTTGCCGAGCTGACTCACAAGCGCCGTCTCTCTGCCCTCG
>CAZQYQ010000067.1:0-17493 GCA_964597625.1 uncultured bacterium
CCACGGTTACGTTTGCGAATATATGCTGCTATAGAATCAACGATTTCGCGGTCCCGGGAATAGTGTGCGGGATGCGAGGAGTAATACCCCGGATCCAGGGGGGTGGGGAGCCCGAGAAGAGCATGTCTGAGACCATCGTCATCGGCCGATTTCGGATGAATGATGCGGTAACGGGCGTTGAGCCGGGGAAGCCGTCCGTTGACGCCGGAACTCTTTACAGGCTCGAGGATTCCCCTGGCGATTGCTTCAGACACGAACTGAACGCAGGCCGGATACTCGGGAAACCATGATTCCAGAGTTTCCGTATCGATGTGCTTTTTCGAACATGCGAACAGCCGCTTTTCAAAAGAATCCATAGCGGTCATGATACGATGCGAGCCTGCGCCGGGCAAGTGGTCGAAGGGGGAAGAGAATACAAGGAAATTGTTGGCAGAAGGGGCAGGAGAGTGTACACTCCAAGACATGGGTGACATGTCGAATCGTGCGAAAAACAACGAGGTAAAGACCGTCGGACAGCGAATCAGCCTGTTGTTCCTGATCGTGGTTTCGTGCCTGTCGTGTGGCTGCGGCAGTGTCAATCCGCATCTGAGCCGGCCGAATCTGATCGTCGCATCCCCCGACGGGAAGCGGCTGGTCATATCTGATTCGAGAAACTTCAGAATTCTCGTTGTCGATCGCAACTTCCGGGTTGAACGTGAAATCCGGGTATTGCCGGAGCAGGCGGTCTGGGGGTTGAATCTCGGTCCCGCCGGCGAGCTGCTGATGGCCGACACAAGGATTACCAAGGCGACATTCGACTCTGATGAAAAACGCGCCAATGCCGTCGCCGAGGTCTTTTTCATGGGCCTCGACGGAGTCGTCAAAGGCAAGCTCGACTGGCTTTCCGAAAAGGGACCTGTCGTCTTTCCCCGCCAGGTTCTTCCGCTTCCGGATGGGGGAATCGCCATTACGGATCTGCGGCTGAACAAAGTCTTCATTGTCGAGCGGAACGGGACTGTACGGCTGACCATCGGGGAATACGGCGCAAACGACGGCCAACTCTATAACCCAAGCGATATTCTCGCCGATACAAGCGGAAAGCTGCTTGTGGTTGACTCGTATAATCACCGAATCGTCGAATTCTCCGCCGCCGGAGCGTATCTGCGAACGATCGGACGCAAGGGCACGGCGCCGGGTGAACTGCTGTTTCCGCAGAACATCGCGCGTGACGAGAATGGCCGTATCTACTGCACCGAACTTGGAAACATGCGGGTTTCCGTTTTCGAAGCGGACGGACGTTTCGTCCGACATCTGTTCATGCCTCCTGCTTCAGGCTCCAACGGGTTGAACGAACTCTTCGGAATCGCGTTCGCCACTGCTCCGGCAGAGCTCTACGTCGCTGATTCCCTGAACTCCTGCATTCACGTATTCGATTCCGACGGGCGCCATCGCGCAACGGTCGATCGGGTTCTGCCCTGAGCACCCTGCGCAGCGAACGGAGATATTTCATGAAACTGAAATGGAAGATGTCTCTGATATTCGGCATTCTGGGTGCGTGCAGCGCGGCCCTCGCCGGGTATATCGTCTTTCGCACGGCAATGGAGCAGTTCGAGCGGTCGATGATCGACGAACTGCGCGCCGTCGCTGAGGTATCCCGTCGTATTGTCGATCCGAAGCGGCTGGAGACGATCCATTCCGTGAACGATGCCTATTATGTGGAAATAAAGTCGATGATGCGCAGCATGCAGGAGCATTTCAACCTCGACTGGTTCGCCATCTATAGATATAACGGGAAATACTTCACGCATATCGTCGATGGCTCGGACATGGGTGATGAGTTCGTGCCGGATTATCCGATCCTGGATATCTCTGACGAGATGCTGGCCGCATGGGAGGAAGCGAAACCCAGCTACTCGGCTGCCAATATCGATGCTTTCGGCATGTGGGCGAGCTCCTACGTTCCGATCACGAACGCGTCATCAACCGTCGTCGGCCTCCTCGACGTGAGCCGGAACAACGATGTTCTGCTGCGATTCATTCGGAAGGCAACGTTGGACACTCTCTATGTCATGCTTCTGATTGGCCTGGTCACCCTGGCGGTCTGCTTTATCTTTTCCAAATATCTGACACTGTCGATCGATCGACTCATCAAAGGAACGCAGGAACTCGCGGCGGGCAACTTCGAGCATCGGGTGAGCGGCATTCATTCACGCGATGAAATCGGCATTCTGGCCGGGACATTCAATGAGATGACCGGCCAGCTCGCCACCAACAGAGCCGCGCTTGAGCGGAAAATATTCGAAGTGACGACGCTTTATGAGATCAGTCAGCAGATCAATTACGCCAACAGTGCCAGGGAAATTCAGCAGCTCATTCTGAAGAAGTGCATCGAAGGCCTCAAAGCCGGTCGAGGCAGCGTTCTCCTGTTCAATGAGGAAACGGGGAAACTGATCGTTGATGTCGCGGTGGGTGAGGGTGTGGAGCCGATCAGCAAGCGGATCGAGTTCGCCCCGGGCGAAGGTGTTGCCGGCAGAGTGTTTGAAGATCAGAAACTGCTGCTCGACAACAACCCCTCGGAACCCAATTTCAAGCCGTATCCGGGGGAGACCGGAACGATGATCCGCAATATCATGTGCCTGCCGCTTCTGGTCGAGAAACGCTCGATCGGTGTCATGAACATCGTCAATAAACGGGATGAAGGCTTTACCGAGGCAGATACCGCCTTCGCTGGAACGATGGCTTCTCAAATAGCATTGACGATTGAAAAGGCCAGGCTCTACGAACTGTCGATCACGGACGGCCTGACCAAACTCTTTGTGCACCGGTATTTTCAGGTGGCCCTGGACAACGAGCTCAAGCGGGCAAAACGATACGGTTCATGCGTCAGTCTTATTCTGCTCGATATTGATCACTTCAAGCAGTTCAACGACGCCTACGGCCATCAGATGGGCGACCGGGTGCTTTCACTGACCGCGTTGATTCTTCGTGAGGCGATCCGCAGTATCGATGTGCCGTGCCGGTATGGCGGGGAGGAGTTCGTGGTCGTTCTGCCTGAAACCGACGCCCAGAACACGCTCGGCGTTGCCGAACGCATTCGCAAAACCGTTGAAGCCTATGATTACCCGGGACTCGACGGCGGCTTTCTGAAAGTCACCGTCAGTCTCGGCATCGCATCCTTCCCGGAACATGGAACGGAAAAGATGGATCTGATCAAGCGGGCCGACGAGGCGATGTACTGGTCGAAAGAGGCCGGCCGTAACCGCGTTTCCATCTGGAGCCCGACCGGCAGACCATGCTAGCCGATCCCGCCGCCGGCTGAACTTGCTGGCCTGGCGGGCTATTCCCCGTCGATGTCGGTGGTGCCGGCCTCGAGCAGATGAAGCGGATCGTGCGCCATGTACCGGCGCGGGGGTCTGAAATATTTGAAGGGCGAGTAGGATGCCAGGTTGCTCACGCTGGCCATGTATACGCATGCATATCTTTCGACCAGCGTTGCGAAACGGGACTCTTCGTTCCCGGCGCGCATGATTTCGCCCCAGTATTTGTTGAAATCGCGCTGCTCGTCGTTGATCAGTTTCGTGATGTGCTCGTCGATCTTCGCGATCTGTTCCCGCAGGGCATCACGCTTTTTGTCGGCCTCGGGCGGCCTCTTTTCGGATGGAACGCCGTGCAGAGACTCTTTAATCTCGAACAGCTGATCCTCCAGCTCCTCTTTCTGCTCCATGGACGAGACGATATCACAGTGAGTATCGGCGTTGCGTTCGAGTGCGGGAACTTCCGTGGCGAGCTCCTGAACGATCAGGCCGGTGCGCCAGCCGATCGCCTCCTTGAGGGTGACGACATCGCCCCAGATATGATCGCCGAGGTAAAAGATCTCTGAAGGCGAGAGCCCCAGGTCTTTTTCGAACGTGCGCGCGTTTCCGCTCTGATAGATGCCGCCCCAGCGGATCGGGGCATGGAAGTTTGCCAGAAGCCCGTTCGCCGGGTCGACCCGCAGAAACTTCTGGTGCTGCTGAAAGAAGGCCGGCTTGTTTGCGCAGACGATGATGATATCGAACAGGTCCTGCCATGAGCCGCCATTCAGATATGGCCCGAAGCAGTGCGTCATCACCTTCTGGCTGTAGTCGTAATCGGAGTTCGTGATCAGTGCGATCTTTTTGCCCGCGGCCTTGAGCCGCTTGAGGGCCTCGACCATGCGCGGGTCTCTGATGAAGAACCGGTCAGGATCGTTGATCACCTGACCCTTGAGGTTGCCTTCCTGGTGCGCATCGTCAAGCGCACGTCTGATGTCGTGAAATGCCTTTTTCAGGTTCATCGGCATTTGTTTCGCATCACACAGATCGACGAGCTGAGCGAACAGGCAGCCTTCGGCGAGTGAAAATAACGTATGTATTATATAATATCTCGGATCGGTGAGATCGATTCCCGTCGATGGATAGATTTTCTTCTGTTCATCGATCGTGAGGAACTTCTTGCCGTGACTGGCTTTTTTGACATAGCCATACCGGTTTACCTTCAAAAAGTTCCCCAGTTCGATGTCGATCACCAGGCCGCGAATGACGAACTCGGGATCGAAGTGGAGATCGAGCAGATCGGCCGGATAGCCCATGTCTTTGACGAGCTTGTCGAGAATGATGCGGTACGCTGTTTCCTCGAATGCCGGCACGTTGTATGTGGCAAGCGTGTAATCCATATCGAAGCCGACAAGCTTGATATGGTTCATGTTGAGCGTGCGATTGACAAAAATACGTTGTTCAGCGCTGATGCGCATGGAAGTGGACATTGATACCTCGCTTGGAATTTCCGGCGGCTCTGCCCGCGCACGTTGCGATAACGCCAGCAATGCGCCCGCGGCCGCGTGATTTTTTCGTTTTTGCTGTGCTGGAATGATAGCACAAATGCCCGTACCCTGGATATACTCACATCATGGCAGATGAAATACGGATCCGGCTTCCCGTGAAGATGGTTCTGTTCGATTACGGAAATGTTCTCGAGTTCGTCGATCACAGGCGTTCCGTCGTCCGGTTTTGCGAGGGAACGTGCCTCGATGTCGATGACGTGCTGCGCCGCCTCCTTGCGCCGCACGGCCCGCTCGAACTTCTCGAATCGGGAAGAATCCGAGCCGACGAGTATCGGCATGCCGTCGAAGCTATCGTAGGCAGAACATTCGATGAACAGGATTTTGTTGAACGCCACACCGACATGTTCGAACGGCGGGCGGACACCATTGAACTCATGAAGGCCTTGCGCGGCCGCTACCGGATGGGCCTTCTGTCGAACACGAACGAGATGCATTTCAAATCGACGATCTCGAACCACCCCTGTTTTTCTTTCTTCGACCAGATCACTCTTTCCTATCAGGTCAAGGCGATGAAGCCAGATCCGGCAATCTATCGCGATGCCATCGCGAAAGCCGTCGGCATGGCTTCTGAAGAAATTCTGTATCTCGACGACGTTCCCGCGTATGTCACGGCAGCCCGCGCGTTGGGCATGCAGGCTCTCGTGTACGATCGCTCGGGAGTGACCATCGGGGTGGTGAGGCGTCTCGTTCCGGAAGCCGGGTGACGTTCGCAGCGATCTCTCAGACGGGGACGGCCTGGCTCTGGATATCTGAAGCCATGGAAAGAGAACCTGCGCTCAGGACTGGCATTTTTCAAGAGGTGGAGAGATCTCGACGGCAAGGCGGAGGCCGTCATCAGGCGGAGTGGGGTAGTGATGCGGCAGAAACTCGATCTGAGTGAACCCTTCGGATGCATAGAGAGCACGTGCCGGGATATTCCGTGTGCGGACCTCGAGAAATGCCGACCGGATGCCCCTGTTTTTCGCTTCACCCAGCAGATGGCGCAGCAGAGCGCGGCCGTAGCCGAAGCGGCGGCACTCGACGGCCGTGGCGAGATTGACGATGTGCATGACTTCACCCTCGCATGCGCCGATTGTATAGCCTACAATATGCCCTTCGCCTTCGCGGGTGGCGACATAACAGAAAAATGCCGGATACTTGAGACACTCGTAAAAGCTGTCATCTATCCACGGACAGGGAAAACTTTCGCGTTCAATTTCGGCCACGATAGAAACATCACGCGGCTGCATGGCCCTGATGACAAGTCCGTTCATGATACCCTCTTCCATGCCGGAACCGGTTCATTTCTGCGTCGTTCATCCCGTTCCCGGATTCAGTATACTCCCTTCAGAACCGGGGTGCATGCATCGAACCTCGGGTCGGGCGGAAACCATTTTTCAGGATCTGGCCGTTCCCTGCGCAGCTTGACGGCGAAGCGTGACGCCGATATCCTGTCTCAGCCCTTTGAATCTCGAAATGCCAGCATGATCATCCATTCACAACGAGGTATCCCGTTATGTATAGCGTTACTGCCGAAACATCGTTCTCGGCGGCTCACAGGCTTCCGATGCATCAGGGATCGTGCAGAAATCTTCACGGCCATAACTGGCGCGTGCAGGCCGTCGTCGGGGCCGAAACCCTCGATGAACAGGGCATGGTCGTCGATTTCGCCGTGCTCAAAAAGGCGCTGGCTGAGATCTGCGACCGGTTCGACCATCTGATGGTGAACGAAGTCACGCCGTTCGACCGGATCCCTCCCACCGCCGAAAACTTCGCAAAACACATCTTCGACGAACTCGCTGCCCGTGTCGGAACGAACCGCGTTCAGGTCGTGGCCGTGCGGATCTGGGAAACCGAGCGAAGCATCGCGGAGTATGCGATATGACGGCCAGGCCCCTTGCCGTCATCGTTGCCTCGGGAGGCATGGATTCGTGCGTCTCGGCCGCTATCGCGCGCCAGGACTACGAGCTTGCCCTGTTTCATCTCAACTATGGCCAGCGTACCGAGGCCCGCGAGCTTCGCGCCTTCCGGGAACAGGCTGCCTTCTATAATGCAAAGTATGTATTGGAGGTCGATGCCGGCCATTTTCGGCAGATCGGTGGAAGTGCGCTTACCGACAGAACCCTGGCTGTTCCCGATGCAAAAAATATCGGCAAAGGCGTGCCGGTCACGTATGTGCCGTTCCGAAACGCAAACATTCTCGCGATGGCCGTTTCCTGGGCTGAAGTCATCGGTGCCGTGCGGGTTTTCATCGGTGCCGTCGAAGAGGATTCATCCGGCTACCCGGACTGTCGCGAAAGCTTCATCAATGCCTTCAACGCCGCCGTTCGAGAGGGAACCCGTCCCACCTCGGGAATTCTCATCGAAGCGCCTCTGCTGCACCTCGACAAAGGCCAGATCGTTCGCCGCGGCCTCGAACTGGGCGCCCCGCTTCATCTTTCCTGGAGCTGCTACCAGGGCGAAGAAACGGCCTGCGGAATCTGCGAATCCTGCGTGCTGCGCCTGCGCGGTTTCGCCGCCGCCGGTGCCGCGGATCCGATTCCGTACAGCCCGGAAGCTGTTCGCTCAGCCTAATGTGCCGTCACGTTTGCGCCTGATCTAAAGCTCGACCTGGATGCCGAGTTCCAGAACCATATTCGGGGGGATCTGGAAGAAGGAGGTCGCCGGCCGGGCGTTTCGCGACAGGAAGGCGAACAGGGATTTCCGCCAGGGAGACATGGCTGTCCGACCTGATGTCAGCAGCGTTTCCCGCCCGAGGAAGAAGCTGATTTCAGCCCGGTTCATCTTCATTCCACGGGCTTCCAAAAGGTCGAGAATATCCGGCACCCGGGGAGTTTCCATGAACCCGTAGCGGGCAATCACCTGATGAAACCCGCTTCTCAGGTCATGAATCTCGAGACGCTGCATCTCGGCGATGTCAGGTTGCCGCTCCGTGATGATCGAAAGAAGAATGATGCGCTCGTGAAGCACTTTGTTGTGCTTATACTGATGAAGCAGCACCATGGGCGCGACATCCCGATTCGAGGTCATGAATACGCCCGTTCCCCTGACACGATGAGGGTTTTCAAGCGGAAGAACCTTCATGAACTCCCGGAGGGGAAAGAAGGTTTTCGACAGTTCGGCCATCAACGTGGCGCGGCCGAGTTTCCAGGTCGTCATCAGACAGAAGATGAATCCTCCCATCAGAAGCGGCACCCAGCCACCATGAACAATCTTGCCCATGTTTGAAAACAGGTAGGGGAGGTCCAGGCAGAGAAACAGCCCGATAACCGCCGCTGCCCGGTTTCTGCTCCAGTTCCATCGCTCCATCATGACGAAAAACAGCAGAACCGATGTTATCGTCATGGTGCCCATGACAGCGATGCCATATGCGGCGGCCAGTGCTGATGATTCCCGGAAACTCAACGTCAGCAGGATGCAGGCGGTCATCAGAAGAACATTGACCTCGGGAATGTAGATCTGGCCTTCCGTTTGTCGGGATGTATGCACGATGTCCAGTCGCGGACAGTATCCAAGCTGAATTGCCTGCCGGGCAAGCGAAAAAGCCCCGGAAATCAAGGCCTGGGATGCGATGATGGTTGCGAGAGTGGCGAGGATGACCAGCGGATACAACGCCCAGCCGGGAGCCAGGGCGTAGAACGGATTGTGGCGCGCCTGTTCGCCGCCTGAGAGAAGGACCGCTCCCTGCCCGAAGTAATTGAGGAGCAGGCAGGGGTAAACCAGCGCATACCATGCCAGGGTTATCGGCCGGGTGCCGAAATGGCCCATGTCCGCGTAGAGGGCTTCAGCGCCGGTGATGCAGAGCACGACCGAGCCAAGAGCCAAAAAACCGCTCCAGCCATGCCGCGCGAAATGGCTCAGGGCATGCAGAGGATTCACGGCGCCCAGGACTTCCGGGGCGCGCATCACCCAGGAAAGCCCGAGCAGGCCGAGAACCGCGAACCAGAGGACCATGGCAGGCCCGAAGATCGATGCCACACCGTCGGTTCCGCGTTTCTGGATCGAGAACAGGAGAATCAGGATGCCAAGAGTCAGCGGGAGGATGAACGGCTTGAAAAAGGGAGTGGCTATTTCCAGGCCTTCAACCGCGCTCAATACGGAAATAACCGGGGTGATGACCCCGTCGGCCAGCAGAAGGGACGTGCCGAACAGACCGAGCGTGACGACCAGCGCGCCCTTCGTGCCAAGTCCATTGCCGGCATGGTCTCCGCGCGGCAGAATCAAAGCCATCAGCGCCATGATTCCACCTTCGCCGTCATTGTCGGCGCGCATGACGAGGCTGAGATACTTGATCACGACGACAAGCGTGATGGTCCAGAAAACGAGCGAAAGGATGCCGAGGACGTTTGCCGGGGTGACATCCAGTCCCACGGGACCGTTGAAACATTCCTTGATGGAATAGAGCGGCGATGTTCCGATGTCGCCGAAAACCACGCCCAGCGCGCCGATTGTAAGCATCAGAAGCGCTT
Organism: uncultured bacterium; assembly: GCA_964597625.1. Classification (GTDB taxonomy): domain Bacteria; phylum Muiribacteriota; class Ozemobacteria; order Ozemobacterales; family Ozemobacteraceae; genus MWAR01. The sequence goes on from CAZQYQ010000067.1 coordinate 9,289, forward strand.
TCCCCGTCGGGTGGCCTGGGGCATGGTGGAAATCCGGGTGAGGCGGGGAAATGGTGGGTGATGGAGGGCCTGCGATGGCTTCGGACGTTGAATCTGACGGTGCGGAGGCGGACGGCTGGAGGGGGGGTGTGCTGGTTGCTGAAGAGGGGGATGCGGTCGGGGAACGGCTCATGGTTTCTCCACTGACGAAAACGACGCCTCTGTTCAGACCGTTCCGGAAGGGAGGAAACGGGCGGAGGCGTTCAAATGGGCTGCAACGGGGGGAGAGGCAAACGAAAAGAAAGAAAAACAATCAGCCGTATGTCATGGCAAAGCCTCCAACGCCTGCGAGGTTAGCTGACGGGCGAGGGGTGGAAGTCCCCTTTTCCGAAGGTCCGGAAACAAGCCCCGATGTTGGGTCCCCCGCTCCCGCATATGCGGAACTCGGCGATTTCCTTGTGGAAATGTCGGAATGGATGCTACGCCCACGGAAACACGATGTCAAGCGGGTTTTGAAACCGATTGGCGGTCGTCATTCCGTGTGACCGGGAGAAAAAAACAGCCCCCGTCTGTTGTCGGGGGCTGTATATGAATGCAAATATAAAATATTCAATTGAATTTGAATATTTCTCCGTCGATGACGAGGACTTCGAGCTTCGACCGGATGTCGAGCGGATGGCCGCTGAACAGACCGACGTCGGCATCATAGCCTTTGCGGATGTGACCGACGCGATTCGCGATTCCGAGCATCTTCGCCGGCGTTTCGGTGATGCACTGCAAGGCGCGCTTTTCATCGAGGCCGAACTGGACAGCCATGGCAGCCGCGATTCGCAGTGTTTCAACGGGCAGACCCGGGTAGTCGCAGGTGAGAGCCACTTCGACACCGGCATCGAGGAGCTGGACGGCGCATTCGAAAATGCGGTCCCTCAGCTCGGTCGACCGTTCTGCGATGAGCAGCGGCCCGAGAACAACCGGGATCTTCTTTTCCGCGAGCAGTCCGGCTATTTTATTCGCTTCAATGCCGTGCTCGATGACGAGCTTCAGTTTGAACTCATCGGCGAGACGGATTGCTGCCATGATGTCTTCGAGCCGCTGGGCGTGTGCGCGCAACGGAACGGCGCCATCGAGCAGCGGGCCGAGCGCTTCCATCTGGATGATGCGGTCGCGCAGGCCTTTTTTCGACTGCTTCAGTTCATGATAATCCTGGGCTTTCATGAACGTTTCGCGCAACAGCGCAGCCATTCCCATTCTGCTTGACGGGAACGCCTTGTGGCCAAGCTGCGTGTGTTTGGGCTCTTCTCCGAGGCAGATCTTGATGCCTGCCTGTTCGACGATGAGACCGACATCGGCCGAATTGCCGTAGGTCTTCAGGATGGAGCAGATCCCGGCGAGCAGATTCGAGTTGCCGGGGCAGACCATACACACGGAAATGCCTGACCGTCTTGCATCATACAGCGAGTCGGAACGCATCTTGATGCCATCGAGCGGCCGCAGATGCGGAGTGATCGGATCAGCAGTCTCGCAGAGATCGGAGCCGGACAGGCCGTATCCGTGGTCTGTGAGGCCGAGATGCGTGTGAGCGTCGATCAGGCCCGGGATCAGGTATTTTCCCTGACCATCGATGACCGTTTCGACGTTTTTCAGAACTTTCGAGCCGACCGCAGCGATCTTGCCTTTCTCGATCAGAACCTTCTGAGCGGGAAAAAACGCACCACTGAGATAGACCCGGACGTTATCGAAAAGGATGGACGACATTACCTCTCCCTTCCCGCGTTCGCGGAGCGAAGGGCTCAGAGCACCCGAGCGCCGTCGATGAACACCGACTCCGCCTTGGAACGGGAGTCGAGAGGGTGTCCGCTCCAGACCACGACATCGCCGTCGAATCCGGCTTCGATCTTGCCGAGGCGTTTGTCGAGCCCGAGAATAGCGGCCGGATACTCGGTGATCGCCTTGATCGCGCGTTCCTCTTCGAGGCCGTGGCGGACGCACAGGGCGGCGGCAAGGCTGAGGCCTTCGATCGGAATGACCGGGTGATCCGTCGTGATTGCGACCAGGCAGCCTTCGTCGAGCAGTGCGCGAACCGTGTCGAAGGTGCGATGACGAAGTTCCGGCTTCACGCGGCAGGAGAAGGTCGGGCCGACGACGGCCTTGGCCTTCCAGCGGCCGAGTTCCTTGGCGATCAGATGACCTTCCGTGCAATGGTCGATGACCAGATCCAGGTTGAACTCCTGGGCGATGCGGTAGGCGGTGATGATGTCATCAGCCGTATGCGCATGCGCACGGGCCTGAATCTTGCCTTCGAGCAGCGGCATGAGGGCTTCGAGCTTGATATCGCGGTCCTTGAAATCTTTCGATTTCTTCTTTTTGGAATAATCCTGGGCTTTCATCAGCCACTCGCGAATGACGGCAGCCGTGCCCATGCGGGTGCTGGGAAACTGTTTCTGCTCGCCATAGTTGCGCTTTGGATTTTCGCCGAAAGCGAGCTTCATGCCGCAACTCTCGCGGATGCTGGCTTCCTCGGCGATCTGGCCGCGGGCTTTGATGATGCAGGCCTGGCCGCCGATCGGGTTGGCCGAGCCGGGCGCGACCATCATCGTGGTGACGCCGCCGGCGCGCGCATCGACGAGAGCCTGATCGCGCATTTTCAGCGCATCGAATGCGCGAACCTGCGGGGTGACGAGGCCGAAAGACTCGTTCACATCAGCGTCAACCCAGCCGATTCCTTCTTCTTCGAGCGTGATGTGGGTGTGTGCATCGACCAGGCCGGGCATGATGTATTTGCCATCGCAGTTGATGACTTTCTCGCTGTCGCCCTTTTCCTTGCCGCCAACCTTGGGCTTCTTTGCCTTCACGCTTGCAAGCGTGATCTCGGTGATCTTGCCATGGTCAAGCACCATGCGGCCGAGCTGCTGGAACTTGCCCTGATAAAAAATGGTTCCCTTTTCGAGGATTACGCGCATCGCAAGTCTCCCCTTTCCTTCACCTGTTCCCGGGTCACTGATTGGCTCTGTGCCGGTCCCGGGTCTGTGCCCTTTCCGGGAAACCACGCTTCCGAGGCTTGTCTGCTTCGTACATGCGTCGCACCCCTGGAGGGCTTTATTAAAGGGGTATTTTACCCTTGAAGCGGGGTAATTTCAACTTCTTTTTATAACCGCATCGGAAGCGCTGTTCACGGGGCACTGACCGGGCATGCGAGACCTGAATAAGGGATCAGTGCCCTTGACACCTCTGGAAAATCACTCCTATAATCAGATAAAATGCGGGAAGGGGGCGGACATGCTCCGCGGGCTCATACGGATTCTTCTCATCTCAGGCATCGTACTGACAAGTATCGGGTGTCGTGATTCGGCCCCTGCCGGTTCCGAGAAAACGGACAAGCTGCTGAATGCCGTGCCGACCGCCTCTTTCACACAGACAGAGCATTCCCCGGCGCTGGCAAGCGGGGCGGCAGCGATGGAGCGCAGCCTCGAGACGGCTCACAAGGAATATCTTGCCGCCTATGACAGATACGTCAAGATGCTCAGGGAAAGCGGCCCCCAGACGATGGAAACGCTCAGCGCGCTTGCCGAGTACCAGCGCAAATATCAGACCTACCAGTTGTTTCTCTCTGCAACGAAGAACGTTCGTTGAGCCGACGGGGCTTTCTTACAGATTCAGCAGGACGACCCCGGCGGTGATCAGAACCGAGCCGGCGAGTTTTGCCGTCGTGATTTTTTCCTGCAGAAAATAGACGGTGCAGACGAGAGCGACGAGTGGGTAGACCGATGTCATGACCGCAACTTTTCCGGCATCCTGAACGACCTGCATCGCGCGCAGATAGGTGAAAACACCCACGCAGCCTGCAAGAATGCCCGAAACGCCGAGATACAGTGCCGTGCGCGGGGTGACATTTCCGATCAGGCTCCATTTTCCGGTGTATGAGAGAGCCAGAACGCTGATGACGGCGATGAAGGCGGTTCTGATGAAAACAGCGACCGTCGCATCGGTTTGAACGGCTGCCAGTTTGTCGAGTACAGGCGTGATACCCCAGAAAAAAATCGTGAGGATGACATACAGCATTGATGGTTACGTCTCCTTGCAGATGATTCGGTGAAACAGGCAAGAAGGGCTCAGGACTCTTCATCGGCCAGAACAGATGCCTGCGTGGTGCGGTTTTTCCCATTTCTTTTGCTGTGATACAGGGCCTTGTCGGCCGCCTGCACAAGTGAATCCTTGTCATGCGCATCGCCCGGATAAGCGGCAACCCCGAGGCTGCACGTGATGCGAAGCTCTCCGAGCGGATTGCTTACTGTCAGCGCCGCGATCGCCTCGCGCAGACGTTCCGCAGTGAGATATGCTTCGTCGGCACGCGTTTCCGGCAGAATGACCGTCATTTCCTCGCCGCCGTACCGGCACGGAATATCGATTCCGGTTCGAATCGTTTCGCGAATGGAAAGGGCGACCCGCTGCAGGACCTGATCACCGACCTGATGCCCGTAAACATCGTTGAATCGTTTGAAATTGTCGATATCGATCATGATCATCGACAGTTTCAGCCCGTAGCGTCTTGCACGAAGCACTTCTTCGGAAAGACGGGCCACGAAGTATCTGTGCACGAAAAGCCTTGTCAGACCGTCGGTAATCGAAAGTTCGTACAGCTTGTTGTTTTCAATGGTGACGGCAGCCTGGGAGGCAATCAGGTTCAGCAGGTTCAGATCATTGGCTTCGAAGGGCGATCCACTCCGTTTGTTGACGATGTTGATGACGCCGATCGTGCCGTCCTTGAATTTGAGGGGGGAACAGAGCAGGGACCTGATGTCCTCGACCGGAAGCAGGCTTCCGAAGTTGCGGAACTCGGGATCGCGGAAGCCGTCGTTGCAGATCCGGCCGCGGCCGTCTTTCGCAACCAGGCCGCAGATGCCGTTTCCGAGCTTTACCGGCGTGCCGCTGACGATCCGGAACCGGCCGCCTGATGCCACTTTCACGATCAGCTCGTCCGTCGTGTCATCGAGCAGCATGATCGAACCGCGTTCTGCCTCGAGGACTTCGATGGCATGCGTCAGGACGAATTTCAACAGTTCTTCGGAGTCGGTGATGAAGTTCACCGCATTGCTTATCTCAAAAAGCGTGTTCAATTCACGCATGCGGCTGAGGCGCTGGTCGCGTTCATCCCTGATTCCATCGATCATGGATTGAAAGTTCCTGTGCAGAAGCCCTATTTCATCTCCCCGGTCAGAGCCGACTTTGATGAAATAATCACCTGCCGCGACTTTTGTCGTCGATTCCGCCAGCTGGTTGATCGGCCGCGCCATGTGAAGCGCCAGATAGGTGCCGGTGATGACTGCCAGAAGCAGACCGAGCAGGCCGAAAATGCTGAAGTCGCGCCGCATGCGGGACCCGAGTTGCGCGAACTCGGATGCCGGCAGGGAAATTTCGAGAAGAATCGCTTCAGAAACTTTACTGCGAAGGGCGACTTCCCGAACGAACGTGTGGCGGGTCCCCATGACGTCCATTTCGCCCGTGCGCTGGTCGATCAGCTCGGGAATACTGTCCGTCATGCGTTTTCCATAGATATCCATCAGCGTTGTCAGGACCCGGCGGCCGCCGTACAGAAGGCTGAATTCGGCACCCGTAAGCCGTTTCAGCCGGTCCGCGAAGTCCCGGGCGAGCCGGAAGGCGAATACGACATGAACCGGTTCCGTTTCCCGCAGTTTCGTAATCTCCGCGGCCGCGAATATCCAGGGCTCGCGGCCGAGAATGTACAGATTGTAACTGAGGGGAACATGGCACAGGGCCGGAATGATTTTTTCCAGCGAGTCGGCGGGGGGGATCCCTTCTTCTATAAACGGCTTTCCGCGGCTGCGAACCATCGCGATATAGTCGAGCCCCGAGCGGATCAGCTCATACTGCAGAATCGGTGAGGTCGTCGATGCGGCGAAGCCGGTATGTGCGACGGCGAAAAGATCGAAATCGGCGACCGTCTTGGCCCGGATCCGCAGCGAATCCAGCTGATCCTCGAGGCTTTCCCTGAACAGGGTTGCCGCATAGCCGAGCCGGCGCGCGAAATCCTGCTTCGCCGCCTCGTCCGTGCGCTGCAGGGAAAGGATCATCAGAAGGGACAGCGGAATGACGAGGACGAGAACGAACACCAGCAGGATTTTGGCCCGCAGGCTGCGAGGGGAAAAAACGTCAGAAAACGGCACGGCGAAGTTCGATTTTGCCTCCGGCCCTGCGGACGCCGTTCATGAACGTTCGGCGCAGATCGGTGCTGAATGGGGTAGCTGTCAGGCTTGCAAGCCCGCCATGACTGCCGAGAATTCCGGGAAGATCGCCCGGCATCGCAACTTTGTAGGTTCTCTGAGCATCAAAGTCACCCTGCCAGGAAAATATTTTGGACAATTTATTATCTTTGAGTTCGATCGAAAAACCGGCAAAGCACAGCGGCATGCCACCCGTTGCAAGCATGTTTTCGATCACCCGCTGGAGTTTTTCCCCGGGAACGACGAGCGTGCTGACACCGGAAATCTTCGGCATATCGGAAACAAGTCTCGACGGCGTAAGCACGGTGAGCGGATCATTCATGCTGTGAATATCGGTGGCAGGCATCAGCGCGAAATCCGAATCCGTTTCGACCCGCAGAACATCGGCAATCAGCCTGCCATACGGGGAATCGAAGGTGCCGTCGTTGGCAACGGAACTCGACAGGCTTGCAAGCTCCAGGGAGAGCGCCTGAACGCGCAGGGTCTCATCGCCTGCCGGCACATCGATGAAACGCCGTTCGACGGCGGGAGCCACAACCGTTATCGATGCCAGATACTGCCTCATATTTTCACGCAGCAGGCCAAGGGCGCGCATATTTTTCCCGTTCCTCAGCTCGGGCCAGCTCTGCGGCATATTGAACATGAAGTCACTCGCGGCAACGCTGTAGATCCGGTTTGAATCGAGCGGTTCGTCACCGATCGCGATCTGAACCAGCCTGAAACCGGGCGGATTCTCCATGGTGCAGGTGCATGTCAGCCCTGACGTCTGGACAAAGCTGCCGTGACCGCTGAGACCTTCTTCGACGATGTTTTCGATCTGCCAGCCGGCCAGATCGGCGCGCATGATCGTATTCTCGAAGGGCAGCGCATCATACAGGTCGCGCAGGGACACGGAGCCGGACGACAGAACCGACTTGATGGCACCCGAGTTCAACAGGGCGATATCTGTTTTTGCGGAAGCGCGCATAGAGTCGGTGATCAGATTTCCCATGCTCGACTCTTCGTTGAAGCTGCGCTTGAAGTTCCCTTCGGAAACGGCAATGACCTGTTCAAGCAGACTATCCACCTTGGCTTCGACGCGGCTGATCTCTCCGACGAGCTCTGAATTGGGCGCGATATTTGCCGCATCGACCGGCAGCGTCGTCTGAACGGCTTTCTCGAGATTCCATTCTGAGCCGATGAAGGGAATTCTGAGCACTCCGACACCCGCACCACGGGCCGGCGGCGTGGGAACAACCAGCGGGCGCTTCCCCTGAAACGGGGTCTGGGAACTGATGAGGTCGCCGATGATCACATCGACATCAGGAAACAGTTCGGCGAGATCCTGGCGCGTATCGAGGCTGGGCTGGTGCGAGAGAAGAACGATGAGCTCCGCACCCTGCGCCTTGAGGGCTGCGGACGTTTTCTGAACGGCGGCATGCATGTCGCTGATCTCGATCTGCATGATGTTTTCCTGGCGCGTGTTGCGGGCGAGATCGATCATGCCGAGACCGATGACGCCGACGCGAACGCCGCCCTTATCCAGGATGATTCCGCCCTGGAACGTGTTGCCGACCGGGGAGGCAAGATCGCGATAGTTGCAGGCGAGCATTGGAAGTTTTTTGGTGCTGATGAAGCGACGGAGCGTGTCGAGACCGAATTCGAACTCGAGATTACCGATGGCGATCGCGTCGTATCCGACTTTCTGGAGCAGTTCGAACGGCACTTCCCCCATGGTCAGCGCAGCTTCCGGGGAGCCGAAAAGACTGTCGCCGGTGTCGACCAGGAGGGCCCGCTTCGGGTCGATGCGATACATTTTCATCGTGTCATCGATCAGGCCACGCAGAAAGGCAAGACCGCCGGCTTTCTCATAGACCCGGTCAGATACTTCCCCCTGGAAGGGATTGATCTGGCCACGAAGATTTGAGGTGTAAAAAATGACGAGATGTCGCGAAGGGATGCTCAAATGATCTTTCAGCAGCAGCCCGCCGAGAATAGCACAGAGAAT
>CAZQYQ010000068.1:0-16946 GCA_964597625.1 uncultured bacterium
TCGGTGCCGGTGAAGACGGACGTTCGGGGCATGATTGGGCATCTCGAAGGCTTGACGAGAGAACTGCGCCGGCAGCAGGATGATCTGCGCCGTGCAACGGCCATCTGCAGAAAGCTGGGAGGGGCTGCAACGGCCTGTCTCAAACCGGATCAGCTGAAAGGTCCGGGGCGTGTGCAGTATCATGAGTTGCTTGAAATCCATGATCATCTCCTTGATTCGACGGAGATGTATCCCTGGTATGCCACTCACCAGGCCAAATTCATCAACCGGCATGCAACGGAGTTGAAGCATCTGAAATCTGACAGGGAAGCCGCAACCTCGGCCTGGATCAACCAAATCGGTTTGTTCCTCGAGTCGGTCCATAGATTCCATGAATACCAGATGCCATTAATAGATACAGCTATGGAAAGTCTCCGCAAAACAGTGGCCTGCTGTTCAGCCGAACATGGCGGTTTTGTTCCATTAACCGCAGGAGATCGCTGATGATACAGAATAATCAGCAGGACTCGTATCGCAAGACTCAGATAGATACCGCCTCTCCGGAGGCGTTGATTCTCATGCTGTATGACGGTGCCCTGCGGTTTATGACGCAGGCGGAAGAGGCGTTCACGGCGAAAAGCAACGAGCAGATAAGCAATTCCCTGCTTCGGGTTCAGGCGATCATCTCGGAGCTGCTGACATCGTTAAATAAGGAAAAAGGTGGGGAAATAGCGATCAATCTCGAACGACTGTATCTGTTTTTCCTTGAAAAACTGACAGAGAGTAATATCAAGAAAGATCCTGAACCGATGAGGCAGATCAAACCTCTGATCGAGGATTTGCGAAGCACATGGGCGGAAGCGATGAAACTGCATGCCAAAAACGCGGCAACGCCGCAACAGCCGCCCAGACCGCGGCTGAATGTTGCCGTTTGAGGCGGGAAGGAAGGGGGTGGGGCGTATGTCCGGTGTAAGTGGCGTCGGTGGTGGTTCTCAAATTGCGGATCTGATGAAGATCCTTGAACAGGGTCAGCAACAGACCCTGGATCTGGCCAAGAAGCTCATCACTGTTGCTAATTCCACGAAAGTCTCTTCAGCGGAAGCAGAAGGAAAGGGTGCTGCGCTGGACGTTTATGCGTGAATTCTGTCCGGCAGAAACGGCCCTGTTGTCCCTCGAGGAAAGTCGGTTCAAAAAACAGCCGACTTTCCTCGGTCTTTTTTCGGACAACGAAAGAAATGAAAATCGGAGAGAGGCGTGAGAGCCGGAATCCTGCTGTTTGTTGATGATCTGAAGCCGCGATACAGACCCGTGTGGCGGTTCGATCGGCCGCTCGAGTCAGTCGGATTGCCGCTTGAAATCCTGCGGACACGTTTTGCGCGTATCCCGGGGATTGACGAGCTTGTTCTTCTTGCCCCGTCGGGGGAGCTGACTGAACCCCTCATCGAGCAGGCGCGGGGACTCGGAATAGGTGTGGACCTCTATGATTCCGCATCCGTCAGGAGCAAGCCATGGTCTGCATCCCAGGAACGATGGCAGCTTGAAAGCGATCTTGGGACGGACACATGGCTTGGAACGCCCGTTGCCGCGTGTGTGGCAAAACACCGCTGGGACCGGCTTGTTTTCGTTCCTCTCTCAAATCTTCTTGTCGACCGGCGAGGAGTTGTGGAGAGTTTGCAGCTTCATCTGCGTGAGGGGTTTGACGCGACGTTCTCTGAGGACAGGGTCACCGGTGCCAACTGGGCGATATTTGAGGGGACGCTCATCGCCGGGCTGCAGGCAAGCCATCCGGATATCATGACGACGCGGGGCGGTCTTGCATGGGCGCTGAAAGAACCCTTGTATCCATTCAAAATCGGTGAGTATCATGCCCCGAGGAATCGTCCGAGAATGCCTGTCGATCTGCGCCTTGCAGGGGAACGGGCCGCCGGCGTTTTCGCGAGATGTGGTGGGGATGCCTTCGCAAAGCCTGAGTTTGAGTATCTCGACTGGATATCCGACGCGCGCTGGGAAGAAGCCTATCTCGATTTCGGGCCCCTGACGGCGTATGTCGAACCTTCAAGTATGTGCGCGGGTTCGTGCCTCCATTGCCCACAGCCGGCCCTTCGCAGATCCCGCAGGAGTATGCCGTTCGAGCTCTTCGAGTCGCTTTCGGAAGGTCTTCTCCCGACAGAAGGATTGCGCTGGGTCTTTTCAGGAATGGGCGAACCGCTTGCAAACCCTGAACTGGGGAGAATGGCCGGGAGGGTGGAAAGCAAACATATTACATTGTATACATCGTTCAATGCCGAACCGCCGGCCTCCTTCCCGTGGGAAGCGTTCGATCTGGTGAGAATAAGCGTCGATGCCCTTGAAACGATGCATTTCAACAAGGTCAGACCCGGGTGCTCCTGGGAGAGGATCGAGAAGTTCCTTTCCGAGACGGCGCGCAAAGTGGAAAACCATGAGACCATGCCTGAAGTGGGTGTTTCCCTCTTGAAGCACCGGGAAAATGAACCGATCGCGGATGCTTTTCTTCGTTACTGGAAACAGGTCTGCACGCCTGTGTTCAGACGGAAATTCTTTGTCTGGCCGACAGAATCGATGCCCCAGAAGGTGCAATGGTTTCAGATCCTCGGGGCCAATGAATATCTCGGGGCAGAAGAGTATGCAGGCTCGACGCGCTATACGCCGCTGAAAAGAAGACCCTGCCTGCATGCTCTCCTGGGAGTGCATATTCTCCAGGATGGAACGCTCGCCCGCTGTCCGTATGATATTGAGGGAGCGTATGGATGGGCAGCCGAATCCACGGGAAGCGCCGTTCTTCGGGCATGGAAAAGCGATGAGTGGCGTCGTTTCCGGGGCGAACACCTCGAAATGCGCTTTCCCGCCGGTTCTCCATGCATCGACTGCCATGATTGGTATCATCGGGAATGAATCGTTTTGCCGGCCGAATGAAAATTATATGATTCTATATATAATTTCATTCGAGGCGGGCGGCGTGTTCCCTTCCAGGGGCTGCGGATGGATTGACCGGCATCAGACATTGGAGTATGGTAAGCAGAAATACCTCCAGAAGGCGGCGCTGAGAGATGCAGGAGCTTCCTGAAAACTTCCGGGTGATGTCTGACGCTGAGGCGGCGGAACGCGTCAGGAGGAGAAAGCGCGAACTCGGGGCCGACCTTCTGATTCTGGGCCATCATTATCAATCTGACCCGGTGATCGAACTGGCCGACCATCGGGGAGACTCGCTTGAGCTGGCACGAGTTGCGGCCGGAACAACGGCCCGGCTGATCCTGTTTGCGGGTGTGCATTTCATGGCCGAGACCGCGGATATCCTTACCGGGCCTGAGCAGATCGTCATTCTCCCCGACGCTGACGCGGGCTGTCCGATGGCGGACATGGCCTCGATCGGTGAAGTTGAAGATGCCTGGAAACAGCTTTCCGACGTCATTGATGTCGAACGGGAACTGCTGCCGGTGACGTATGTGAACTCCAGCGCGGCAATCAAAGCTTTCTGCGGGCGGCATGGCGGCTGCGTGTGTACATCCTCCAATGCATCCCGGATTATCGACTGGGCATGCAAACAGCGTCCACGGCTTTTTTTCATGCCTGATCAGCACCTGGGCGGAAACGTTGCGCGCGCCTCAGGCATGAAAGATTCTGAAGTCATCGTCTGGAAACCGTACCGGCCGCTTGGTGACAATACCGTTGAGGCGGTTCAAAAGGCGAACGTGATCCTCTGGGATGGCCATTGTCACGTTCATACCCGGTTTACGGCCGAGCAGGTGTCCGATGCCCGCCGGATGATGCCGAAGACAAACGTGCTTGTCCATCTGGAGTGTCGTCGCGATGTCGTTGAAGCCTCTGACGGCGCCGGCTCGACCGCCTGGATCATCAGGCAGATCGAGGCCGCGCAGCCCGGCGATGCATTCGTGATCGGCACTGAAATAAACCTGGTGGAGCGTCTCTCGAGACAGTATCCGGGGCTCAGCATCGCTCCTCTCGCTCTGTCGCGCTGTCCGAACATGTTCAGAAACAGCGTTCAGGACATGGCGTGGGTGTTGAGCGAGCCCGGATCGATCAATGTCATCCATGTAGCGGATGATATACGCCGTTTTGCGTCTGAAGCTCTGAAACGAATGTTCGATGTCATGGCGTCGTCGCCATCAAAAGGAGTCTGAAATGGGACTTTCTCAAAAATCCTGCATTCCCTGCCAGGGCGGCATTTTGGCTCTGACCCGGGAACAGGCGCAGGAACTCCTTTCTCAGACGCCAGGCTGGACGCTTGCCGATGATTCCCTGTCCATTTACAGGCGTTTCAGCTTCAAAAACTTTGTTGAGGCGATGGAGTTTGCCCAGAAGATCGGGAGCCTTGCGGAACACGAGGGACATCACCCTGTGATGACGATCGGCTGGGGATTTTGCCTGGTTATTTTTAAAACCAGTAAAATCAAGGGACTCCATGAAAACGATTTCATTATGGCTGCCAAGGTGCACTTGCTGGCAGGATCATGAGAACTGAAAGCCGCGGAGTCTGCACCCCGCGGCTTTCATGGATTTATTAGATATCTGCGGCTTTATTTCGTGGCTGCGGAAGCGGGAGCGCACTTGGGGCAGCTCATCGTGCATTTTCCGTGTCTGTGAGCCCTTTTTCCGCCCTTTCGGCAGGCTTTTCTGGCCTCTTTGCAGCAGGTCATGTCAGCGGCGCATTTGCCCATCCTGCAGCAGGATTTGTCAGCCTTGCAGCAGGTCATGTCAGCGGCGCATTTGCCCATCTTGCAGCAGGATTTGTCAGCCTTGCAGCAGGTCATGTCAGCGGTGCATTTGCCCATCCTGCAGCAGCATTTTTCGCAGGTGGTCTTGTTGCCGGCGCATTTGCCCATCTTGCAGCAGGGACATTCACAGGCGCACGAGGCCGTATCGGCTTTGGGCTGGCAGATCGTATCGGCAGCCGGGCAGGCCGGGCAGGTGGGAGCCTTGTCGGATTCGACGGCGGCCGGAACTTCTTTCTGAACGGCAGCGGGGGCGGGCATTCCCTGTCGCTTTGCATCATATTCCTGCTTGAGAGTTTCGAGCTGGGCGCGGTCTTCGGCCGTGGGCATCGGCTTGGACATGAGGGCCCAGATCTGAGTGCGGAGCGCGCGCATTTCTTCCATGCGTCCGGTCAGATCATTGGCAGCCATGGCGGAAACGGACAGGCAGAAAACCATCACGGCCAGCATGGCCAACGACAAAAACTTTTTCATACAACCTCCTGAGGTTCATGCAGATGGGATTGGAAGAAGCCGAAGTGACTTTCCAGACCCATTCGTTTACCAGAAACCCGACCGCTTGGCAAGTACAACCGGCCGTTGAAAACGGGATAATCGAGTGCGGATTATGGCGTGGAAAACGGAAAACGGTAGTGGCCGGTGATGGGCCACTCCGTGAGAACGTCTTCCAGACGAGTGCCGGCACCCACATTATGAATGCAGAGCGGACGTGCATTGTCCGATTTCCCGGCTGCTACGATTCCGATGTGCGGCCGTCCGCCGGGCAGCCGCCACACAATGATATCACCCGTCATAAATGAATCCGGAGCAAGGGTTGTCACTCTGAACCCTTTGCGTGAGAAAAACGTTTCAAGATTCGGAACTCTTCTGTGATCGATATTCGAATCCGGTTTCGCAAGTCCCCAGGTTCCTGGATATGACTGAAAATGTCTTGTCATGTCTTCGTGGACGAGTTTCTGAAGGTCGATGCCGACAGCTCTGAATGCCCGTATGATCACATCCGTACAGACCCCGCGTTCGAGCGGAACATCCCCGCCTGGATAGGCGAGGGTTCTATACGAGGGATCATAGTAAAGCGTCAGCCGGGTCTGAGCCACGGCTGATGCAAGAAATTTTTCCATCGTGGCGGTCTTCGGAATGGGAGAAGCTGCACAGAACGGCAGCCAGAAGAACATCATCCAGACGAAAAAAATGCCCGGACAGGGCGTGCATCGGGCCTTCATCCGCTAGCGGCGTGGCGGGGGCGCGAACCTGCCCGGGGCATCTTCATCGGGGTGCAGATCCATTCTGTGAATTTTTTCAGACCAGTCGTAGCGGATGGAAATGCGCTCTCTTGAAAATGATTCAGGTTCGAAATCGACCGCCTGGACTGGAGAGTATTCGTGCTCCCCATAACCGGTCCCGGCTTCTGATGACTCATACTGCCTGTCCGGGGCGATCTTTGATGCGCCGCGCGGTGAAGCCGGGGCTGTGTCTTTCATGGACAGGCGATCTTCGTAATAGACCGGGTGCTGTTCATCGAATACGGCTATGGTGATGAAGCCCATCTGAGAATAATCCCCCCATGATGCGGCATACGAATCGTTTTCATCCGTGAAATAAAAACGGGCGACACTTCTCGTCGACGTCCGCCAGCCGGAGAACTCACCGCTGGACCATGGGTTGAGGATATACATCCCTTCCGACACCCGCAGATAAGAGCGGTCACCCGTAATGATATTCCGGCCGTCGACCGCGATCACCAGACCGATTCTCTGCCCCGAGTCATTGCGAACGCGCAATCTGTACCGCTCACCCCTGCGGGCTTCGACAAAAAACGACGGTGACCGGGTTCCCCACCAGCTGCCACTGCCGCTCCCGTAGAGTGATAACGAGCCGCGGTCGTCGCCGATAACCTCAACGGCAACAGTGCCGCGCGGCGGATACGGAGGTGCAATGCGCTCTACATGGGCATGTCCAGCAAATGCGAGCACAAGGCAGAAAAAGACACCGCAGATCAACGCTTTGAAAAGAAGACGAAACCCACTATTCTGCTTCGGCATGACCGGCCTCCTCTCGGGGCGAAACTTCATGCCGCAGCCGCTCAGGCAGACGTGATCACTCTCCCTGGCGATTGCTGATGAAGTGCAGGGCGCCCTTTTCGATGCGGATTTCCTTCAGATTCAAACGGAAGGGAAACTTATCCAGATTTAGCACCGGATTGATTCGCTTGATGATCGTGCCGACAAAGGCGCGTGGCATCGTCATGCTGTTGAGTTTCATCTTCCGTGCATGAAACCAGATCTGCTTGGAATCTTTCACCTCGAAGTTTCCACTGGCCCAGAATTTGACCTTCATCAGAGAGTATTTCGTCGAGCCGGAGAGAGAAATCTGGCCGGTCGCGATTTCGACGCGCGGATCGTCGACCTTGATTGAGCGGGCTTTGTCAGCGAGATAGAGGTTGAGATCGCTTTCTCTGATGATGACATCCATGTCGATGTTGCAGACCGAAATGGTGTCGATTTTCGTTTCATGGAAAAGCTTGGTCGTGTCGAGCTGAACATCCTGAAAATCGAATGACGCCTTGTGAAGGATCAGCTTCTCGATTTCGCCGCCTTCGGTATTGACCAGGACCTGTTTGAGATGACCGCGGCTTGTCGAGACCTGATCGAATTCGACCAGGGTGATATCCAGAACCTTCGGATTTTTGACAACCAGGCGCATGGCCTCTTCCAGTTTCTGCTTTAAAAGCTGCGGGGAAGAGGCGAGTTCGGCAGTCACGGCCGGATCGGGAGTCCAGCTTGCAATTTTTCCTGTACAGGAGGCGGTCGAAGCCGACGGGGAAACAATTGGTGTGCCTGGGGAAGCTGTTTTCCCGGTGTCGGCTGCTGAAGACATTGTCGTTCCTGCTGAAAGCGTTGAGATTGCGAAGACGAAAGCCAGAGATACTGAAAAAAGCCTTAATAGACGCATGGAACAGATCATCGGGCGTCCTCGTTATTTCACGGGTTTGAAGGAGCGGGGCTGTCCGGGAAGTTCGCTGAGCCAGGCATCCCAGAGAGTGGTACCGCGGCTGCCGGGAAGATCATGATCACCAAGGATACTTTTCACCGAAGGATCATCGAACAGATCCTCATCGATCGCAATCTTGTAAAGACTGCGATCATCAATGTTCTGGCCGTTGATGACGAGGCTCTTCGGTATTCCGCCCGGGAGATCGAGAGAAATTCCATGAGAACCAAGTCTCTTTGAAAAGCTACCATGCGAGAGCCTTAAAAACAACTCGCGCAGTGCGTGGCCTGCAAGATTGTACAAGCGCACCCTGCGGTTTTTGAAGGCGGAAAACACGGATAACGGCGTGATGACGCGTTCGTGAAAACAGCCATCCGTTTCTGACGTGATAAGCGCCACATCAGCCCGCGTTACCGCGCAGACCAGTCCGGCATGAGCTTCGGGGCTGGCGAAATACGGCGGCGCGTCGGGGAATTCAGAGGTGTTCATGACATGCAAGGGGGTGTGAAGACCAGATGAAGCGGCGGATATTGCCGCGGCCATGTGCGGCCCAGCGGGGACATTCCGCAGGGCATGAAGCGGCAGCCGACGCGTCTGGATATCTGTCTGACCGGCTTCGCGGGCGAAACGCCGAATGATCAGAAGGGCTTTGGTTCCATCCGGGATCATGTGTGTTTCAGGAGTTTTCCCGTTCGGCTGCTCATGTGCGGCGAGATCGAAGGGACGGCCGGCGGCAGGGACTTGCAGCAGAAGATCGGTGGGGTGCGCGGCAGCCATGATCCGCGCGGAATCGGGAGCGTCCAGGTGACAGACAAGAATCGTAAGATCTGCTTCCGGAGCCTGTGAACGCATGCGGTGGAGAGCCCTCAGGGGATCTTCGACCCTGAGATCATGCCATCTGAACAGGGGAACATCAGCCAGAAGTGAAGGACTAATCAGCGATGCAAGATTGATCCGGCAGCCGGAAATGCGGGTCGAGGCCCAGCCGGGAAAAACGCGTTCCGCGTCGGCTCTTTCGACATTCGTCCAGATGCGCGTCATCAGAGCCGCCGGCAAGGCATCGTTCATTCTGCAGGCTATCAGATCGCCCGGGCCGAGCGCCTGGATCTCGACGTTACAGTCCTTCCCCCAGGCCCGCTCAATGGCGCCGCCCCCCGCCACCGTCACGGGCGAGGTAAGCGCGGAATCATTTCCGACGCCGATGACGAGAGAGGCAAAACGGCGCTCCCGGCGGAGCTTTCGTATCAACTCCGCAACGCCCCAGGCGCCCGTCGGAGAGAATTCGCCGTCCTGAGACCAGGAGGCGACGTTTCCGGCGAGATTGCCGGTGACGATGAGCTGAATATCCGGCGGCCAGGCAGAGGCGGGCATCGTGGGGGAGATGAGGAGGAGAATCGCGGACAGAATTGCGACGACCCCTGAACGAAGACGAAAATCAATATGTATTTTATAAAATATATGGTCAGGCATTTATTTTTGAAACCAGATACATGCCGACCAGGGCGAATACGATGTTCTGCAGCCATGCCGAGAGCATGACCGGCAGCATCCCGGATTTGCCGAGAGCTGTTGCCAGGCTCATGATGACGTAGTAAACGAAGATGATCATGATCGCAACGCCGAAGCCGATGAACGCGCCGCTTCTGTAGGTTGTAAGGCCAAAACTGGCTCCGATGAGGGCGAAGAAAAAGCTGGCGAACGGTAACGACGTTTTCAGCGCAAGATCGACTTTCAGTTCCGTCGTATCCATGAACTGGGTTCGCTCATACGTTTCGATGCGGGCGCTGAGTTCGCGATAGCTCATCTCGTTTGGTCTCTTGCTCTGGCGGGCGAAATCTGCCGGAGTTTCCTTGATGCCCGGAATCGGCATTTCGAGGGCGGTCGTGGGTGATGCCGCGCGGCCGTCGCGATACCTCTGATCGACGACGCCCTGGAGGAGCCAGTGCGTGCCGAGCCAGCGTGCGCTTGTGGCGGAGAGGCGCCGGGTCAGCACCCCGGCATTGTAATACTCGACCAGCACCCGCTCCATGGTTCCCGCCGTTTCGTAGACTTTTCTCGCGTAGACAAAGCCTCCGTCGGAAGCGCGCATGATCGAGTTCTCCGTAGCCTCGGGGTCGACGAGCCGCATGATTTCGCCGCGGCGGATTTCATTGGCCCGCCGATTGGAATAGGGCACGACCAGTTCGTTGAAGGCGATACTCAGGCCGGTGATGGTCAGGGCAAAAAGGATGACGGGAACCATGATCCGGTAGAAATTGATCCCGCCCGCGCGAAGAGCCGTGGTTTCGGAGTCTTTCGACATGCGGCCGAATACCAGCAGGCTGGACAGCAGGACGGACATCGGAAACGTGAACATCATGTCCTGGGGAAGGCGGTACATGAACCAGCGGACGACAGTCATGGCGGGCACGCTCTCGTTCACGATGTTCTGCAGTGCCGACATCAACGGATCGATGGCGATCACGACCACGAACATGAAAAAGCCGAACAGAAACGGCCCGATAAGTTGGCTGAAAATGTATCGATCGAGTGTTTTTATCATCTGATGTCGTTGTAGTATTATGGCATTCTCACCGGAAGTATTCAACACCACCGATCAAGGAAGGTTATCTCATACGATGAAAATCGGCATTATCGGCACTGGATATGTGGGTCTTGTAACGGGCACCTGCTTTGCTGAGTCGGGCAATGACGTCATCTGTGTCGACATCGACGCCGCGAAAGTCGAGCGGCTGAATCGTGGGGAGGTTCCCATTTACGAACCCGGCCTTGATGAGCTCGTCAGGCGCAACAAGGCCGAAGAGCGGCTGCATTTCACCACCAGGCTCGAAGATGCCATCGAAACGTCTTTGATGCTGTTTATCGCGGTTGGCACACCTCCGGGAGAAGACGGTTCGGCTGACCTCACCTATGTTCTCAATGTGGCGAAGGATATCGGCCGCTTTATGAAAACATTCAAAATCGTCGTCGACAAATCGACCGTGCCGGTCGGAACCGGTGACCTGGTGCGCAAGGTTATCTCGGAAGAACTGGCGAAGCGCGGCGAGAATGTGCCTTTTGATGTTGTGAGCAATCCCGAGTTTCTGAAGGAAGGGAATGCGATCGACGATTTCATGAAGCCTGATCGGGTGGTTGTCGGCTGCGATGATCCCCGCACGGCCGAGTTGATGAAAGAACTGTATGCACCGTTCGTCAGAACGGAAAAACCCATCCTGACCATGGATGTGCGTTCGGCGGAGATGACCAAATACGCTGCCAATGCGATGCTTGCGACGAGAATTTCCTTCATGAACGACATTGCGAACCTCTGTGAGCGGGTCGGTGCGAATATCGATAACGTGCGGCGCGGCATCGGCTCGGATTCGCGCATCGGCTACTCGTTCATTTTTCCCGGAGCGGGATACGGCGGCAGCTGCTTTCCGAAGGATGTGCAGGCACTGGTCCGCACGGGAGCGGCAAACTCGCATCGGCTCGAAATTCTTGAAGCAGTCGAAGCCGTGAACCAGCGGCAGAAGGAAGTGCTTTTCAAGAAGCTTCATGACGTGATGGCCGGCCAGCTCGAGGGAAAAACGATCGCCGTCTGGGGGCTTGCGTTCAAGCCGAATACGGATGACATGCGGGAAGCCCCGTCGATTGTTCTGATCAGCAGCCTGCTCAGGGCCGGGGCAATCGTCCGCGCGTATGATCCAGAGGCGATGGACGAGACGCGCAAGGTCTTCGGCGATACGATTACGTATGTGAAGAAGAGTTATGATGCGCTAGAGGGCGCCGATGCCCTGGTGCTGGTAACCGAGTGGAATGAGTTCCGGCGTCCCGATTTCGACCGGATTCGAGCGCTTCTTAAAAAACCTGTTATTATAGATGGTCGGAACCTGTATGATCCGGCACGAATGAAAATGCTGGGATTTGACTATCGATCAATCGGGAGGTCTTTATGAAGATTATCCTTCCCGTGGCCGGTAAAGGCACGAGGCTTCGTCCCCACACGCATACCAAGCCGAAATCGATGGTGCGTGTCGCCGGGAAAACGGTGTTGGAACACGTCATGGCGAATCTGAGCCGCATTTCCTTCGATGAAGTCATTTTCATCACGGATGAGAACGGGGACATCATCGCCGATTTCGTGCACGCGCATTATCCAAAGATCAATACCACGTTCATTGTTCAGAATGAGCGGCTGGGTCCCGCGCATGCGGTCTGGCTCGCCGCGCCGCGCATCAAAGCCGGTGATGATGTTCTGGTCGTTTTCAACGACACGCTTTTTGTGACGGACCTGACGCGCATTCCGCGAATCTGCGACGGGCTCGACGGGCTTATTTACTCGAAGGAAATCGAGGATTACAAACGATTCGGCGTCAACGTCATGAAAGACGGCGTGATCGTCGATATGGTTGAAAAGCCCGATCAGCCGATAAGCAAGCTTGCTCAGGTGGGTTTGTATTACCTGAAAGATGGAATGGCTTTTATGAAGTATCTGCAGACCGCGATCGAGCGCAAATTGACGGTCAAAGGCGAGTATTATCTTCCCGAAGTATTCAAGCTCATGATCGCCGATGGTTTGAAACTCGGAGCTCCGGAGATCGATGAGTGGCTTGATTGCGGCAAACCCGATACTCTTCTGGCGACAAACAGATACCTGCTTGAAAACTCCACCAGGGGCCATTACTGCATTGAGGGCTGCGTGATCATTCCGCCGGTTGAGATCGACCCATCGGCGCATGTGCATCATTCGGTCATCGGGCCGCACGTTTCCATCGCCGGAGGCTGCAAGGTGGATGACTCGATCATCAAAGACAGCGTCATCAATGCCAATTCCGTGCTGAGAAACGTCATGCTCGAAAGCTCGCTGGTCGGCGACTCGGTCGAACTGACAGGCCTTTCTCAGCGAATCAGCATCGGGGACAACAGTGTCATCGACATGGGCAGCAGTGACGGCTGTCCGAAAAAGTAAATCAGAACAGAAGCATGAACCGATATTTCGATCAAAAGAGCATCCTGGTGGTCGGCGGTGCCGGGTATATCGGTTCGCATATCTGCAAAATGCTCAAGGGACGTGGATTTACGCCGATCGTGTTCGACAGTCTGGTGTGCGGGCATGAAGACAATGTGCGGTGGGGGCCTTTCGTGCGGGGAGATCTCGCCGACAGGGGCGCCGTCGACCGTGTCATCAGGGAATACCGTCCCGCGGCCGTGATGCATTTCGCGGCATTTGCGCTCGTCGGAGAATCGGTGACGGACCCCGGAAAATATTACAGGAACAATGTTGTCGGAAGTCTGAATCTGCTCGAAGCGATGCGCGACGGCGGGATCAGGGATCTTGTTTTCAGCTCCACCTGTGCGACATACGGCGTTCCGCAGGTGGTGCCGATTCCCGAGACGCATGCACAGCAGCCGATCAACCCCTACGGATCATCCAAATTGATGATCGAGCGGATGATGGCGGACTTCGCGACCGCCCACGGGCTGAGGTTCATCGCTCTGAGGTATTTCAATGCCGCCGGCGGTGACCCGGCTGCCGAGATCGGTGAACGGCATGAACCCGAATCTCATCTCATCCCCCTCGTTCTCGATGCGGCGCGTGGCGTGAGGCCTCATATCACTGTGTTCGGCGATGATTATGAAACGCCGGACGGCACATGCGTCCGTGATTATATTCATGTCAATGATCTTGCGGACGCGCATGTGCGAGCGCTCGAGTATATGCGAAACGGCGGAACCGCGCATGCGTTCAATCTCGGCAACGGGAAAGGCTACTCGGTTCGCGAGGTGATTACGACGGCTGAGCGGGTCATCGGCCGGAAGATTCCGGTAGTGATCGGTCCCAGGCGGGCCGGGGATCCACCGAGTCTTGTCGGTGATGCCCGCCGGGCCAGAAGCGAGCTTGGCTGGAATCCGGAGTTTGCCGATCTGGATGTGATTGTGGCTCATGCATGGGCTTTCAGACAGCATCTCTCCTGAAAAACGATCGGAGGAATGAATGATGCAAAAGGGCAAGACGTTTCTTGTCACAGGTGGCACCGGCTCGTTCGGAAAAGCTTTTATCAGACATGTGCTTGAACATCTTCAGCCGCGCAAAGTCATCGTGTACTCGCGTGACGAGTTCAAGCAGTATGAGATGGAAAAAGCGTTCAACTCGGATAAACTCCGGTTTTTTATCGGCGATGTGCGTGACCGGGACCGTCTCTGCAGGGCATTTGCAGGGGTTGACTACGTCGTTCACGCGGCGGCTCTCAAACAGGTCCCGGCGGCTGAATACAACCCATTCGAGGCCGTTCAGACCAATATCATGGGAGCTCAGAATGTCGTTACCGCAGCGCTTGACGCAGGCGTGCGGCGTGTCATCGCCCTCAGTACCGACAAGGCCTGCAACCCGGTCAACCTGTATGGCGCAACCAAGCTGTGCTCTGACAAATTATTCATCGCCGGCAATGCCTACGCCGGAAGCACAAGAAACACCCGCTTCTCGGTCGTGCGATATGGCAACGTGGTCGGCAGCCGCGGCAGTGTCGTTCCCTTTTTCAGGGAACTGGCCTCGAAGAACGCGGAGATTCCGATCACGGATCCCCGCATGACGCGATTCTGGATCACTCTCACGCAGGCAGTGACGTTCGTCATCGATTCTTTCGAGATGATGTCGGGCGGCGAACTGTTCATTCCGAAAATTCCCAGCATGAGGGTCCCGGATCTTGCGGAAGCAATCGCTCCTGGCTGCCGGCAAACGATCGTCGGCATCAGGCCGGGTGAAAAACTGCACGAATTGATGATTTCGCACGATGATACGCGCAACCTGTACGAAACAGGGGAACGCTATATCAAGCTTCCTGAGTTCCCGTTCTGGGAGGTCAAGCAGCCCAGCGACTCCAGACCGGTTCCCGAAGGGTTCGAGTATGCCAGCAACACCAATGATCGCTGGCTGAGTGTTGACGATCTGCGACAGCTTCTGCGGAGTGAAGGGCTGTTGTCATGAGCGAACGGTTCCTTTCGTATGGCCGGCAGTCCATCACGGAAGATGATATAACTGCCGTTATTGAAACTCTGAAATCCGATTTTCTGACGCAGGGTCCGGCCATTCCGAAATTCGAAGCGGACTTCTGCCGCGTGACGGGTGCCCGCCATGCGATCGCCTGCTCGAATGGAACCGCCGCTCTTCATATCGCCGCTCTTGCAGCGGGGATAAAACGTGGCGACAGGGCGCTCGTCACTCCGATGACATTCGTGGCGAGCGCCAACTGCATCCGCTATGCGGGTGGCGACGTGGCTTTCGCGGATATCGACGGCGAAACGCTGACCATGTCCCCGATAGCCGCCGAGATCGCGCTCGAGAAGGCTGTCGATGAAGGCCGCCCTTTCAGGGCGATCGTCACGGTTGATCTGGCCGGCCATCCATGCGATATGGAAGCGTTTTCGCGGCTGAAAAACAAATATGGACTGATATGGATTCACGACGCCTGCCATTCTCTGGGCGGCTCGTGGACTGACGCTGCCGGGCGGGTTTGGAAGGTGGGCGAGTATCCGGAGCCTGATACCGTTGCCTGGAGCTTTCATCCGGTCAAGCACATCACGACCGGCGAAGGCGGCATGGTGACAACCTTCTCGGATCAGATCGCGGACCGACTGAGGCTTTTGAGAACGCACGGCATTCAGAAAGACCCGGCCTCGCTCGTTTTTCGCAACGAAGCGTTCGATGCGGACGGGCAGGTGAACCCCTGGTATTACGAGATGCAGTCGCTGGGCTTCAACTATCGGCTCACGGATATACAGGCAGCGCTCGGGTCGTCGCAACTGAAGCGCCTCCATGCGGGAATCCAGCGGCGGACCAAGATCGTCGAGGTGTACCGAAGCGGGCTGTCCGGGCTGAACGGCATCAGACAGCCGCCGGTCAGAGCCGGGGTCGGCCATGCGTATCATCTGGCGGTTATCCGTATCGATTTCACCGGATTGGGAACGAGCCGTGCCCGGGTGATGAGAAACCTGCGGGAGAGGAACATCGGAACGCAGGTGCATTACGTGCCGGTGCCGATGATGCCCTACTATGCCGGGATCGTTCCGATGGGCAATTTGCCGCAGACGATCGCGTATTACCGGGAGACGCTTTCTCTCCCCTGTTATCCGGATCTTCAGGATGACGATATCGAAAGAGTTGTCACGGCTGTTCGCGAGGTGCTTGCTTGAGCGGCAACCGGCTTGTTGAAACGCAGGCGGTCATTCAGGCGAGGCTGGGCTCGACCAGGCTTCCCGGGAAGGTGCTTCTCGATCTTTCCGGTATGCCGATCCTCGGCCATGTCGTCAGGCGTGCCCGGGCTGCATCGCGCATAGACCGTGTTATTGTCGCCACGACGATACAGGCCGAAGACGACGCCGTCGCTGACTGGTGCGACTCTGCCGGAGTGGCCTGCTTTCGGGGGGCACCCCTGGATGTGCTGGACAGATATGTGGCGTGCATCGATGAATGGCCCTGCCGGAGACTGGTCCGGATCACCGCGGACTGTCCGCTGATCGATCCGGGGGTCATCGATGATGCTGTCGCCATGCATGAAAGCGGTTCGTTCGATTACGTGTCGGACATTCATCCGCCGACCTTCCCTCACGGCCTCGATATCGAAGTGGTGTCAGCCGAGCTTTTGAAGACGGTCTGGAAAGAAGCCACGCTGCCGTCGCATCGCGAGCACGTCACTCTGTTCATCCGCGAAAACAGGGAGCGGTTCCGATTCGGAAACGTCACGTTCGGCCGCGATGCATCCCGCTACAGGGTCACCGTGGATCGTCCTGAAGATTATGAGTTCATGAAAGCATTGCTGGCACTGATTCCGCCCGGTACCGAACTTCCCTCGCTGTATGAGATTCTCAGACTTCTCGAAGCTCACCCGGAGATCGTCGCCATAAATAGTGGACAGGATAGATACGAGGGCGCGAAACGATCCGCGAAAGCCGAGGGGCGCACCCTGTCGCTTTGAAAAGAGGACGATGCCAAAACTTCTGATTCGGGCTGACTGCGGCCCAGTGATTGGCCTGGGGCATATCATGCGATGTCGCACGCTCGCTCTGGCGATGAGCGAACGCGGGTGGGAGACGACTCTTCTGACGACATCGGACCCGGGAACAATATGGTCTGATATATCCGGCATCGCGATGCCCTGGCAGCAGATTGACGGGGGATCGGCCCAGGGCTTTAAAATGGCTTTGGCGGCGAAAATGCACGGGGCCGATCTGCTGATCGTCGATCAC
>CAZQYQ010000069.1:0-16817 GCA_964597625.1 uncultured bacterium
CATCTCCAGCGGCGGAAACAGGCTAGCCTGGCCGGCCGACCTCTGCCCGACCTCCTTTCATCTGAATGCAACCTGGCAGTCCGCGTTCGACATGTATCCGCTCGAATGTCTCCGATCACGGCAGCGTTTTCTCGATCACATGCTGAATACCCGGACGTCGGTCGTTTTCAACCACGAGCCAGTTGCCCGCATCTGCCGCGTTTCCGGAAACATCGAAGAACCACAGGTCGTGGAATTTTCATGAGTCTCCGCCGGATCGTTCTCATCGCCAACCCGGGCGCCCGCGGACGCAGTGAGGCAGCGCTGGCTTCCGCCGTGGAATTGCTGTCAACGCATGTACCCACCGACCTGAAATGGACGGAGCATGCGGGGCACGCGACCAAGATGGCACGCCTTTACGGCGGCGATCCAGACACTCTCGTCGCTGTCTGCGGAGGAGACGGAACCCTGTTCGAGGCTGTTGACGGGCTTCCCGCCACTGGCGTGATCGGGCTTCTGCCGGCAGGAACGGCAAATGTCGTCGCAAAAGAGCTCGGAATCCCGTTGAACATCCGGGAAGCGGCAAAACTGCTTCTGACCGGAACAGTCCAGCGCCTCGACACCGGCTCCATGAACGGCAGGCGGTTCGTCATGTCGGCCGGATTCGGCTTCGATGCGCATGTCGCCTCCCATGTCCCTTCCATAGCGAAGCGGCTCCTCGGCCAGTACGCATTTCACCTCGAAACCGCGCTTCAATACCCCTTCTACAAACCGCCCCGGATACGGATAACCGTTGACGGGAGGGAGCGGAGAACCGGCGCGTATCTGCTTTGCGCAAACCTGCGCAGATATGGCGGCAACATGTTCTTTGCACCGGATGCCAGGCCGGATGACGGCCTGATCGATATCGTCCTTTTCGAAACCCTGTCCCTCCACCCTCTTCTCAAGGGTCTGTGGGGCGCGAAAACCGGCCGCGGTCCGCCTCCCGACTCCGCATGGAGGACCACGTGCCGCCGCGTCGAAGTCGAGTGCGACGAACCGATCGGGGTACAGCTTGACGGCGAGGTGGTGCCATCCATCACAAAAGCCGTTGTCGAGGCCAGGCCTGGCGATCTGGCAATGGTGGTGCCATGAGTGATCGGAAGAAAAGCAGCCGTGTCCTGGTGAGCGCCCTCGGCGCTCTTCTGCTGGCCGCCGTCTGCGGCGGCATTATATATTTTTCAGTATACCAAGACAGATTTTTCCCGTTTTGCTCAGGGCTTCTGCATACGCTCTGGTGGACATGCAAGGTATCCTGTGCGGGAGTGCTTCTGTGTTCGGCTTTTTTTCTTTTCCACCCCCTGCTCTTTCAGCTGAAGGTGCGCGGGACACCTTCCGGACAGCGAGGACATCTGCGGTTCAGCCACCTGTTCGGCTTTTTCTGGATCGACGGCAGCGGCAGCATCCATGGGCAGGAGGTCAGGCTCGGCATCTGGCGCTGGTCCTGGCGAATCGCCGGGCATCTCAGGGAGCGACCTTCCAGAAAAAGCGAAACCGGCAGCCCGCCTCAAAAACCCGATCTTCCCACGCCGAAAGAAACCGCCTCAGGAGCATCCCAGGCGCCGGAACCACGGAAGGCGGAACAACCTCCCGCGATGACCGCACAACCGGTTTCACCTGCCCGAACAGAGCGTGACGTCCACCCCGACCCCGCGGGAACAGAAAAGGGCATTGCAAGCCGATCTACCGAAACACCCGCAGCCACCGGAGATGGTTCCCCTGCGGCCGTGCCCGGACCCGAGCCGATGAAGCCGGCTTCAGGAGAGAGCAAAAAGGCCCCCCCCCCTGAAGAGCCGGCGGAACAGCCGCCATCAATATCGAAAACTATTGAATCAACGGCACACGAGAAGCCGCCGTCATTCGAGCCCGCAACCGAGTTCCCGGGCAAAGGGCCGCAACAGGAACCGTCCAGGGACAAGCCCTTTTTTGAGAAACTTCGCGGCGATATCCGTCGTTTCAGACGCCGGGCGATCGATGGATGGCACAAGCTGCGCATCTGGATCAATCTCGCCAGGAGAGTCTGGCGGCGCGCGTCGCCGATGCTCCGGCGGCTGGGGACGGATCTCTGGCAGGGCATGCATCTGCGTCCCTCCCTCTGCCGCGTTCGCTATGGCATGCCAGAAGCCCATCTGACAGGTCTGACGCAGGGGCTGGCCGCTCCGTTCGCCGGTCTGTTGCGACCTTTTTCGGTCCATTTCGAGCCGGTACCCGTTTTTACGGGAACGACTCTTTCTGTGTATGTGGACGCCGGAGTCCGCATTCAGCCATGGCGTGTTCTCTGGGCCTGGATCGTTCTTCTGACGACCTGGGATTTTTGGAAAGCCCTGCGCGACGCATGGCAGTGGCATAAGAGGAGATCCGAGAGTTCAACGCCGTGAAGAATCATTCCAAACAGGCATTCCAGGCCGGATTTGTTTCGGGATTTCACATTTCGGGTCATCTCTGCTACTATAGGACCACTCATCCACGGAGGTAGATCAATGGGAATTGATTCTCTTGTTAAGTCGGTTCTGTCGGAACTGCAGGTCGCCATTAACTCGAAGACGGTTGTCGGAGAGCCGATCGCAGTGCAGAACTGGACGGTCATTCCCGTCACCAAGGTCTCCTTCGGATTCGGGGTGGGCGGCGGCGAAGGGAAAAAAGAATCGACCGGGTTCGGAGGCGGTTCGGGCGGCGGCGCAACCATTGAGCCGATGGCCTTCATCGCTGTCAATGCGACGGAAGTGAAGCTGATTTCCCTGAAGGGCAAGGACACGGTCTGGGAAAAACTTCTCAATGTGGAAACCGCCGAAAAAATTTACAATAAGCTCATGGGTCTTGGCGATAACGGCAGTGTCGGCTCTGCGGCGAAGGATCCCGTCACGACGGCATCACCCGCTGATTCCAAGCCATCCACGGACATGCCGAAAGCATGAAGTGAGCCATCCCGGCACCGGCTGAATCGCTCCGGCGCCGAGCATCTCTACGAGAGGAAGTGACTCCTATCAGTCTGCTGAAATCGATAGCTCTTTTCGAAGGACTGGAAGAATCCGATCTGAACAAAATCTCCCAGGTCGTCAAGGAACGGACCGCCCCCAAGGGAACGGTGCTTTTCAAGGAAGGCGACATTGGGGACTCGTTCTACCTGATCAAATCGGGTGGTGTCGAGATTCTCAAGAAAGAAAACGGCGAAGAGAAGGTCGTCAACACGATCGAGGCCGGCGACAAGAACAACTTTTTCGGTGAAATGGCCTTGATCGAGGGCGTGTCGCGGTCCGCGACGCTGCGCGCAAGCAAGGATTCCGAACTGCTTGTCATTTCAAAGACCGATTTCGACATGCTGCTGCGCCTGAACTCGTTCATCGCGCTCCGCATCATGACCGCTCTGTCAAAGCGGCTTCGAGCCACCGGTCCGGAAAAACCGGTCGATGAAAAGCTCGCGAAGATCATCACCCTGTTCAGCCCGAAGAGCGGCGCCGGAAAAAGCGTTCTGGCGGCGAACCTGGCGGCGGGTCTCACGAAAGCCGGCGGTGAAAAGGTTCTCATTATCGACCTGGAGCTTCAGTTCGGCGACATGGCATTCATGCTGGGGCTCAACCCCCGACGCACCATCGCCGATCTCGTCGAACACCAGGCCGACAAGCCCGACGTGTTGAACGAGTATCTGGTCCGTCACCCGCTCGGCTTTTCGGTTCTGGCTGCCCCCTTCAAGCCCGAACAGTCTGAAATGATCACCTCGAGCCACCTTCGGACAATTCTGGATTCGGTTCGCAAGCACTTCGACTGGATCATCCTTGATCTGCACTCATTCTTCCAGGACCTGACGATCAACTCGATGGATCTGGCAGATTATATATTGCTGGTTTTACTTCCAAACATGAACCATATCAAGAATATGCATGTATGCCTCAAGGTCATGGAAAATCTCAAGTATCCCCCCGAAAAGATCAAGCTGCTCATGAACCGGGAAGGCAGTCCGAACGCCCGCAGCCGGGAAGAGATCACCAATGCCCTCAAGCACAAAGTCGATTTCGGGATTCATGACGATGCCAATGCGGTTTGTCAGCTCTTCGACAAGCAGAAAACGGTTTTCGAATTTGATGGAGAATCCCCGTATCGGGCCGACCTGCTCAAGCTCATGGAAAGCATCACCGGAAAGACCTACAAGTCTGAAAACGCCGGTGGCGGACTTCTCGGCAAGCTGAAAGGCTTCTTCGGCTCCTGAGCTGGAAAGGTTCTGAAAACCGCAGGCCGATGCGCTCACCGCATCGGCCTGCGGTTTTCAGCGACGGGCTTCCCGTATCATGTGGGGCAGCTGCGGGATGAGCAGACGCAGGGCGGCGAGCCTGACGGCTTTCGTGGAGCCCGGCAGGCACACCAGGATTTTCCCCGCAGCCAGGCCTGCTGTCGCACGGCTGAGCATTGCTGCCGGTCCGATCTGCTGAAACGACAGGAACCGGAACAGCTCACCAAACCCATCGAGTTCTTTCTGCATCAGGCGCCGCGCCACTTCGATCGTGCCATCGCGCGAGGTGAGACCGGTCCCGCCGTTCGTGACGATTGCGTCGAGAGGCCCGGCAAGCCAGGTATCAAGCGTCGACTCGATCAGATCAGGATCTTCGCGAATCACGGAGTAGCGTTCGATGCGATGCCCGGCGGCGGTGAAAAGCTCTTTCAGCACTGCGCCGGAATGATCTTCGGCTTCCCCCCTGGTATCTGAAAGCGTCAGAATTCCAAGCGCCAGGGTTTCCGGCGCTTCGGCTTCGTGTTCATGGTGCGACATTCATCCGTTCCTTCCCGTTTCACAGCAATCCGATCGCCAGGAGTGAAACATCGTCATGGAATCCGCGATTTCCGCACCAGGTTTCGGCTTCGGAAACCAGCTTCGTCACGCACTTTTTCAGATCGTCTTTCTCGAACCGCTGAAGCGTCTTGAAGATACCTTCCCGGCCGAACTGGAGGCCGCTCTCGTCATGCGCTTCACTCAAGCCGTCGGTAAACACGAAAAGTCGGTCTCCACGGCGCATTTCAAACTGCTGCTCCTCATACGCCACCTTGTCAACGAAGCCGATCGGGAACCCCCCGCCCATCAGATTGACGGGGGTTTCCCCAGGCCGGATCAGCACCGGCAGGGGATGGCCGGCAACCGAGTAGCGGAGCAGCCCGGTCCGCACGTTCAATATACCGTAAAATATAGTAAAAAACTGTATCAGGTCGGCATCGAACGGGAAGCTTGTATTCAGCTCACAAAGCACCTCGGCAGGCGGGCTCAACCGGTATCCCGGATGCCCGTCGGTCAGGCTCTTGAGAAGCGTCGACTGAATCGGAAACGGGGAGATCTGCCGGCTGAGCGAGACGGAAAGCAGGGCCGCGGCGGTTCCGCTTCCTGAAACATCGAGGACATAGAAGCCGACATGGTCTTCGTCGAGCCGGAAGACGTTGAGACCGTCACCGGCAAGCTCCATGCGAGGCTTGTAGGTCCAGGCGAACTCGGCCTCGGAAACCGCCGGAAGAGAACTCGGCAGAAGCGATGTCTGAATTTTCGCGACGGCGTATAGATCCTGTTTCATCTGGGAATTGGCGCGCGCAATCGCCTTGTTAGCCTCTTCGAGCCGGTTCATGCGCTGCCTGAGCTCATTTTCGAGATCGAGCAGCTTCTCCGCAACGGCCAGCCGCGCCAGAACATCGGCCGCCCGCAAGGGACGCACCAGCACATCATCGACATCACTCCGCCAGCTGTGGGGAAGACGGCTCATGGTCGAAGGGCGGACGACAACCAGACGATGAACGAGATGGTCCCCGATTCTCCGTGAAATGCTGAGAGCACCCTCCAGGTCCGCTTCGCCGTCAAGAATAATCACATCGGGCCGGTGTCTGACGATGCGTTCGAACTGCTCGTTGCCGGGATGTTCGATATGAACGGTAAAACCGGACGACGTAAGCAGGTCGGTAAGCGATGAAACAGTGCGTGACGGCAGCATGCCAATGACGACCGAACGAGACTTCCGCTCCGCTGGCTGCCGCTCGGCACTCATTTTCCCACCCCGTCATCAAGCAGAATGCCCACGCTTTGAACGACATCGACGAAATCACTGCCCTGAAGCATCAGAAATGCCACGCTTTTCCTTCCGGCCAGTTCAGCCGCGTGCGCCTGTATGACCGTCCCGACACGCTCTTCAAGCAGGTCGCCGTCCGTCTCGCGCAGGGGCTCGACACCGATACAGAGTTCGCCCGCAGTACTGCCGGGCAGAATGGTCTCGAACAGCCATGCCCGTCTGAACGTTCCGCCGGTGCGCAACGCTTTTTTCAGTGTCTGCAGCAGAGCAGCGGAAGGGGCAGGATCGGGAGTCGCGATGACCATTTCACTCCCGGAAGCACAATCAACCGTCTCAGAACCCGCATTCATTTTTTTCATTTTTTCCAATTCACTCCGCAAAGCGACAAGATCGTTCCCACGAATGAAAAGACGCCTGGGAAGTCCGGAATCGATAACGAGACCACGCCAGCCTTCGGTTTCCACACGTTGAAGGAGGCCGGGCATCGACATGTCCCGGCACCCGCCGACATCGATCTTTCCGGTGCGCAAACCGGCATCCGTGTATACTTTCAGGTCCGGGTTCTCGCAACCAGGCATCGCACCTTTCCCGGCGGATGGGGGAGAAGACTGGACCGGCACGCAGAAGGTCTGCCCTCCCAGAAGCGGCAAAAGGCAGTGCGGAACGCCATCAATTCCAGCGATGGCATCAAGAGCCCTGACGAGCGCTTCGTGCCGGTGTTCGCCGGAAGCCGTCGAAACCGATCTTTCCTCTGAATTCATACCTTGTTCTCCATACCAAACCGCATTTTTGACGGAAGCAGCGGCCCGAGTTTCTCTTTTACCCAGGTCACAAGCTCCGGTACAGACTTGTCGTTGTCACAGAAAATCACCCGGCCGTCATCGAGCGGCTCGCGATCCTGTGCAAGCAGGCGCGCACGGGCCAGCTCAACCGGAAGCCCCCGGGTGGAAACGATCCTGTCGAGCCGGATGGAATCAGGTGCGCGAACATACAGAACAACCCGGCAGAGCCGGTCGAGACCCATCGTGTAGAGCAGCGCCGCATTGATCAGCACCAGGGGCGTTCCACGCTCGTGTTCTCCGGTGAGTATCCGCTCGACTTCAGCGATCATCACGGGGTGCATGATGCGATTCAGCGTGGCGGTTGCTCCGGGTGATGCGAAAGCGAGCTCGCCAAGACGCCGGCGGTCGATTCCACCACCCTCTCCGAGAATCGAATTTCCGAACGATTTCGCAAGTTTCTCCTGAACCTCCGGCCTGCACAGAACAGCGTGGCCGACCTGGTCGACCTCGAGGTTCAGGGCGCCGGGTTTGACAAGAATTTCAGCGAGCGTCGTCTTGCCGGAGCCGATCGGGCCTGTGATTCCCCAGACGGAAAATCGCGGATCATTCATGTTGGGTTGCTCCATTGGGTTCCGGTTGGAGAGGCAGGAAGACGGAGAAGGTGGACCCCTGCCCCTCTATGCTGTCGACATCGATGCGTCCGCCGTGCTCTTCGATGATGCGAAGAGCAACCGAGAGGCCGAGGCCGGTTCCATCCTCCTTCGTTGTCATGAACGGATCGAAGATGGATCGAATCCGGTTTGAGGGAATTCCGCAGCCGGTGTCGCGAACCGCAGCGACAAGGCCGTCGGGGCGGGGCTCTACCGACACCGTCAGCTGCCCACCGGATTTTGTGGCATGGACGGCATTTGTCAGAATGTTCAGAAACACCTGTTTGAGCTGATCCGGGTCTCCGACGACCGTCGGAAGATCTCCGGGAAATCGTTTTTCAAGCTGAATTCCGGCTTTGTTCATCTGGTTGTGAATCAGCAGCAGACACGCGTTGAGAATTTCCGGCAGATCGATCGGAATTGCCTTTGCCTTGCTGGGCCGCGCAAAATCGAGGAGATTCGCGATGATGCGTTCGAGCCGGTCAATTTCGTTCTGGATGATGGAAAGTGGTTCACGTTTCGGATCGCCTTCGCCGAATTCGGATATAAGCAGCTGAACGATCATTTTCATTCCGGTCAGCGGGTTTCGAATCTCGTGTGCAACGCCGGCAGCCAGAACACCGAGCGCCGAGAGTCTGTCGGCACGCTTCAACTGGTCTTCGAGTCGCGAAACCTGCGTGATGTCCTTGCAGAAAAAAGCCGTGCCGAGCATCATGCCCTGCTCATCGCGAAAGGGAAAAGCGTTCACCTCCAGGATGCAGGGCGGCACAACATGCTCCAGACGAACCTTGCTGTTTTCAAACGCCACCTTGCTTTCCAGGACTTCGGTAATCAGGGCCAGGAGGGGCGGCGGCATGACTTCCCCGCCCTTGATCGCCGTCCAGCCTTCCGGGACGGGACGGTCGAGAATCCGCGCCATCTCAAGATTTGCGAACGTGATCACGCCGTTATTATCGAATATCAGGACGCCCGATGTCATGGACTCGAGAATGTGCTGAGTAAACCCTCGAAGCCTCAGAAGATCCTTGAAAAGATGGTCGATCGACGCAATCTGGGTGGTGATGATGCGAAGCCCGATGATGTCCTCATCGCGGTATGCATAGGATTTGCGGCTGGCGACGGTTACCACGCCCATCAGCTTTCCCGAAACAACGACCGGAAGAATAAGAACTGATTTATATTCTTCAGTATAAGTAAGATAGGGTTTCTGCTCGCGTGCCGCCTTGCCGATCTGACCTTCCCCGACGGCGATCCGGACGGGATAGGGGGCATTGGCGGAGGTGGTTCGCGCTTCAAGCGTCGAGCCGTCGGGGGTCAGAAGATAGAGAAGATACGCGTCGAAGTCGATGAAGCTCTGAATGATCTTTCCAAGCGCATCATAGACGTCCCGCAGATCGATCATCGACTCGGTTCGCTGTGAGATATCATAGAGCGCCGAGAGTCGCGAGTTTTTATGAATCATCTCGGTATGCAGCCGAAAATTCTCGAGCAGCATCCCCAAGAAGGGCGTCAGAATCTCAAGAAAGCTCTGGTGATCGGCAGTAAAGTCGCCGTCAGCCGGCAGACGAAAAATGAACAGAAGGATAACGGGTTTGCCGGCGAGCTTGCCCGGCATCACGAGAGCGGAACCGGCATCGGGCCCGGGCGCCATTTCCTTCGGGAGGGGGTGTTCAGGGGTGTATCGTTCCATGACGCCGCTGAGAAACGTCCTGTAGCAGGCGCTCAGAAAAACGCCGGACCATGCAGGCCTGTCATGATCGTGCGGCAGACTCTCGATCATCGGCACCATTTCCCGCAATTTTTCGTGAGGAGTCAGCAGAACAGCTCCACGAGCCTCGGTCACGGCGACCGCGCTGTCGACGAGAAAGCGCATGGCTCTATCGGGGCTCAGATGGGAGATGGCCTGGGCGATCTCCCGGAGAAGGGAGATGGCAATAACCGGTTTTTCACCGCTCATGGAGAGAAACGGCCTCATTCGCGACAGGATGCGCTCTTCAAAAGCAGAAACAGGGTAACACATCGGCAATCTGATAGCCAGTCGCGCACAGACGCGGATGATATGGTATAGTTTTCCCGACAACATGGCCTCAACCGCTTCATACATGACACTGCTGGACCTCTCAGAGTCCGGCCGGCTTCGGTCGGGCCTGCTTCGCCTGCTTCTCTGCATGCTGCTTGCATGCCTCGCCGGCATCGGGTTTGCGGAACCACTTCAGACGGCATCCGGCGCTGTAAAGGTGACGCTTCTCTATACCAACGATCACCATTCGCACCTGATGCCGTCCGATCTGCCGGATTTTGGCAACCAGGTCGGCGGGATGGCCCGAAGGCATGCTCTGATTCAGTCCATCCGGGCAAGTGAATCCTGCGTGCTGCTGCTCGACGGGGGTGACATCTTTCAGGGAACGCCGTTTTACTCGTTTTTCAAGGGAAAGGCTGACATCGAAGCCTACTCTCTCTGCGGGTATGATGCCACCACCCTCGGGAATCATGACCTCGATGACGGGCTTGCAAACAATATTGAACAGTATAAACATGCCTCGTTTCCGATTCTGTGCGCGAACGTGGTGTATGCGTCAGACAGCTCCCCCGTGTTCACGTCGTCCCGGATGATCGAACGCAGCGGGCTGCATATCGGCCTGATCGGCGTTATCGGCAGTGCTGCCTGGGATGTCATCGCCCTGGCGAACCGCAAAGGCATGAACCTGGTCGATCCCGCGGACGCCGTCGCCTCCGTCGTCGCCGATCTGCGTCCCCGGTCGGACCTGGTCGTTCTTCTGTCGCATTCGGGATATGAACAGGATCTCGAGCTTGCAGGGCGGGTGCCCGGCATCGACGTCATCATCGGCGGACACACGAACACGTTCGTCGAAAAGCCGACCGTCGTCAAGCATGAACCGATCTTTGTTCCGCCGACATCGGGCAAAGGCATGGGAACCGTCGTCGTCCAGGCGTTCAAATGGGGTGTTTTTCTCGGGAGACTCGACCTGGCCATCCGGCGAGGCGGGCCTGTGCTCGATGCGGGTGGAGGCCTGATTCCGATCACGGCATCGATTTCTGTTCCCCTTGATTCGCCGATGTCACGGCTTGTCGAGTCATACGATGAACTCATCAGAGCGCAGACGACGCAAGTCGTCGGGCAAAGCGCGGCGGTATTTCTGTATCCCGAAGATCGCAAGCATCGCGAGTCCCTTCCGCTGGGAACCCTTGTAGGGAAGAGCCTGATCGAGTTTACCGGCGCCGACATGGCCATCATCAACTCCGGCAGCATCCGGGATATTCTTCCCGCAGGGCCGATCACCATGGGGCGCGTTTTCAGCATGCTGCCCTTCGATAACACCGTCGTGACCCTCTCGATGCGAGGCCGGGATATCGTTGAAATGTTCAATTATCTCTGCAGAAACTACGGAATAATAACGGGTTACCAGTATGGTGGCATGACCTGCACATTCGACATCGCGCAGAAAAGCGTGAAGGATTTGAAGATCTCGGGCACCGCCGTCGATCCGGAAAAGACCTATCGTGTTGTCACCATTTCCTATCTCTCGGACGGCAACCAGAACGGAGCCGAACTGTTCAAGCACGCGTTTGCCAAGCGTGACGACGGCTATTACTACCGCGAAGCCTTCCTCGACTTCATCAGGCGCCATGGCACCATCACGATGCCGGAATTTCCATCACTCCTCACGATCACCGGGAACGCCTCGGCCACGCCGGCATACGGTTCGAAATAATACCGTCTTCAATAAAACCAGAGGTTTGCGGCATAGACGGCTGAAGACGTTCCCACGACGACGGCCATGCCCATCCTCAGGAACGCCTTGCGATCCCATGTGCCGTGCCTCGATGTGCCGATTGCCCAGTAAACACGGTCTGAGAGCCAGGTTCCGACAACGAATGAGCCGATGGACATCTCGGCATGCAGGCCGAACCCTCCCAGCAGATGAAACGGCAGGAACACGCACGCGAGCATCACGGCCCGGGCAAACGGCCCGGCCAGCACGAAACTCCGGGGAAGCCGCGTTCCCAGGCCGTCGGGGTGAGTCATCTGGAACCAGGCCCATCGGATACTCAGATTCCCGGCGATGCTGACCAGATAGGGAACGAGATACAGGTGAACGGTGCCTGTGGCGAACTCCACGTTCGCCGCAAGGACCCATAAAAAAGACGCAATGAACGTGTAAAAGACGGGCCTGATTCTATGAAGCTCGTGCTGCCGGTCCGGCCGCTCCAGAAAGACATCCACTCCCGCGAGAAGAATCGTCGCGAGAAGCACGGGGATGTACCAATCCCAGGTGACGAGGCTCCATGCGGCGTAGCTGATCAGAGCAATGCCGATGATGCCTGACGACCCGAGCTTTTCCGATGGCGTGGCGATCAGATACGTCGTGAAATACAGAATTCCCATGAGACAGTTTTGATAAGCCATCATCGGCACCGACTGCCTCGTGATTTTCATCAGCACAAACATGGTTCCGATCGGCACAATCAGGTTGTCGGCACCGTCAAGCGCGACGGCCTCGAAGGCCGTGGCGAGAATCGCGATCAGAAGAGCCGAAAGCACGCTTCCCGAGCGATCGATATCCGTCAGGAGCAGCAGACACAGATGAACGATCAGAAACGTCGAAAGGAAGAAGATGATCGAGCCCTCGACGCTTTTTTTGTCTTCCTCAACACTGTAGAGCTTGAAGCCGTATGATTTGCCGATAAGGGCAGCCAGGGAATCCGAGACGGAAAGAACCGCGATCGCGATCGCATAAAAATGCGGTTTCTCAAATTTCGCCGCGCAGAGATAGGTGACGAAAATGGCGATCGGGTGAAGCAGATCACCCATGGATTGCCGCTCGACACCATGAACGGCGGTCATCAGATGCCAGCGTTTTCCAAGAATGATCATGGCCAGGAACGCGGAAAGCATGACCGCCAGAGTCCATGGCGAGTGGAAAACATACGCGAAACTCAGCGAAACCAGGCCGGCGCCGAGGTGCACCGTTTTGCGGGTTATCTCCTGAGAAGCGAGATCGAAGCCCCGCAAAAGTTCCGCAATGCCGAAAATCGCCATGAAAACGGCGCTCACAAGCAGTGCAGAGCTGCATTCCGTATAGAACAGATGTAAGGAATCCATTGCCGTTCGTGTCTTCTTTATTCCACACTACCCGGTAACACGGCAGTACGGCAATAAGAATTGATTTCCACCGCCGTTTTTTGAAAGTTGACCCCTGACCATGAACCTATCGTATAATACATGCGAAACAATGCAGATCATTCTTGCAGCCAAAATGTTCATTCTCCGCGGCGGACGCTCGTTCGCCTGCCTGTTCCTCTGTGGGGTTCTGGCAGGATGCTCTGTCATGGCCGCTGAATCGCAGGAACCTGAAATCAGCCGCGCCATTCTCACGATTCCGGCCAGATTCATCCAAAACGCTGTTTCAACGAAGAGCGTCGCGAAATGTGTCCTTGAAAGCTGCAGATCATCCGCACCAGGGTCTTTCGGCATGCTGATGAAGCTCGCCGGCGGCGAGTGGAGACTGTTTGCAACCCCAACCGCGGTGCATCTCGTCATGCTTCTCCCACAGACGGCTTCAGAATCAGAGTCCCTGCTTGGAGGGCTGTGCGATGCGATTGCCGCCGGCCTCAGAAACCAGCCCCCAAATCCCGCTGCTCCATCGCTCCAGGAACTGTTGCTGGCATCCGCCATCGGCAGGTATGCGGAAAGCGAGTCGAAAACATCTCTCTGGCTGGATGGTCCCCTGTCCGGGGCGCTGACAAGACTTGAGCCCAGACTTCCGTCTGTTCATTTCGGGAATGCGACAGCATCGGCTCCAGCGTTGAATTTCATCCATTTTCCCAACGGAGCCCCAGCTGTTGCCAGAATCCTCACCTGGGAACCCTCGACTCCCGATGCGCACTTTTCTGCGCGGTATATCGGCGAGTCCTTTCTCCAGCTTCCGAATTTTCCCCAGGGAAGTATAGCTTTCGATATTTGGGATCTCCCGACCCGGACCATTCTCGCCCTTGTCGCTTCCGCGCCCATTCATGAACTTGAACTGCGCGAGCGCATCATCGATTCCTTCATCACGGAACGTTCTGATTCGGGAGTTGCCGACCCGAGATGGAGCAGCTTCGCATCGGCAGCGCTGCAGCTTCTGAACCTCGACCGGCGAGATCTGGCCAAATCAGCTCTGATGGCCGCACAAGCAACACGCAACAACTGGAGTCCGATTGAAACGACCGAAATCGGCTTTGTAAAGCCGAAAACCAGCCACACCATGACGATCCTCCCCCGGGAAGAGTGGAACCGGTTTATTTTCGAGCCGGGGTCCAACCTGAATATCGCCGCTGCATCCATAAGCGACGCCCCGGGATCAAAGAGCAGCATGCTTGACGCCGCTCTTCTGATCAAACCATCCCAAACGGCCCGTGCTTCGATCATCTCCCCCTTGCGCCGGCTGATCGAGGAAGACGACATCCCCTCCATGCAGCTCGTCGAGAACACGCCGGACGGGATTCTCATTTCCTGGAGCATGCCCTTTTCAGAGCTGACTCCGACCCTCACAATCGTGCGTTCCCGCCTTGCCCCCTTTTTCAGGGTGGCCTCCGATCATTCGAGCGAACCTCCCGGCACGATGGCTCTCGCCGTCATCGGCACAATACCGCCATATCGCCTTCTCAGCCGGATTCACGAGGCCCTGCCGTTCATCCCGGAAAACGACAGCCCGGCTCAGCGCCTATCCCTCGAGACCCTGAAAAGGATACTGCAGGCAGACACGTCAGGACTGCAGGAGCTGCGCGGGAAATGGAAAATCTGCGCGGCGTCTCAAAACAGTCTTGCCCGGTTTCTTGCCAGACTTGCCGCGTCAGGATTCGAGCTTCAGAGCCTGAAAGAAGTGGATACCCTGCTGAACCTTCCCTGAAATCAGAGCCGTCGGACAGTATCGTTTTCAATCTCTCTTACGATCCGGTTTTTCAGCAGACGTATTTTGCTCAGAATTTTTTCCTCATCTGCCGATGATTGCCGTGGACCTTTTTTGTTTTTGTCCGCCAGGCAGGCAGGAGGAAATCATGGATCTACCGAATCGCTCAGGCTTGAGAGAATTGCAGATCGCCCAAGGGCTTGTAGCCCTGAGATGGGCGGCGATACCGATTCTTTTCGGCTTTGCCCTCATTTCCACGCATCTTCTGGGAATGAGTTTCCAGATCACGCCGATCTACGTTCTCTGCTGTCTGCTGGCTTGCCTGAATGTTTATTTCACCGTGCATATCGCGATCCTGACCCGCCAGGTCGGGCTGCGTCACGGTGTTCCGGCCCTTCGACGGCTTCTGAATCAGCTTCTGACCACCAGGGTCGGCGAGCTGAAGTCCGCAGGCACCCGGGCGTTCGAGCTTGTCCCCCGCCTTCTTCTGCGGCTTTTCAGCACGATGTATCTGATGATTCTCGAAGTAATCAAGGGGGTCAGATTCAACCTTCTGTCCCTCGATAACGTGATGCACACCCAGGTGATCATCGATCTCATCGTGATCATCATGTTCGTCAGATACACCGGCTCGCCCGAGAGCCCGCTGATGATGCTGACCGTCGTGCCGATCATCGTCGCCGGCGCCGTGATGGGGTTCTACAAGGGTGCCATATATGCCGCAGCGACGGGTGCAGCGTATCTTCTGCTCTGCCTGCTCGTGCATTTCAAGGCGATCATGCACATCAAGTTTTACGGGCCGCAGTTCGGCGATCTGAGCATGTCGCTCGGCTGGGCTGTTTCCAGCGTTACCATGACCGTGGT
Source organism: uncultured bacterium (assembly GCA_964597625.1). Lineage (GTDB taxonomy): Bacteria > Muiribacteriota > Ozemobacteria > Ozemobacterales > Ozemobacteraceae > MWAR01. The sequence continues at coordinate 15,264 of CAZQYQ010000069.1, forward strand.
CGCACTTCTCGGAACGGCCTACCTGGCCCATAACCTGACGGCTCTCTTCAAGGAGCGCATTTTTTTCCTTCAGCAGCTGCTCAACCAGAGTCGGCGTGACTGTCTCGCCCAGAGCCACGTCGCCGACAATGTGACGGCCGCCTGGTTCATCCTCGATGCGGAAGGAACCGTCATCAAATACAAACGTGGCCGTTCTGGCCTGATCGGCACGAACCTGATCGGGCGCAGCATTCTCGAATCCATTCCCGCCTTCAAACAATACGGCATGGGGTATGTGATGCAATCCGTCTTAACGGGCGGACGGGCGAGAGAGATCGAACGGATCCGTCTCCAGTCAGCCGAAGGAACGGTTCACACCCTCTCGTGCAGGCTTATTCCGATGACAAATGCAGAACAGAAGCCGCTGATTCTGCTGCTGACGGATGATCTGACCGAAGCCCTGTTTCTGAAGGATCGTGTGGATGAGCTGAAGCAGACCCTTGACGGAACGAGAGTCGATCTGGAAAAAGTTTCTCTCGACGGCAAGGAAATCAACCAGCAGCTCATGAAGAGCCTCAAACAGGCCAACGAACGCTCTCAGGAAATCGAGAATCTGACGGTGCAACTCAACGGGCTCGAAACGAAGTGTGACGATCAGGAGAATCACATCTCGGCCCTCATGACCGAGCTGGCCTGCGTCAAGTCATCGAACGATGCTCTTACCGCGGATATCACGTACAAGCAGATGATCCTTGAGGAAGTCACCGAACTTCTGAAAAACTGCAACCAGCTCGACACACTCGCTTCGATGATCGAACGGCGCACGAAGGCGCTTTTCAAGCTCGATGATGCCTGTCTGCACATCTTCCACTCGACGAATGCACCGACCAGGCTCAACGAGATCCTCGATACCCGGAAAGCATCACCCCGGCTGCTCGATGTTCCGCGAAAAAATCCGAAAGTCCTCGAACCCGTCCTCAACGATTACCAGCCTGTGGTGATCAAGGCCGAGGTTCATCCGGAAAAATCCACGACGGTCGCCATCTCGAATGGCTCGGTACAACGCATGGTCGCCTATATTCCCGTGCGGTATGAGAGCGAACTGCTCGGCATGATGATGCTCGATCGTTTCGGATCCGATGAAAACCCGGAAAAAATGATTTCGATGCTTACCTATTACCTCTCGCACACAGCGATCGCGCTGAAAAATGCGATCATGGCGCAGGATCTCGAAACTCAGCGCCAAACGCTCAAGATCACGATTTCTTCGCTAGATGCGAACATTACCGGCCTGATGGATATGGTCCGGCTGACCCCGGGAAACTGCGAACTGCCTTTTCAGACCTTCGTAAAAACGCTGGGCAAGCTGAGTAACGCTTCAGATGCCTCGATGTTCAGAATTCACAATGACGGAACCATTCAGCCTCTGGCCCGTCTCGATACGACGCGCAAACTTGAAATGCGGGTCATCGAAGAGAGGATCTTTAAGGCCCTTCAGACGAATCCGGCCCACAAGGCAACGGCCAAGGATCCGACCGATGGTTCGATCCTGATCGCTTTCCCGCTGAATCAGGG
>CAZQYQ010000070.1:0-16511 GCA_964597625.1 uncultured bacterium
TTCGTACCTTCACTCGACCGGACGAGAATCATCTCGTCGAGAATGCGCTTGATGTCAGGCAGACAGCCGCCACAGCCGCCGCCGGCCTTGGTATAGTTCGTGACCTGTTCGACCGTGGTCAGATGGTTTGCTGCGATGACCTGTCGGATCTTCTTCTCGGTGACCCAGAAGCATTTGCAGATGACGGGGGAATCTTCTTCCTCGTGCGCGACGGATTTTTCCCCGCGATAATTGGCGACAGCGGCTTCGAGGGCCTCTTTTCCCATGACGGAACAATGCATTTTCTGCTCGGGAAGACCGCCCAGAAACTTCGCGATATCATCATTGGTTATCGCGAGCGCTTCGGTCACGGTCTTGCCCTTGATCAGCTCGGTCAGTGCAGAGGCGCTTGCAATGGCGCTTGCGCAGCCGAACGTCTGGAACTTGGCATCGAGAATGATTTCATTCGAGGGGTCGATTTTCATGAACAGTTTCAGCGCATCGCCGCAGGCCAGCGAACCGACCTGGCCGATTGCATTGGCATCAGCGATTTCGCCTACGTTGCGCGGATTGGTGAAGTGATCAATGACGGTGTTCGTGTAATTCCACATTTCGATGACTCTCCTGGAAAGGTGAGAAATGATGATGTATTTTACCACATTGATGCTTGCTTTGGCAGTCCCGGAAGATACGTCGTGACGACTCTCGATGCCGGCAGTTTCGTTGGATGTATGCGAAAAAACGATTAACAATGCGAAAATCAATGATCGGAAGGTTTGCCTGCGAAACTTCTCGTATAGAGTCTGATTTAGAGGTATTGCCGAGTTTTTTTCAATTAATACTTGACAGGTGATGCCGATATTATGTATAACGTCTTGGTCATTATGTGCCGAGTCGTGATTGCCCATCACGAGCGGGGGAACCAAGATCATGGGGTGAATCCCTGAGTTTTCATCAGGGTAGGGGGCCTTCCAGACTCCGAACCCGTCAGCTAACCTCGTATGGCAACAGGAAGGAGGAACGTCGTCGGTCGGCATCCGTGCCGGCAGGGCAAGGCGATGGAAATGTAGTATGCGTCAGAGGTTTATGACCGGAATTGGGGTGCTGGCTCTCCTATGCCTGTTGCCCATGTCCTTGTTTGCTGCACTCGAGGCTCCGAAGCAGAAGGTTTCAATGAAATCGCAGCTGAGGCAGGCTCCTGATGTCGTTCCGTTCTTTGGCAACCTCGAGCCGAGCATATCGGCCAGAGGACAGGTGAAAACCTATATTGTCAAAGCGGATAAAGATCTGAAAGACCAGGAAAGAGACCAGACCCGCGCCGGGGAAGCCGTTTTCACGGGTGTTCTCAAACCGTTCAAAGGCTCATTCCTTATGCCGGTGACGGGTGAGATCAGCTCTGCCTTCGGCCGCCGGGCACATCCGTTCCGCCATGTCATGCATTTCCACACCGGTGTCGATATCCGGGCCAGGCGAGGTACCCCGATCATGGCTGCTGCGTCCGGTCGGGTCGTGTATGCCGGATGGAGGCGTGGATACGGCCTCATGGTCGAAGTGGAACATGGAAGTGGGTTCAGGACCGTCTATGCCCACTGCTCGAAACTCCAGGTCCGCATCGGGACAATGATTCAGGCCGGCTCTACCGTCGGTCTGGTCGGAAACACGGGCGTTACCACCGGTTGCCACCTGCACTTTGAGATCATGCGCGGCGCCGTGCTGATTGACCCCCTGAGTTTCTTCCGCAGAGCCTGAGAGCCTGATAACGCGAAAACGCCCCGTTTTCGGGGCGTTTTATCGGGTATTTCTGCGGGAGACATGCTGCTCAAGCCGCTCAATGCCGTTCCATGTGAACCCATGGCCAAGCAGGAGCGAAATCGGGGAAGACGGAAAAAGGAAGCTATCGGCCGTTCGGCGGAAGCTTAACCCAGACCTGAAGGTTGGTCTTGGGATCAACCCGGACTAAGATGTAATCCTGATATGTGGCGAGCACTTTGTGTGTAAGCATATGAAACCTCGCTATCGGTCTCTTTTAACAGAGCAATAAACATGCCATGCTCGACCGGCGCCAGAAAAATTCTTCCGGAAGCAGGGCAAACAACGGTGAAATCGCGGCTGGGAGAAGCGTCTTCAACGATCAGAGAGCTTCTGTTGCCGTGCCCGAGCCTGTTCGGAAAATGAGCACCCCTATGTGTCAAAACTGAACAAACGGTGCTGGTATTTTGGCAATGTGCGAAAAATTATCAGGGGGTCGAACCGATAATGGGCGAAAATTACTCATGCTTCCGGAGCGTCTTCGTCCTCTTCCTCGTCGAGGGATGAAGTCGGGAGCGTTTCGCGTTCGCGGCTCTTCCCATGGATGATCAGGGCTGCACAGATGCCGATGATTCCCCAGATGAACCATTTAATGCCAAGATCTATATGTCGGTCTTCATCGATATAGATGAAGCAGGACCAGGCTGCCTTCGTCGCTCTCTGGAAAGGCCGGGCCTGGTTGTAGACCATGCCCGACACGCCGACGCGCTTCAGCGGGAGTTTTCCCTGCATGGCCTGCAGGGCCGCCGCCGAGGGATCCGGCTTCCTGGCAAGTCCGTCGGCTATCGACAGATCAAGCCAGTAGCCTGATCTGAGGCCTTCATCCGCATGCGTGTCGATGATCCAGCCGTCAAACTCGCGGCTGAGAGATTTTGCAGAGGAAAGAAACAGTGAAATTGCGATTCCGAGCAACAGAAGAGCAATCAGCTGGATGCGAATTCTTCCGCTGCGCGACATCGTCTGTTTTCGTTGAATGCCTGCAGAACTCATATCAGACATATTACCATGCATGAGAGAAGAGACCAACACGTGTCGTATTCTCCTCGGTGAGAGTGAGAATACCGGATTTCAGGAATACTTCCGGATTGAGAGTTCTTCTGGTAGAATAGATATATTAATTCTGGAATTTAACCGCTCTGAAACGGAGGGAAACTCATGAAACGCATTTTTGGTATCCTTCTCATGGTCGTGTTGCTCGCGGTGCCGTCATTTGCCCAGACTCTGAACGGATTCAAGGTAAACCCGTCTGATCAGGTGATGGTCAGCCTTCTGACGATGGTTCTTTCTGACCTTGATATGTGTGGCCGTTCACTCGACAAATCCCTCGGTGACACGATCGGCGCGGTCGGGCATCTGAACAATGCCCAGTCGGCCCTCAAGCGCACCCAGCTCGATCCTGCGTATTCGACGCTTATCACGGAAATCCTCAGCCGTATCAGCAAGATCAAGTTTTATATCGTGATGAATGATGTCGATGGAGCGGCAATGCGGATCAGCCAGCTCATCGGCGTCATCCGCAGCGTTCTCGGCGCTGAAACAGGTTCCATCCCTGCCTACGGCAGCTATGGAAACTCCAAACAGCTCGGAACCGAGCTGCCCACCCGGCCTCTCGAAGTCCCGGTAGGCGGAGGCCAGATCGGCGGCTCCACCGGAGTCGGCGGAATCGGTCTGCCATCGACGAACTGAGCCGCCCTGGATCGGCTTGAAAAGCAGTCCCGACCCGGGTATTCCTGACAAGGAATGCCCGGGTCCTCGATTTCAGAAGGGTTCACATGAGAAAAGCCATTGGCCTTCCGATCGTTCTGACCGGTTTCATGGGCGCCGGAAAAACGACGGCGGGCAAGCTTCTGGCGGAAGCCCTGAACAGAACATTCACCGATCTCGACGAACATATCGAGGCGACCACCGGAAAGTCGGTCCCTGAGATTTTTCAGGAGAGCGGGGAAACGGGGTTTCGTACCCTCGAATCGGCCGTTTTGAACTCCCTGCTTGCGGTGAGGCCTTCGATCATCCTTGCGGCCGGGGGCGGAACGGTCATCCGTGAAGAAAACAGGGCCCGGCTTTGCGGACAGGCGATAACGGTCTTCCTTGACCCTCCGTTTGACGAGATCTGGCGTCGTATCGCCGGGGAGCGGGGGCATCGGCCGCTTGCCTGCGGTGCGGACCGCGAAGAACTCGAACGCCTTCACGCGGAACGCTACTCCTGGTATGTGAATTCAGCGGGGATCAGAATCGCGAAACTGGCAACGCCAGAAATAATAGTTCGTGATATTGAACGTGCCCTCGCCTCGTTCGGGGGCTTTTCCTGATTTCTGTCCTGTCGTTTTCGCGGAAATGGACTTGAATTCTTTCTGCAGAAGCGGTACAACGCACAACACATCTCTTTCAAGGGGCGGCGAATGGCACAGCATGCTTTTTTTGATGAAGCTCCCGTTCAGTTTCGGCGGTTACTGGAAATCATGGCGCGGCTTCGCGCGCCGGACGGCTGCTCCTGGGACCGCAAGCAGGACCACAAGAGCCTGAAAAAGTATTTTCTCGAAGAAGCGAACGAAGTTGTCGAGGCCATCGACAAGGGCGATCCTCTGCATATCACGGAAGAACTGGGCGATCTGAACATGATGATCGCTTTTGCCGCTCAGATTGCGGCTGAGCAGGGGACATTCACCATGACGGAAGTACTGAAGGGAATCTGTGAAAAACTCATCAGCCGACACCCTCATGTGTTTGCAACACCGGACGGGGAGAAACTCACTCCGGAGCAAGTCGTCGACATCTGGGGAAAGTTGAAGGTTGATGAGAAAGCCCGGCGCGCACGCATTTCATCGAGAATGCAGGAAGCGGAGGCGTTCGCTTCCCCGATGAAAGCGGCGTTTCAGATTCAGGCAGAGGCTGCGACCGTTGGTTTCGATTTTCCTGAGCCCCGGAGCGCCGTCGACAAAATCTCTGAAGAAGCCAAGGAACTTGCCGGAACCCTTGCCGATGAGGATGCCGATGCCGCTGAAGAAGAGCTTGGCGACCTGCTTTTCGCGATCATCAACGCGGCCAGGCTCCTCGGCGTCGATCCGGAATCGGCTCTGCGCCGTGCAACCGGGAAATTCGTCAGGCGATTCGGCTGGGTGGAAGAAAAAGCCGAGGCGGCGGGAGGCTTTTCCGGGAAAACGATCACGGAAATGGATGTCTGGTGGAACGAGGCGAAAACCCTCGAAAAGGATGCGAAAAACGGAAGCGACCGCTGAAATATATATAGCGGTATGCTATTGGCGGTTCTTGACGGTCTTGCGGAGCTCCATCAGCTGATTGCGGCGGACGGGGTCGCGTTCGAGCTCAAGCCCGATCTCGATTTCTTCGAGGGCTCTTTCCGGGTGGTCCGCCTGGACATGCGTCTGAGCGAGCACCAGCCGGGCTTCCCCGTTGTTGGGATTGACGAGCAGCGATGCGCGCGCTTCCTGTTCGGCATTCTCGAGCTCGCCGTTCGCAAGCTGGATCGTCGCAAGCAGCGATCTGGACTGGCTGTCCGATGGGTTCAGCCTCACGGCCTGCTGAAGCTGCGCGACCGCGTCCCGATCGTCTCCCTCGAAATGCAGCAGCTTGCCGAGAGAATAGTAGGCTTCCCCGATTCCCGGGTTGACCTTGATCGTTTCCTGCAGAAACAGTTTGGCCCCGGCGGTGTCGCCTGCCCGCGCGAGCTGGAGCGCCGTCGAGTACTGGAGCTTTGCATCGCGCGGGTTATCCAGCGCCGCCTTCCTGAGTCCATCGAGACGGAGTTCCTCAGCCCCGGAGTTCGAGTTTCGGGCGGTTGCGAGCTGGGTTCTGAGCGATGAAAGAGCGGCATTCTGCTCTTCGCGGTTCTTTGCAAGATACGCGTTGTACGAGGCTTCTTTTTTCAAAACGACCTCGGCTTCACCGATCAGCCGCTCGGTATCAGCATGAAGACCGGGATCCTTGATGAGGGGAAGCAGTTTTCTGGCCTGCTCCGCGGCTTTGGCGAAGTTGCTGTTGATGAACTCCGTGAGGGCCGGAAGAAAGCTTTTTTCTTCAGACGTGCCGCGGGTCTTCACAAACGTTTCAACGGCGGCGATCATTCCCTGGTCATCTCTGCCGAGGAGGGAACGGTCCATGGTTACCGAGGTGCGAAGAAATTTGAAGGCGATATCAAGCCGGTTTTCTGTTTTTGCATCGATCGCGGCCTGGAAAAAGATATACGGCAGATTCGGATTGAGGGCATGAAATCGCTCGAGTTCGTTCACCGCTTCATCGATCTTCCTGGAGCGTCGGAGAATTTTGTACACGAAGTAATAGGGTGACGAGTTTTCCTTGTCGATTTTTATGCATTTGCGGAAAAACTCGAGCGCGTTGTCGAAATCGCCGGTTTCATAGTACACGGCGCCGAGCCAGAAACAGTAATTGAAGTTTTTCAAATGCAGCAGGTCGCCTTTTTCGCGGAGTTTGTCGATTCCCCGCGTCTGGCCCGCCAGTTTCATCAGTTTGAGCATGCCAACGAACGGCTCGACCAGGGTCGGATCTTCACGGATCACATACTTGAAGGACTCGAGGGCTGAAGCCTGGTCGTTCAGCAGAAGCGCGCACCTGGCGATTCCGAGATGAATCTTGATCATGATCTGCCGGGGAAGCGCCGCGTGGGAAAGATCTTCATACAGGGCTTTTGCCTTGTCCGGAGAGCCCATCGTCTCGAGAACGTATGCAAGGGCATACCCGAACCTGGTATCGCGTTTCTTCTCGAGCGCCTTCTCGAACGAAGCCGCGGCTGCTTCATACTGTTTCATGCCGGCATGCGCGTATCCGAGAAGAGACTGCACGTTCGGATCATCACTGTCACTGAGAGGCGCCAGAGTCGCGAGGATCTCCTCGAAGGAGTTCCTGTCGAGAGCCGTCGTGGCTTTTCTGATCAATTCATCCGTATTCACCGACGGCAGGACCGCTGCAGGGGATTTGTCCGGCCGCGCCGCTGGAGTTCTGGGCTGCATGACGAAAAAAGCCGTCAGAGTTCCGAGAACGAGAAGAATGAGGAGAGGCAGTTTCAGCGAATCCATATTCCCAACTTAGCATGCACGCTTCATGCAGGCAACAATTGAAACAGTGATCTGGGATCTCTGGAAAATCGCGACATCAGCCGATAGGGTAAAAAACGCCTGAGGTTCTCCGGCGTGGGAGATTGCCAATGATCTGGAGGTCGTGAAGATGAAACTTGAAATACGGGTCAACGAAGCCACGAACACTGGGAAGGCCGATATCAGCCAAAACGGTGGCGAAGAGTCTTCAGGCGCCCTTCAGACGATTCAGGCCGGGGGACAGGATGTCGCCATCGATATCGCCCAGGTGCTCGCCGCAAACCAGGCTCTGCTGACAAACATCGCACGCAAAATGGAATCCATGGAAACGCGCATGCGGGGCCTGGAAGCCGTGATCGAGTCTCAGAAACAGGCGATGCTCTCCTATACCCACGAGGTTGCGCTGCTGGCTGCGCCGCCAGCCCCGGTCGAGGTATGGAAGCCGGTGACGCCGGAACTCGATGAAGCCTGGTATGCAAAATTTTCCTTCATCGACAGAATCTTCAGGCCGTATCGAATGAGAAGAACCTCTGCTGAGGAGTGAATCAAAAGAATATGCAAAAAGCCCCGCACCTGGTGCGGGGCTTTTCATCTGAAGTCAGTTTGAAGTTGCCGGGGACGTATCTGTTTCGGGAACCTCGACGACATCACGAACGTGAAAATTCTTTTCGAGATCGAGAGTGCCTTCCTTAAACGACTTGAAATAAGGGCAGGCGTCGCATTCGGATTTGTTATACACATCCCAGCAGTATTTCATAGAAGCCTCCTTGAATCAGTGCCGGTCTTCCGCGTCATGCCGGGCCTCTCGAACCGTCGGACAGGCACATGGCATGATCTCGGTTTCACGAATTTCATAATCGATGTCAAGGGCCGTCATGAGCTCATAGCGGTAATCGTTTTTGAGCCATACCGCCCTGCGCCAGGCACGGATCGCCTGATCGCTCTGCCCCTGCATCGCGAGATCAACCCCGAGATTGTAATACGCCTGCGGCATTTCGGGACATAACTGAACCGCCTCGCGATACAATTCGATCGCTTCAGCGGTTTTGCCTTCGGCATCAAGATCGATGCCCTGCTGAAATTTGCTCAGCCCCTGGGAAGTCCGTTCCGATTCGTCCATGGATATTCTCCATCCCGAATATCGGCATGTCCCGATGCAAACCGAAGCATCTTCACCTTACCACAAAAGGCCTGTGAAATCAAGGCCGAATGCTGATAAAATCAAGCATGCCCACCACATGCAGGCGACCCTCCGTGGTGAGCGCAGGTGAGAAAAAAGAATATATAATTTAAACAATACAATGGAGGCTGGAACATGCTTGTGCGACCTTTTCGGGGGACGGCGCCGAAGATTCACGAGTCGGTGTTCATCGCCGAAACCGCGGTTGTCATCGGGGATGTTGAAATCGGCGAGAACGCGAGCATCTGGTATGGCGTCGTTCTTCGCGGAGATATCAACGGGATACGGATCGGCCCCGATACGAACATTCAGGACCAGGCGGTCGTTCACGTCGATGATCGCAAGCGGACAGGCGATGCCGGGATGATGGTGCTCGGACGCGGGGTCACCGTCGGCCATGGCGCGATCATCCACGCCTGCCGGATCGGTGATCACTGCCTGATAGGAATGGGTGCAATCGTTCTCAGCGGCGCAGACGTCGGCGAGGGGTCGATCATCGCCGCGGGTGCGGTGGTGAAAGAGGGAATGGTGATTCCGCCTCATTCCCTGGTGGTCGGCATTCCGGCCATGATCAAAACAACGCTCCCGCCGGAAAGATGCGCAGAACTCGAGGCGCATGCGCGGAAGTATGCCGAGCTCGGCGGCGAGTTCCGGCGAGGCGGCTGATCAGGCTTTGTCCGGGCGCCAGAGTCCGTCGGGATTCACTCCCATCATGCCGGCGTGGTAACTGCGCTCGTCCATCTTTTGAAGCTGTTCCGACTGGGCTTTTGTGAGAATGGAAAACCTCCGTTGCCGGTCGAGCGATGAGGCGACTTCGTCGAGTCCGTCGTCCTTCATCATCCAGTCGAGCCGGTCAAATCTGGAAAGATCGACCGGGAGGGTATAGCCGCGCAGCGTTTTTTCCCCTTCGATGTTATAGAAATCCTCGAAATAGGACATGATCAATTCCCGAAGGGATTGATAGACGGGGTCCCGGAATCTGAGCCCGACGAAGTTCGATTTTGCGATCGAGCCCCAGTGGCCATCGGCTTTGTAGAGGGCCAGAAGATGGTCATCGTCGCGCTCCGCGAGCATGTCGAGGATCAGCGGCTGGTACCCGATGCGCCTGAGCGCGGCTGCGGCGAACAGAGCGCCGTCGAAACAATGCGCCTTGCGGTCGCGGATGACCCGCCTCGGACACCGATAGATCGGGTCGGCGCTGTATGGAACGGTATCGAGGAACGCCTGGATCGCAAACGGGGAGTGAAGAGGACGGAAAAACTCGATTTCTTCGTCCGTCCAGAACATCTGGTCCGGGGTTTCGTGACGGTTCATAGGGGATTCTCCTGTCATGGATTCAAGCTGATCCGTCCGGTTCAGGAACCGGTGCGGGGAACGACGGTGATCGCGGGCTCGGGCCTGACAGGGCAGGTTGCTTCACAGGCTCCGCAGCCGGTGCAGCGGGGTGCTGAAACCGCCGGAGGCGCATCATCCGAGGAGAGAGAGAGGGCGTTGTCCTTTTCAGGACAGGCATCAACGCAGAGCCGGCAGGATTCATGCGATGTCCGGCGGCACGCCGCCGCATCGATACTCGCCGTGCCGATGCTGAGCCGGACATCGGCCGCGGGACGGCGAAGCGCACCGGTTTTGCAGGCAGCCGTGCAGGGCAGATCGTTGCATAACCTGCAGTATGTATCTCTCAGCAGCAGATAGGGGGTCCCTTCATCGAACGAACCCGGTGTCAGGACCAGTTTGATCGCAAAAAAACGGCACGCGGCGGCGCAGGCTCCGCACCTCTTGCAGATCTCGAGGAACTCGCCTTCCCGGATGGCTCCGGGCGGTCTGATGTAGGTGGGAAACAGGCGGAGGATTCCGTTGAGTTTGTCGCCAAACAGGGCATCGGCGAGGGTGCCGAAAAACCCGGCGGCGCTTTTCAGGCTGTGACGAAGAAACGCGGCGCGCGAAACCGGGTCAGCCATGATACGGAACAGGTGTGCGGATCCAGGCCGGCTTCACGCTGCTGCCGGCGGGGAGCGTCATCCCGGGAGGGACCGGGATCAGCGCATCACTTTCCGAAAGCGTGCGTATGAGCCCGGAGCCCGTCTCGGAGTGGGGAAAAGCTGTCGGAACGCCGTCAACCTGCTTGACGATGCTTCTGACGAACAATCTGCGCTTCTGATCCGCCTCGAAGTCGGTTCCGAGGCGGAGAGGGATGCTCAACCCGAAATCGGGCGCGGAGCCTGTCATACGCAGAAGAAGCGGCCTGACGAGCACGTGAAAGGCGACGAAAACCGCGACGGGATTCCCGGGAAGACAGAAAACGGGCTTCCCCCGCCAGACGGCGAAACCGGTCGGCCTGGCCGGTTTCATCCGGACGCGTTCGAAGAAAAACTCCGCCGTGAGCGATGAAAGAACCGGCCGGATATGATCGGCTTCGCTGTTCGCTGCTCCCCCGCAGGTGATCAGCATGTCAAAACCTTCCAGCTGTTCTATCGCATTCCGAATAATATTCTCGTCGTCAACCTGGTGAGGGAGAAAAACCGGCTCGGCCGCGGTCTCGGCAAGAAAGCCGGCCAGCAGGGCGGAGTCGCATTCGTATCGTGGAACCCCGGATGACAGTGGACTGCCTGGGGGGATGAGTTCGTTTCCGCTGGTGAGAATCGCGACCCTGGGTTTGCGGACCGCCTCAATGTGCGTAATTCCACCAGAGGCAAGGCGGCACAGCGCGATCGGGTCGATACGACACCCGCACCGGTGAAGCATATCGCCGCGCATCGAATCCTCGCCGGCGGGCCTGACATTTGTACCGGCGGGGTATACGCCATCCGGCTTCACCGTGAGACCGGCGACTTCGCAATGCTCTTCGGCGGCGACGGCATTCGCCCAGGCAGGAAGCGGATGTCCGGTAAGGACACGGGCCGCACAACCCTGGGGGGCTTGCGAATGTTCGGCTCCGGTCTGAATCAGACCGTATCCACCCTGATGCGTGCCGTCATCCGGAAACGCATAGCCATCCATGGCGGCGATTCTGACGGGCGGGATATCGACGGGTGACGTGTAATCGCGGGCCGGAATGCGTCCCAGGGCCTGAGTGAGCGGAACCTCTTCCGTTTCGAGACGCGCCGCCCTGGAAAGAACTTTGAACAAAGCCTCTTCATAGGAAACGCTGCCGGGAACGATCGCTTTCATCATCGCCGCACACCTTACCATATTCGAAACAAGCATGCCAGGCAGAGCAGCGCAATTCCGCGGCTCCATGCCGCCGATGTGATACATTCATTCCGAGGAGCCCGGATCAGGGTCCATGAACCGGAATGCTCAGGGAGAAAAACGGTGGAAGGTCAGATATACGACCAGATGATTTTCACGATTCTCGCGTTTTACGCCATTGCGGCACTCCTGGGGATCTGGCTGGCGGTGAAACTGCTGAAATGGCTGATGATGAAACTGTTTTTTATCTGTCGTTCGTATCAGACCGGCGTTCTGATCCGATGTCCGGAAGGCCCGGTCGAAGAGCTTCGATGGGGCGTTTTCAGAATTTCCGGGAAAGAGATGAACAAGGATATCCGGTGCATCGGTCGGGAACCGACGCCCTGGATGGATCGAAAAGGACATCTCCTCTCTGAGGAAATGATCACCGGAGTCTGGGATCAGCCACTTGACGTGCTGGTTCTCGGCATGGGAATTGATGGCGCGGTTCGATGCCCTCCAGAGGTGGTGGAACGGTTAAAAGCTCGGGGAATACCGGAAATCCTGGTTCTTCCGACACAGGAGGCCTGCCTTCGGTTTAATGAGCGGATCAAAGCAGGCAGTCGCGCGGCGCTCCTGGCTCATGGAACATGCTGACTCCCTTTGTGCGGCAGTTTTGAAAAACGCCACACATTGTGATAAAATGCACAATTAGGTCGGGGAGATCCTGATCTGTGTGACGCCTTTTGATCCGCCCCGCCTTTTCCGAATTATATATATCAGTATTATACATGACATGGAGAATGACAATGAATGTCGCGCCTCGTGGAATCCGCCCGCATATCGCGATTTTCGGTCGCCGGAATGTCGGGAAATCCTCGATCATCAATTCCCTGACCGGGCAGAACATCGCGCTTGTTTCCGAGACACCCGGTACGACGACGGATCCCGTATACAAGAACATGGAAATCCTGCCGCTCGGTCCGGTTGTCTTTATCGATACGGCAGGCCTCGATGACGTGGGTGCGCTCGGCTCGATGCGGGTCGAGGCTTCCCTGGCGGTCTTGAAAAAAACAGATCTTGCGCTGGTCGTGCTTGAACCGGCACACATTCTCGATTCCTGCGAACTCGAGCTCCTGGCGGCTCTGAAAACCGCCGGCACGCCTTTCCTTGTGATCGTCAACAAGTGCGATGAGGAGGGTGTTCCGGAGACGATGGGCGCGCAGCTGCTCGGAATGGGCGTAACGCCGATTCCGGTAAGCGCGAAAACAGGGAAGGGGATCGAGGCCCTTCGCGGAACGCACATCACGCAGAAACTCAAGGATTTCGATGCCGGCACGATTCTCGGAGATCTCGTGAGCCCCGGCGACTTCGTCGTGCTTGTCGTCCCCATCGATTCGGCAGCGCCAAAGGGGCGTATCATTCTGCCGCAGGTGCAGTCGATCCGTGATCTGCTCGATTCGGGCTGCATCCCGGTCGTCACGCGAGAACACGAGCTGCGGGCTGCGATCGCGGGTCTCGCGAAGCCGCCTGCGCTCGTCGTGACGGATTCCCAGGTGTTCAGGAAGGTTTCAGAGGACGTTCCGAAGGGGATCCCGTTCACCAGCTTCTCCGTCGTTTTTGCGCGATACAAGGGCGATCTGGCGACCTACGTGGCGGGAGTGAAATCCCTCGATACGCTGAAACCGGATGCCCGCATTCTCATTGTCGAAGCCTGCACGCATCATCAGATGCCGGACGACATCGGAAGAGTGAAGATTCCACGATGGATGCGTGAGAAGTTCGGTCCCGGCCTCCGGTTCGAATATGCCCGCGGTTCGGTTCTCCCCGCCGATCTGAAGTCGTTCGATCTGGCCGTCCAGTGCGGAGGCTGCATGGCGAATCGGCGCGGAATCCTGTCCCAGATGTCCGCCGTCGCCGAAGCGGGTGTTCCGATCACGAACTACGGCATCCTGATCGCCTGGCTTCACGGGGTTCTGGACGAAGCGATCCGTCCGTTCGGGTTGCACAAAACCGTATAAAAAATAACTAATAATATATTATATGACGGAAGCGGCAGTCTTGATGATGTCGCACCCGCCGCTTGTCCGGACATTGAGATGAACATCGGGTCTACAGGCTGGTCGTGCCGTATTTTCCGGAAGAAGTTGCGCTTGAATCGAGCAGTTCGGCGGCGCAGGCCGGCACGGCGGCGAAGCGCCCCTTCGCATCGACGCGGAGGCGCGCGAACGGCATCCGTGGGTCGTGCGTGAAAAAGAGATACCCGTCGCGCCTGGCCGTTTCGCTCAGGAGTGACTGCTTTTCCTCGAGAAGAAGTTCGGGAAACCGGTCGTATCCCATGGATATCGTCGGAAGAATCCAGGAGGCGCCGGGAATCAGATCGGCAACGAACGCGACGGGGCCGTTCGGCGCTTCGATCCAGGAGATCAGCATGCCGGGAGTGTGGCCATCGGATACGGTAAACCTGACGAGCGGCGCAAGGTCCGATTCGCCTGAGGCCGGAATGAGAGTCACCCTGCCGGACGTTTCGAGCAGTTCATTCAGAGCCGGGACGAACGAGGCTCGGTCGCGGGAATGCGGCGCTCTGGCGCGCTGCCATTGCTGTTCCCCGATATAATAGCGTGCGCGGGGGAACAGCAGGCGGGGCTCGCCATCCCCGAACGCCGACAGCATGCCGCCTGCGTGATCGAAGTGCAGGTGGGAGAGAATGACCCCGTCGATCTCCTCTTCACGAATTCCTGCGTTGAACAGGCTTTCCAGCAGCACGTGATGATCCGGGGTCACCCCGAACCGCTCCTTCATCTTCGGATCGAAGAACGCACCGATGCCGGCTTCGAACAGAAGGGTTCTGCCGTCATCCGTCTTCACGAGAAGCGAGCGACAGGCCAGGTCGATCCGGTTGGACTCGTCCGGATTCGACCAGAGTTTCCACATTTCGCGAGGGGCGTTTCCATACATCGCACCCCCGTCGAGCCTCTGGCGATTGCCTTCAAGAGCTGTCAGCAAGGAGATTCTCGGCATGGCGGGGCGCCCGATCAGACCGACCTGCGATACTGGCCGCCGACCGAGAACAACGTGCCGGTGATCTGACCGAGTGAAGCATACTTGACGGTATTCAACAGCTCCTCGAAAATGTTGCCGCCCGCGAGAACGACATCACGAAGCCGGGCGAGTGCCTCGTCACGGGAGGATTCATGGCGGCGCTGAAAATCGGCGACGCGCCCGAGCTGGTCATTCTTTTCATCGGGGGTGGCGCGCGCGAGCTGGATGTCGACATTCCCGCCCAGTTCGTCCTGATGCGGATTGAGATAGGTGTTTACCCCGATGATGGGCATCTCGCCGGTATGCTTGAGCATTTCATAATGCATGCTCTCATCCT
This sequence comes from uncultured bacterium, assembly GCA_964597625.1. Classification (GTDB taxonomy): domain Bacteria; phylum Muiribacteriota; class Ozemobacteria; order Ozemobacterales; family Ozemobacteraceae; genus MWAR01. The sequence goes on from CAZQYQ010000070.1 coordinate 14,585, forward strand.
GGATCTTCGCGCGCTGATACTGCGTCTCCATCGCGCCGAGGACGCCGCCGCGCGAGCTGATGCGGTCGAACTCGGCAAGCACCGCCTTCTCGACCTCGTCTGTCAGCCACTCGGTGAAGTAACTGCCCTGCGTCGGATTCTCGTTTCTGGCCATGCCATACTCGCGGTTGATGATCAGTTGGATGGCCATGCTCCGTCGCACGCTTTCCTCGGTCGGCGTCGTGATCGCTTCGTCGTAGGCGTTGGTGTGAAGCGAGTTTGCATTCTCATTCACGGCCAGGAGCGCCTGCAGGGTCGTGCGGATATCGTTGAACTGAATCTCCTGCGCATGCAGTGACCGGCCGCTTGTCTGGCAGTGATACTTCAGTTTCTGGGAACGCTCGTTGGCGTGGTAGCGGTTGCGCATCGCGATCGCCCAGATGCGGCGTGCGACACGGCCGATAACCGAATACTCGGGGTCCATGCCGTTGCTGAAAAAGAACGACAGATTCGGCGCGAAATCGTCGATCTTCATGCCGCGGCTCAGATAATACTCGACGAAGGAAAAGCCGTTCGCCAGCGTGAACGCAAGCTGCGAAATCGGGTTGGCGCCGGCTTCTGCGATGTGATACCCCGAGATGCTGATCGAGTAGTAGTTGCGGATCTCGCTTCTGATGAAGAACTCCTGAATATCGCCGAGCATCTTGAGAGCGAAATCGATCGAGTAGATGCAGGTGTTTTGAGCCTGGTCTTCCTTGAGGATATCTGCCTGGACGGTGCCTCGAACGGTTTTCAGCGTTTCCGTGCGAACCTGCGCGCGCTCTTCATCCGTCAGGGGCGCGCCTTTGCCTGCTTCAGCCTTTGCGATCTGCTGGTTGATCGCATTCGAAAGGTAGAAGGCGAGCATGATCGGCGCCGGCCCGTTGATCGTCATGCTGACGCTGGTGTTGGGGTCGCACAGATCGAAACCCGCGAACAGATCCCGCATGTCCTCGATCGTGGCGATGCTGACGCCGCTTTCGCCGATCTTGCCATACACATCAGGCCGCTCCTGCGGGTCCTGGCCATACAGCGTGACGCTGTCGAATGCCGTTGAAAGCCGCTTCGCGGGGTCATTCGCCGTCAGGAAATGAAACCGTTTGTTGGTGCGCTTCGGCCCGCCTTCCCCGGCGAACTGACGCTTGGGATCCTCATCGGCACGCCTGAACGGGAACACCCCCGCCGTGTAGGGGAACGAGCCCGGCACGTTCTCCGTGCGCAGAAATTTCACGAGAGCAGCCTGGTCATCCGTGTCGGGAAGGGCGACGCGCGGAATTTTCAGCCCGGCGAGAGAAACGGTATGCGTCGGAACCTCGTAGGTCCTGCCGCGAACCGCGTATTTGAACACGTCGCCGCGGTAGTTCGCGGCCGTCTCGGGCCAGCTCAGCAGCGCGCTCTGCATGCGCGGAGGCAGCCTGCCCCAGGCTTCGTTCTTCTGCCGGCGCAACTCTTCCCGGGTTTCTTCGCCGTTCACGAGGCCGAGGGAGGTTTCACAGGCCTGCGCCTGCCTCGCGGCAACGACTTCAGACTCGGTTTCGTGGTGATAGTCACGGACCGTGCCGGCGATCTCGGCAAGATAATTCGTGCGGTTCTGAGGAATAATAGGTGATATATTACTTGAGCGGCGGGCGGCTTCAAGCTCGATGACCGGCATCCATGCGTTATCTCCGCCGCGCCTGTTCAGCGCGGTCTGGAGTTCGCGATACAGGCCGTTCGCTCCATCGTCGTTCCAGGCGCTGGCCATCGTGCCGAACACGGGCATGGTTTCCGGCTCAATATACTTGCCGTTATAACGCGTGCGTCGCAGCTGGCGGCAGACGTCCCGCCAGGCGTCTTCCGAGCCGCGCCGGTCGAACTTATTGATCGCGATCAGGTCGGCGAAGTCGAGCATGTCGATCTTTTCCAGCTG
>CAZQYQ010000071.1:0-16487 GCA_964597625.1 uncultured bacterium
CAGACAAATTTTTCGCCTTGCCTGGAACGTTGTTTCTGTCCGCAGTTCGGACAGGTAAGCTCTTCCGGTGGGGCCTTCTTTGCATGCGATATTATCTGAGAAACAATATTGATAATGCTCATGAAGAGGCCTCCGGGAGTATGGCAAAGAGTGTGTCTGCAAATGAAAAATAGAAGGGTGAAACAACAAAACACACAATACGGTATACTGTATTGTGGAATAGACAGCTCAGATTACCATAACGAGAATGAATTATCGAGAGGGAGGCGGCTCTCTTGTTGATTCTCTGACTTCAGATTCTGCTTGCCGGAGACGGCGATGCATGATCATGCAACGCCTTCGAGCAGAAAGCTTTTCGAGGTCTCGTTGTCCTGTAGATTCTGTAGCATATTATTAGATACAGAAATAAGGACGGGAGGGCTGCTTATCGGCTGCTTTTCTTTTGAAGCGTTGTAGTCCTCGGACAGTCGCTCCAGTTCCGTTTTGAGATCGAAGGCATCCTTGAGGGACTTGATCACTTCGACGGGGTCAACCGCTGATGCACTCCTGCCGTTCGTAGCGGCGAGGATTTTCTTTGCTTCGAAAACGGCTCCTTTCCCTAGCCAGAGAGCCATGGCCGGGAGAGGGGCGCCATCTCTTGCCAGCATCGAGAAAAACATTTCGAATGTGGAAAGAAATTTTGACAGACATTCCATATCGCTGCTTTTTGCCGCTTCAAGAGCTGCGCTCCAGGAATATGACATGAAGGACGTCACCCGTTCGCCTTCGGTCCAGGTGTCGAGAGCTGTTTCAAGGGCATTCAAATGATCTTTCATAAGACCCTTCTCTTTCTGAGCCTGAACATTCTGGTGCTTCAGATTATTCTTTGGACACTCAGGAAAAATGAATTGAGTCAGATACGGAGGCTCAATTCGAACCCAGAATCATTTCCAGACAGATGTCGCTGAAGAAATGAATGACACAACAAAACACCGCACATCTCAAACTAACAGAGATATGGTGCAGATAGGTGTGTGACAGGGGGCTGCGGCTGCGAACCCGGGTGATCAGGATATATCCGAGGGGGGATATCCCAGGATCACCCGATATTCAGAAGAATATATGAGAACTCTCATCTTATAACTGATCTCTGAGAAAATTATACAAAATCCTTTTTGATGGTGCCATCAGGCAAATCCCTGATATGTTCCTGAAGGATTCCAAGACCGATTTCCCCTTTTTGGCTGTTGCACTCCCACGTCAGAACGCCTCCATGAAAGGTTTCGAATCCTTCGTGGGAGATCCCGGGTTCGTCCCGACCAGACGCCCCGTGTCGAGAATCAGGGCTATCGAGCCGTCACCCAGCACCGTTGCCCCGGAACAGTCTGCGTTGCTTCGATAGATCTTGCCAAGCGGCTTGATCACGGTTTTGTGCTCTCCGATCACGGTATCGACGACAAGTCCGATACGCTCGCCGCGAACACGTGAAATCACGATCTGCTCAATCGTTGGCCTTTTTCCCTGGATGCCGAACCGCTCGCGAAGCTCGATATAGGGAATGAGCGTTCCACGGACAGGGGTGAGCTTGCGGTGCCCATACTCCTTTCGGTCCGTCGCGTTCAGCGCGATGCACTCTTCAACCGCCATCAGAGGAATGATGAATGCCTGGTTTCCGATATACACCAGAAGGCCATCGATAATGGCAAGTGTCAGGGGAAGAGTGATATCGATGCGGGTGCCCTTGCCGGGGATGCTTGAGACATCGATCGCTCCCCGAAGATCGTCTATCGTCTTTTTGACGACGTCCATTCCGACGCCACGGCCGGATATGCTGGTGACAGATGCCGCCGTGGAAAAACCTGGCATGAAAATGAGCCTGAATACTTCGCGCTCAGGGAGTTCCCTGTCCGGCGAAAGAAGCCCTTTCTCTATCGCTTTTTTGATGATCGCCTGGCGATTCAACCCACCACCGTCGTCCTCGACGTGAATCAGAACATTTCCGCCGGCGTGCTCGGCGGAAAGATGAATGGAGCCCCGTGGCGACTTTCCGGCAAGGATTCTGTCGTCCGGCGACTCGATGCCGTGATCGGCGCTGTTGCGGATCAGATGCATCAGCGGTTCGTCCAGACGATCGATCACCGTCTTGTCGATTTCCGTTTCCGCTCCGCTCATCGAGAGTTCGATTTCCTTTCCGAGCGAAGAAGACAGGTCGTGAACCAGACGTTTGAACTTGCTGAACGTTGATTCGATCGGCAGCATGCGGATGCTGAGAGCATTGTCACGCAGGCCGGCGGTCAACCGGGTCACTTCCTCTGCGACCTTCCCGACGTCATACTCGCGAAGAAGTGCCGGCAGCCGTTCTGGGCGTGTTTTCCTGATCAGGCTGGAAATCTGAGTCAATCGTTCCTGCACCGTAACGAGCTCGCCAACCAGGTTTACGAGCTTGTCCAGCTTGAATGAGCTTACGCGGATGCTGTTTGATCCATCGCTCTTGCCGTGTTTTTCAGCTTGTTCGCGCCTTCTGTTCTGTTCGGAAAGAGCCTCTTCGACTTTCTCGCGGGTGACGGCCCCTGCCTCCACGAGTCGCTCGCCTATCGGCTTTTGTTTTTCCAGCGCTGAATCGAGATCTTCACTCGAGATATCTCCCCTGGAAACAAGCAGCTCGCCCAGAAGGGGCACGGATTCTTCCGGTGGGGTTTGCGACCCTTCGACGGCTTCGATGGTGAGACAATGATCGCCGATGAACGGAATCAGCTTTTCACGGATCTCTTCTTCGGAAAGGCCGGTGGATAAAATGACGTCCACCAATATATCGTTCTTGATATTCATCCTGCGGCCAGCTCCTGCTCATGTTCAGGTTGTCCGAGAGCCTCGTGCCTGACGTTCAGGATCGCGCAGTGGCCGAGATTGCGGAGAATATCAAGATAGAACATGCCGGAAGAACCAGGGGTATTCGCCTGTATTCCTGAAATTCGTATGTGATATCGTTTCATCGACTGCTGCTGCCTGAGGCCGAGGTATTTGGCGGCCTGCCGGTCCAGATCTGATTTGAGGTCGAAAGCATTTTTGAGAGACTCGATCACTTCGACGGGGTCGATCGACGCTGCATTCTGGTCGTTCATCGCGGTGAGCATGTTGTTTGCCTCGTCGACGCCTCCCTTCGCAAGCCGGAGGGCCTCGGCCGAGAGGGAATCACCAACTCGTGCCATCAGCGAGAAAAAGGACTCGAAGCCGGTCAGAAATTCGGAAAGGCACTCCATTTTGCTGCTTATCGCCGTTTCAAGGGCTTCGCTCCAGAAATGGGACATCGTTGAATCTACCGTCTGCCCTTCCGTCCAGGATTCGAGAGCTGCTTCAAGGGCGTTCAGCCGCTCTTTCATGAGACATCTCTTTTTCTGGAACTGAATTTCGTGATGATCGAGGGTTTCCCTGCGGAATCCTGCAAGAATTTCCTTGCATCGCGTCATGTCGGCCTTTCCGCCGCTGTATCGTTCCTCGATCATGGCAAGCAGCTGGTCACGTGCGGAAAGAGAATAGTTGATAAGGGCTTTTGAAACCTGTATTTCACCGGCCCTGATATGTTGAAACTCGTTCTCGAGTTCGTGAGCAAACTCAGAGACCTCTTCAAATCCGACCATTGCGGCCGAGCCTTTGATGGTATGCATCACCCGAAACACCCGATCGATCTCATTCTGGTTCCCCGATTCGGATTCCAGCTTCAGCAGAGCTTCTTCGAGTTCGGCCAGATTTTCCTTTGCGCTCTCAAGGAAGACTGAATTGAGTTCTTCGTTCATGTGATCCTCCCGGAATAGAATCAGATACCCGATTGGACTTTTCTGACATAAATTTCAAACGTATCTGAGATGAAATGCAGGACCCTGGTCATTGCACCCCCTGTGTCCCGGCCTATGACGGGAATGGAGTGGTGGGCGAGGTAATCCAGGACATGCGCGATATTTCGTGGGCCGGGTCCGAATTCGAGAGCAACCGAAGAGATGACATGGGCCCCACCGAAGATCTTCGCCTGAAGCATGCTTCGCTGAGCGCCCAGGCTTTCCATGTGTTTGACCAGCAGCTCCATCGCATACAGGCCATAACGGGGATGAGAAGGCAACGGGATCGGACCGTCGTCACCAGAAAGAAGGATATGGTTCATCCCGCCGATCCTGGATACCGGGTCGAAAAGACAGGCGGCAACACACGATCCGAGAAGGGTTTGCAGAATCACCGGCTCGGATGATGCTGCGAATTCTCCTGGCGCAATCCTGACCAGCGGCCGATTTTCATCTAGGGGAAACATCTGTGGCGTCAAATCTCACCTCAGGTGAATGTGCAGATTCTCAAGACTTCCGGGGCGATCAGTTCCAACGGGAGGACTCTGTCGATTCCACCTGTCTTGATCGCCTCCTGGGGCATGCCGAAAACAACCGATGTCGCTTCGTCCTGCGCGATCGTCGCGGCCCCGGCATCCTTTAATTCCCGAATTCCGCGGGCACCGTCGTCCCCCATGCCCGTCATGATCACGGCAACCGCATTCCGACCGGCATAATGGGCGGCGGACCGGAACAAAACATCGACAGAGGGTCTGTGCCGGGAAACGAGGGGGCCATCCCGGACTTCAACGTGATATCGAGCTCCGGAACTTTTCAGCAGGAGATGCCTGTTGCCGGGTGCGATCAGGACATGGCCCCGCATCAGGGCGTCGCCGTTGGCCGCCTCTTTCACCGTGATCCTGCACAGATCGTCCAGACGCCGGGCAAATGAGGCCGTGAACTTTTCAGGCATGTGCTGGACGACGACCATCCCCGGACAGTCGAGCGGGAGCGCCTGAAGGAAAACTCTGAGTGCTTCCGTGCCTCCCGTTGAAGCACCGACGACGACAACGCGGTCGGTGGTTCTCATCTTCGCCAGGGGCGGGACCTTCTTGATGATCACGTCGGCGGTCAGTTTGGGCAACACGCGTTTCAGGCATTTGCGGGACATCTGAACTTTGGAAGCGGCTTTCACAATGTCCGTTATCCGGATCCGCGCTTCCTCGAAAAATTCACGCGTGCCCAGGCGCGGCTTCGCGATCACTTCGATCGCTCCGTCATCGAGAGCGCCGAGAGTGGTCTCACACTGGCCGTCCACCAGGCTGGAACAGATCACGACCGGGATCGGGTGTTGCGACATGATTTTTTTCAGGAATGTCAGCCCGTCCATTCTGGGCATCTCGATGTCGAGCAGCATGACATCGGGAACTTGTACCGCAATCTTGCGGGCCGCGATGAACGGATCCGATGCCGTGCCGATGATCTCGATTTCCGGATCGACCGAAAGAAGCCTCGAAAGGGCTTCCCGAACGACAGCCGAGTCGTCAACGATCAAAACCTTTACGGAGCGTTTCATATGGCATCCTGGAAAAAAGTTAGGCGGTTTTCCGGTATACGGCCGGAGCAACCGGCAGAAGCGGGAGCTTCAAACCCGGCATGGCTTCAGAATGACCCAAGAAGAGAAACCCTCCGGGGTACAGATGATTGAAGAGTTCTTCAAGAACGTGGTCCTGAGTTTGTTTGCTGAAATAAATAATGACATTTCGGCAGAAGATCACATGGAATTTCATTCTCAATTCAGCACTCGATTCAAGCAGATTCACCCGTTTGAACTCGACCATGTTCCGGAGAGCGGGATGGATCCGGATAAGCTTTTTCCCTGCATCGCGGCTTTTCAGCAGAAAGCTGTGCCGGTAGGAAAAGGGAATCGGTTCGATCTGAGATTCTGAATAAACCGCATGGCGGGCCTTTTGCAACACCCGAGATGATATATCAGATGCTACAATATTGAAGCGAAGCTCAGGCCGGCCGGCGGAAAACGCCGCAATCACCATTGCAAGGGTCCAGGGTTCTTCCCCGGTCGAACAGCCGGCACTCCAGACCGAGAGCGGGAAGGTCTTCCGTTGGCTTGGCGACTCCGTCAGCTCGATGAGAACGTCGTTCATCAGATACCGGAAATGTTCGGCTTCACGGAAAAAGTCTGTCTTGTTGGTGGTGATCAGATCGATCATTTCCATGGGCTCGTGCTCCATGCCCTGGGGACTGAACAGGTATTGGCAGTAGTCCCGGAAGGACGACATCCGGAGCGTTCTGAGCCTGTTCCGGAGCCGTCCTTCCAGGAGGAGTTTCTTTGAAGGCGGAAGCTGGATTCCCCAGCGTGAGGAAATGAACCGGCTCAGATCTCCGAACTCTTTCTTCGAGAGCCGGAGCACATCATCAGAGCTGGTGTGTTCAGTTGATAACGGGTCTTGCATCGTTTCCTCATCCGCTTCCCGTCAGGATCCGGCAGCATTTTCCTTGAGCTGCAGGGCTTCCTGAACAGCAATGATCTCGGAGGTCGAAAAGACCTTGTCTATATCAAGGATCATGATGAACTTTTCACCGATCTTCCCCATGCTTCTTAAAAACTCGACGTTCAGATGCGTGCCCATGCGGGGAGGCGGCTCGATCTGCGTCGGCTCGAGCTCGATCACTTCCTGGACCGAATCAACAAGAGCCCCGATGATCGTCGGCTCGCCTTCGAGAATCACCTCGACAACGACGATGCAGGTGTTGACGGATTTTACCGTCGGGGACATGCTGAACTTGAGCCGCATATCGACGACCGGGACGACACTGCCTCGCAGGTTGATGACGCCGCGCATGAATTCAGGCGTCTGAGGGACTTTCGTAATCGGCGAATAATCCAGGATCTCGCGTACTTTCGCCACATCGACCGCATAGATTTCTTCTCCGAGTTTGAAAGTCAGATACTGGATGGCAGAGGTTTCAGATGTAACCTGATGAGATTTCATGGGATTCTTCTCCTCTCTCGACGATTTCGATCAATACTTCTCGAAATCGGCATCATGGGCATCGGCTTCCGTCAGATGAAGCTCCACGCCGGCGGCTTCGCAGGAAGGATGGCCGCCGCCGTTCCCGCCGTGAGAGTTGGGGATCGGTTGGAGTTTCTTCGGCTTTCCAGACAGTTTATGATGCTTATCCTGCAGGAGCTTTACCGCCTTGTGCTCGAACGCATGAGTCGTCCGGCTGTCGATTTCCGTGGTTTTTGAGACGCCGGTTTTGAAGAATGAAATGACCGTCCGCATCTGTTCTGCCTGTGAGGTCATTTCCTCCGCCGTCGAGGCGAGTTCTTCGGAAGCCCCTGCGTTCTGCTGGATGACCTGATCGAGTTGCTGGATGGCTTTGTTGATCTGCTCGGCACCGGTCGTCTGCTCGCGTGATGCCGCGCTGATTTCCTGGACGAGCTCTGCAGTCTTCTGAATGTTCGGGACGATTTTATTGAGCATCTCGCCGGCCTGGCCCGCAATCTTCACGCTTGAAGCCGACAGATCGCGAATCTCCCCTGCGGCGAGCTGACTGCGTTCCGCGAGTTTGCGTACTTCCGATGCGACAACCGCGAACCCTTTCCCGTGTTCCCCTGCGCGTGCCGCTTCAATGGCGGCGTTCAATGCGAGAAGGTTTGTCTGGCGGGCGATTTCCTCAATGATGGAGATCTTCGAAGCGATCTCATTCATTGCCGCTACGGTTTCCGCAACGGCTTTGCCGCCCTCGCGCGCGTCTTCCGCGGCTTTTCTCGCAATTTTCTCGGTCTGCTGGGCATTGTCCGCATTCTGCTGAATGTTGGAGCTCATTTCTTCCATTGATGACGAGGCTTCTTCAGCGGCGGCAGCCTGCTGGTTGGAGCCGGACGAGAGCTGTTCCGCGCTGGAGGACAGCTCGCCACTGCCGGACGCGACATTATTGGCCGCGCTTTGGATGTCGTTTGCCACGTCGGTCAGCTTGGTAACCATCACTTTGAGGGATTTCATCAGCTCGTCCTGCTCGGAACGCTCTTCGATCGTCAGGGCGAGATCGCCCCCGGAGATGTTCTTCGCAACAGCCGTGATATGCCGCATCGAGGTGATCAGAAGATTGATATTCTCCTTGATCGTATTGAAGTCGCCGGCATAGGATTCAGTAATGATCGGCGGGACGTCCCCTTTGCTGATCTGGTCGATATATCTTGCGGAAGCAGTGAGGGGGGTTATCACGGCATCGAGGGTCTGGTTGACGCCCTCGACGACTTTTCGATAATCGCCTTGGTGCTTGGTTACATCGGCACGGGTCGCGAGCTTGCCTTCCTTCGCAGCCTTGTTGAGCATGCTGGTATCGGTCACCAGAGCTGAGAGATTTTCCATGACCGAAATGAATGACGGAACCAGCCGGTCATTCTCGGATCTCCTGCCTGCTCCGTTTCCGATTTTTCTATATGCCTCGAGGTCGTTCAGGTTGCCCTGGGATATTTTGTTGGCGGTTTCGATGATATGAAGAACCCGCTCCTGGACGGAGTTCACATCCTGTGCCGTCTGGGCGAAAATGCCCTGATAGGATCCCTCGACCTTCCGGGTGTAGTCATTGACGGCCATCTTCTGCAGAACCTGGCTGGCTTCGACGAGGCCGTCCAATCCGGTGATGCAGTTGTTGAGGTTATTCTTGATTTCATTGAAATCGCCGCTGTAGGTGTCGGTGATCTTCTTGGGAATTTCGCCCTTGCTGATGCGGTCGACATACTCGGCAGCGACGTTGAGAGGGCCGATCACGGAGTCGAGGGTCTGATTCATGCCGGCCAGTAAGGGTCTGAACTCAAAATTGACGATATCGACATTTCCACGTAATGAAAGGTTTCCGGTCGTGGTGGCTTCTGTCAGGCGATTCATTTCCGAGAGCAATGTTCTGAGAATTCCACTGACATTCGAACCGATGAAATACCCGAAAAACAGCGCCAGAAAGAATCCGGCCATCATGCCGAAGGTGTTGGCCCTGAAAACAAATTTCTCATCTTCTTTGGCCTGGTTCAGGGCCTGAGCCGTGAGAGAGGAGTTCATCTTCACCAGTTTGTCGAGACTCCTGAGAGAGATGGCCTGCTTTTCGAGACAGGGCCCCAGGGCCTGCTGGAACATTCTGGTGAAAAGATCCTGGGACTTGAAAGCCAGTTTCCCCAAGTCATCCAGGCCTGATCCGATTTTGGCGGTAGACGCGATGAACTCCCCGTTCATCGTCCTGGTCGCGGTCTCGGAATCACTTCGGGCAACGGCCTCCTTGATTCTGGCGATGTTTCCATGGAACTGAGCGTGGATTGGCTTGAGTTCCCCGATGATCCGCATCAGGTCCTGGTTTTTCGATGTGAACGTCGAAAGCCACTTTTCAAAGGGACAAGCCGAAACGTCGTCGCCGCCTTCGAACGGTACGCCGCTGTGTACAAGCTGAGAGACCTCGATGCTGCGCTTGTAATGATCGCTGCGATACTGATTCAGATCTCTTTCGAGACCGCTTGGATCAAAGATCGCCGTTGCGGCGAGTTCGTCTGACGTCTGGAAAAACAGATCGTTTTCCTTCTTCCAGGTATCGATGGTGACAAGGAAGGTCTTCCATTCCTCCGTCTCTTCCTGGGTCTTGGGAAGACCTTCGAATAACGTCATCGCTTCTTTATACTGTTCCCGTGCGAGTTTCACCTGTTCCAGCTGGTTCTGGTGAGACGCCTGGTCGATCATCGGGCTGAGGAGCGTGCGCTGTGCGGTCATGATTTTTTCAATCTGCATGGAAAGATCGAGAAGGCTGTTCAGGCTGGACATCTTGGTTGTCCCGACATTGTTGAGATGCCGCGAGAGTGTTTGTGTCCCCCAGAAGCCCGCCCAGCCAACGATCAATGTGATCATGGCCAAAATTGAAAACCCGGTCATGAGCTTGTTATTTACCGTCATTCTCTCAAACACGTGATCCTCCCGATAAATTATATATATAGGAATATACCAATAGTGGAGTGACAGGACATCTCAAAACGGCAGAGATGCCTGCTGATGGCTGGGGGTGACAGGGTGATATGGCTGAAGATTCAATTACTGCTATGAGATTGAATGGTCAGGACATAGGATTTTAAAGAAGACACTTCGCCCGTAAATGTCATGAGTCGGACGGATATGGAAGAACTCTCACGGTACACTCTGTAAAACTCTGGAATGGATTATACAGGATCAAAATGGGAATTTCCATCAGGAAAAAGCCTGATATTCGTTTTTTTTGAATTACAGCAGAAGCATCCCCACTTCACGGTTGATGCGTTCCTGATCGTGTGGCCAGTAGCACTCCAGGAGCGGTCTGATCTGAGTTGTGACCACTTCGCGATACCAGGAATCCCAGTTATCCATGGAATCCTGCGGTGGCAGGAAATAACTGTGTCCGATCCGGTATCCAGGGCCAAGATGCTCGGCATCCGACAGAATTCGAGCATTGAGAGACATAACATTTTTACACAATTTCTGGACAAGCTCCGGAGGAATGCCTGAATCGGTCAAAAAGCTCGAAAACTTTGGTGAATCGAAACAGGGATCGAGCTGGATGAAAGAAAATCTCCGCCTGAAGCTGAGATCCGTCATGCCGCGGGTCGGTTCGGCTGCATTCATTGTGCCTAATATATATACCCTTGGCGGGATATAGAACGGAGGTTCTCCCGGCTCGTGAAAGGAAAGGGAAAGCGCGTGATCGGGATTTCGTTTGTCGGCATCGAGCAGTTGAATGAGCTCTCCGAAGATGTGTTCCGGAGATCCGCGATTGATTTCCTCGATGATCAGCACATAGTCATGGGCTGTATCATGCTGGGCAAGCTTGCACAGCTCGAAAAAGGGTCCGCAATTGTTCAGTCCGGATTTTCCCTGTCCGGAATGCCCTCCGAGAATGAAATCGCTGAACGAATAGGATGGGTGAAACTGGACTGTTTTAATGCGCGAATCCGTGCGCTCCTTGAGAAGCAGCCATGCCAGCCTGCGCGCAAGATAACTTTTCCCGACACCCGGCGGTCCCTGCAAAACCAGGTTTTTCCGGTGTCGCCAGCAGTCCAGGATTTCGGTTATGCGCTGAGAATCGAGGAAGCTTTCCGCTGAACAATCGCCGATTTCGAAAGAATCCGCTCTCGCGACAGGAGAGGCAAAAATGGTCTGAAAATCGCGGTATTCGGACTCACTGAGTCTGATGAGCATCTGTTCGGAATTTCGCAACACCTCGGACTGCGCAAGTCCGGGATTATGGCGGATATCCGACAGCGTAACCGGACGCTCGAGGGACCGTGACTTCCGGATCCGGACGACAGGCCCGGAAGGCGTCTGCGTCAGAGGGGTCGTAACCTGACCAAGGCCGGTCACGGCGTTGACGGGGGGGCCAACGAATACAAGGACCAGGTCTCCCTGGCTCATTTCAAGAAAATCTCCGGGATGGAGGAGAGGGTGACCGTGGATATCAAGCGTCTTGAGGAGAATATCTCCGCCGGGCTCGATTGTATCGAATCCGCGGGCTCCCGGAGGAGTGTGAATCCACCAGATCCGTCGTTCGGGGTTTTCGAGCTCGAGCTTGGAAAGACTCATCACATCCAGAAGACAGGCGACGAGCTGCGGATAACCTGTCAAGCTGACGAGCGGCCTGGATCCGCTGCTCAGATGTTCTGGAAACCGCCAGCCGCCACATTTCAGCCAGGTGACGGCTCTCATGAGAAAGGAAGAGTCTGAATCTTTCACGAGGACTCCGGGGCCCTCGATTCTGGCAATGCCTGACAGTCTGCCCGAGGTGTTTCTGGCGAAAACGAGGTCCCCTTCACGCATGACGAGCAGAAAGTCCCAGGCGGATTGCTGCTCGGGCGAACGATGGTGCGGATTGGGATGGATGTCACCGGATGATGAGGCGGCGCGTAGATCATTGAGACTCGACTGTTCGAGGACTTCAAGGCAGACGAATCCCTCGGAGAGGCAGCGCGGCTCATCCGGATGTCTGCCGAAGGTGATGAGCCAGGTGTCAGGACCATGACTGGAATCATCCTGATGAGCACGCATATATAATTGAGGAAATGGTTCGGCGATGCGCTTCGATATCCGCTGAAGCCATTCCCGGTATCCGCGGGCGGTGAGATCCGGGCCGGTGATTCCGAACTGTTCCAGATACCGCCGGACTCTTCGATCGGCTGGAAGAAAATTGAACGGATCGAGCCAGAAAAGCCCTGCCGTCAGCCTGTGAAAATCCGGTTCCTCGGCGGAAAGACAGAGCTCGAGAGCGGGAATCGAGGCGCACACACCTTCCCGGGATTTGGCCGCCAGTTCCCAGAGATGTTCGATTTCATTCAGACTTCTGAAGTCGGAATCGATGAAGAACCAGGGCCTGACGTTACTGCACGAAGGAACCGGCGGAAGGTGATCGGGTGCTGATGTGCGGGGATCAATCCTCTGAAGGATTTCGGAAAAGATGCGGGCTCTTTTTTCAGACAGGATGTTTCTGTTGAATGACGAAAAGAAGGTAAAGGGATCGCAAACCTTCAACGGATGGCGATTTCCGCTCGAATCATGCTCATACAGGGGAATCATGGGAAGTCCGAACCGTTCGAGATCGCGAAGAATCTCGACAAGTTCATGCTGCCTGTCGCGGAATCGAAACAGATGCCCGGCAAGGCTGCGATACGCCTCGGCCCAGGCCGATGTCTGAGCGGATTCTTTCATGAGTCGGGAAGTGAAGGGTTCATCGCCCGGATTCCGGCGGTTGAGTGTCTTCCGTGGCTTCGATGACGGGTTCAGGCGTTTCGGACGAAGCACCGCCTTTTCTGCCGAGATCTTCGAGCAGTTTTCTGCCGGCAAGAGCGCCGGGGTGATTGGGAATTATTTTTAACGCTTTATTATAATCGGCGATGGCGGTGTCAATCGCGCCGTTGGCGCTGTTTTCCTCGGCGTTGTCGATGAGATTTTCGACCGCCTGGGAACGATAGGCGGCGGCTTCGTCCCGGCGCTTTTTCTTTTCGAGCTCTTTGCACAACTGGATGATCTTATTGACGTTCCCACCCACGACTTCTGGCTGGGTCAGCTGAGAAAGAGTGGTTCCGGTATCAGAGGGAGCGGCGGCGGGTTCGGAATCAGGCTGCGGAGTCACCGCGGGCTCATCCGTGGCGGGCTCAGCTTCGCCGGCGGCTGGCTTTTCCGGCCTGGAAACGGCGGCAGAGGGCTTTTCGGGCCCGGCTGCCCGCGCTTTTCCGGATAACTCCGCGAGCTGCGATTTCACGACGGGATCGTTTTTCATGCCGGGAAAGCCGGTAACCTGCTTCAGCAGGCGCAATGCTCCGTGCGGGTCCATGGCGGATCTGTCTCCAGCCGCTTTGATATACCGATCACGGATATCCAGGGTGATGGTCCGTGCACGCGCGCCTTCACCGGCGGTATCGAGAGATTTCAGTTTTGCGATAAGAGGTTTAGGCGCGGAAAAGCCAGGCTTGAACGATTTGGCGAGTTTAACCGTGTCGGCGATCAGAGCCGTGCGATTCGCTGTCTTGTCCTGCTGATCTTTTTTCGTGGCCGCCATTTTTTCCGCTTCGAGCGCGTCCCTGGCAAGTTTGATCTTTGCTCCGGCCCCGATCTGCTCTGGGTCCAGTTCAAGTGCCTTTCCATACAGAAGAATCGCGGCGGTTTTATCTGATGCCAGTTTGAGGTCCCCGGCCGTAGCGAGTTTGGCGGCAAGCTGCCGTTTCAGCGGCTTTACCGCCTCTGGTCCGGCCAGAATGCCGAGGGCGTTCAATTTCTCGTATATCTGCGATGGATTCTCGTCGCCCTTGAACGTCTCGATCTCCTGCCGGGCAGCCGCCATATAGGTTTCGAGCGAACTCTGAGACGGCGCCGCCTGAGGAGGGGTTTCCCGGGCAGGGATGGCAGCGGAAGCCTGTGCCGGTGCCGGAGATGGAGGAAAAACGATCATCGGTGATGAACCGATTGCTGAGGCAGGTTCCGGCGCGGTCACAACCGGAACCGGCTCGACCGCGGAAGCCTGAACGACCGGTTGAGGAGGATGAACAGGGGCTTCGACGGTTTGAACGACTGTCGGCGTCGGTGATGCCGGCAGTTCCACAACCTGTGACTGGCTTGCAATGGGCGATTGAGCCGGAGGCGCAGAGGGCGAACCGGCACGTTCGAGGGCTTCACGGGCTTCCGTATTGGCCGGTTCGAATTCGAGGGCGAGATTCAGCAGCTTTTGAGCGGCGGGGAGGTCGCCGAGCGAAATCAGGTCATTTCCCCGTTTGACGAGGGCTGCGCACAGACTTGTTCTGTACAGCCTCACCTGCGCCGCGACACCCGGCTTGCGGGCCAGGAGGTTGAGATCCGATGCCGCTTCGATAAATTTTCCGGTGGCAATATGACCTGCGATGCTCCGGTTCAGCGAGGCGATCTCGGTGTCATCACCGGGGACGGCTGGCTTGCGGGAGGCTGTAAACCACCAGATGCCGATTCCCAGGACACAAATGGCGATAGCCGCGATGGCGGGATTCCTGATGCCGGAAGAACCGGCGGCGGTTTCTTCAAAAAGGCCTTCGGCGGCCGATCTCCGCAGACTGTCGCGGCGTTTCGTCGATTCGTGCCGAAGCCCTTCGACGGGATACTGTTTCAGGTGCTCATCGAGCGCTGCGATGATCTCATCCGTCGTCGGCCGCTCGCTCGGCTGTTTGTCGAGCATGCGCCTGATCAGCGGTACGAGGGCCGCCATCGCCCGATCGGCCGGCAGCGACGGCATCGGGAGGGTTCCCTGCACCTGCTTGAGGGCAATCGCCAGTTCGGGGTTGGAATCGTTATCGGCGGTGAAGGGGAGGGCACCGAAAATCATTTCCCAGAGAACGATGCCGATCGAGTAAACATCGGAAGCCGGCGACAGATTCGCGCTGCCGGTACACTGTTCGGGCGACATGTATTGCGGCGTTCCGAGCGTCATGCCGACGCGGGTCATCGCGACTTCGGTCTTGGCGATCCCGAAATCGAAGATTTTCAGCGTGCCGTCGCGGGTCACCATCAGGTTGCTTGGCTTGAGATCCCGGTGAATAATCCCTTTCTGATGGCAGGCCCTGATGCCGTCCATCAACTGCAGGATCAACGGGACAATACGCTTGTGATCCGGAGTGCCGGATTTTTTCACATCACTCAGCAGCATCCCGTCGATGTATTCCATGACCAGGAAGGGGCGCCCGGTCGATCGGTCGCGTGCGGATGCGTAAATCGAAAGGACGTTCGGGTGGCCGACCGTTGCGAGAAGCTGCCCTTCCTTGATGAACCGCTCGACGATTTTTTCATCGGTGGAGATATTCGGATTGAGCATCTTTATCGCCACCGACCGGTTCAGAGCCGTGTCGAGGGCTTTGTACACCGTACCCATTCCGCCCTGGCCGAGAACCCGCTCGATGCGGTAAATCTCACCGATCATGTCGGGATCGGCTTCGGTCGTCGCGGCGCCGGGAACCGACGCTTTCATGCGCATCTTGAGTGATTCGATGATGTCTGGAATCGTCGGGCGGTCGTCGGGATTCTTTGAGAGCATGCCGCGCAGCAGATCGGCAAACGGCGCCGTTCGCGGATCTTCGCTGATCTGCTCGATCGGCGCCGCTTCGTTGAGATGCTTGAGCGCGATCGTCAGCGCCGGGTCCGTCGCGCCGGAATCGACATCGAACGGCAGCTTGCCAACCAGCATTTCCCAGAACATGATGCCGATCGAGTAGGTGTCGGCGGCTGCGGTGATCTCGCTTTTTCCGAGGCACTGTTCGGGTGCCATGTAATGCGGAGTTCCGACTGTAACGCCCGTACGGGTGACTTTTCGGGCCGTTTTCGCGACACCGAAATCGACGATCTTCAGTTGTCCGGAACGGTTGATCAGCACGTTTGCCGGTTTGAGGTCGCGATGGATGATGCCCTTCTGATGGCAGGCATGAATGCCTTCGAGCAGTTCGATGAACAGTTGAAGAAGACGGGGAAGATCGCCGCGAAGCGTGTTCTCGGCTGCTTCGAGAGTGAGTCCGTCGACAAGCTCCATGACGAGGAAGGGGGCCTGGACGGCTTCGTCGGTATCCGACGCGTAGACGTCGATGACCGCGCGATGTTTGATCGTCGCTAATATTCTTCCTTCGTTCAGGAACCGCTGAACGAGATCCTTTTCATTGGCCGAGTCCGGGTGGAGAAATTTGAGCGCCACTTCCCGGCCCAGGTTCAGGTCGATCGCCTTGTAAACCTGGCTCATGCCGCCTGAGCCAAGTTGTGAGATGATGCGGTAATGGCGACCTACGACGGTGTTGGGTTCAAGCATACGGTTTTGTCCTCGGCAACTTCATCGGGATTGAGACCATGTGAATAATAACCAGCTCCGATGGCTCTGAATGGACCGCAGGGCACGATTTATCTGAATATCTCGAGATGTTCGGGCAGGGAGGCGGGTTCTTTGTAAAGCGGCTCATCGGCGGCAGGTGGCCTGCGTCGTGAGGGAGAAACCGAAACGCTCTTTTTTTCAGCGATTTCAAGGTCGCCCGCAATGGATGGATACCCTTTTGATTTTGCGATATCGAGAGCCGTATCGCCGTCGGACGTCTGCGCGGTCGGATCGGCACCCGCTTCGAGAAGATACCTTGCCACCTGCTCGCAGCCATCATCGACGGCGACGACGGCG
>CAZQYQ010000072.1:0-16476 GCA_964597625.1 uncultured bacterium
GGCGCGGATATCTGGGTATCGGTACGAACGAAGCTCATTCTGCTTTTCCTTTTTGCCACGCTGTTCCCCCTGGCCGGGCTTGCCGGCCTGGCGAAAACCGCGATCGCTGAGCGCGGGCAGGTCATGACCGACCGGACCCTGCGCCGGGCCAAAGCGGTTCTCGAATCCATCGACGCTGGGTATGAAGTGGATCGGCAGAAAATCCGCACGATCTTCAGGGCGATCAGGGATGATGCCGGGCTCAGGTCCCCTGATCCGGAAATCCGCCGGAAGCGTGTTCTGGAACTTCGCAGAAACTACGGGGTTGTCAAAATCGAGCTGCGGGACTGCCGAGGCGGTCTTGTCGTCTCCACCGAATGCCCGGAAGCTCTCGCCCGCCTCGAAAACATATTCAGAGTCATGGCGCAGATCGGTCTCGAGCGGCAGGCTCCGGAACTGGTTCCGCCTGATACTCCCGGCAGCGTTCGCCAGGTTGACCTGATGACGCGAATGGCTTTCGACAGCCCGGTCATGGGCCTTTCAGCGGCCATGGATCAGCCGGACAGGGTTCACAATCTCGATTTCAGCATCATGCGCGGCCTCTGGTACTGGGATGTGATTCGCGATCCCACGCACCCGGCGGCGTTTATCAATATGGTCAAGTCCGGTCATGAGGCGGTGAGCGATTATCTGAAACAGCGGTTTTCCGCCCGCCGGAAGGCTTCAGACGGCTTCCTTGTCCTCGCCTTTAACATCGACGGGGGCTTCTGGGTCGGCCGGAAGCGCATGCCGGCATCGCCGTCCCTTCAGCGCTTGCTCAACCGGTCCCGGGTTTCCGGTCGGGCTGTCAACGACCTTCTTCCTGATCGGAACGTAAACCTTCTTGCCGTCGCGATGCCGGCTGTTTTCCTGGGCAGATACGAGCTTGTCGCTCTCATCCCGGAACCCCTTGCCACGGCAGGGTTGACGACCTTCAAAACCACCATCTGGCTTTTCTTTGCCCTGATCGCTCTGGCGGCGGTCATCTCCGGACGTCTCCTCGCGGATCTGTTTCTGAAGCCGGTGGCGGAACTGCAACGTGGCATGGATGCGCTTCGCGGGGGGAATACGAACGTTCGCGTTGCGATCGAATCCGGCGATGAACTGGGGGAACTGGGGAATACCTTCAATCAGATGGTGGAGGATCTGCAGGAAATCCAGGTCGCGAAACTCATCCAGGACTCGCTGGTCCGTGCTGGGAAACTCGATATTCCGGGATTTGACGGCTGCGTCACCCTGGAAAGAGCTTCGGACCTGAGTGGGGACTATATCGACGCGGTGGCCCTTCCCGGCGGCGGCTGGCTGCTCGCGACGGGTGATGTCAGCGGCCACGGCACGAGCGCGGCTCTGACCATGGCGATGGCAAAATCGCTGACAATCCAGTGTGCCGAAGAAGACGGAGACCCGGTCCGGCTGCTCGAACAGACGGACCGCATCCTGCTCAGGCTTTTGAACAGGCGCCAGATGCTGTTTTTTACCGCTGCAAAACTCGATCCGAAAACCGGCGAAATAGAAATTTCCAGTGGCGGCGCTCCGTACCCGTTCGTTCTCCGCAGAAACGGGATGCTCGAAACGATCCGCCTTGCTCACCTTCCCCTGGCTTCCAGTTCCCGCCCTGCGCCGTTTCCCCGGGAGCGGCTGATCCTCGAGCCTGGCGATATGCTGATGCTTTATACGGACGGCCTCGTGAAAAATCATTCGAATGCCGGCGAACCGTTCGGCTATGAGCGGCTTGAATCGGCAATTCGCGCCGCTTCACGGACAGACGCCGCCGCGTGTTCCGGCGATATCATGGAAAAATACCGGGCATTCGTTCGCGAAGCGCCAGCGGCAGACGATCTTTCCATCCTCATCATACGGCGTGAAAATCTTTTGCCCTGATGCGGGTTGCGCGTCTTGGGCGATTGAGGCTAGAATAGGAAGAGAATTTGAGTAACCCGCAGGGAAGGGAGTAACGCATGCCCGTCGACAAAAAGCCGGCGGTGGTCGTCGTGGCGGCTGGCAAGAATGTCTGCCCGTCCTGCCGTGCACAGAACGAACCCGGCACCCTGATGTGCAAACGCTGTGGTGAAATCCTTTCATCGAAAGGGAAAAAGGTGCCGGTTCAGGAATTTGACGGCACGGAAGGTGGTTTTCACCCGGGCTGCTGGATTGCAGTGGCAGTGGTGATGCTCGGGGCGCTGCTGTTCTTTTTCCTCGCCGTTCGCGGTGGGGCAAAGCCTGGCACCTGCGAATACAACCAGGGACACATCGGCATGGCCGTTTATAAATACAACAAGGCCCACCCCGAATCGAAAATGACGACACTCGATCTTGACGAGTTGATGAAACCGGGAAAGAGCGGAAAGCCGCTGATCAAAGACCGCCCTGTCTGCCCGGTTGATTCGTCTGCAAAATATGAACTCGGCCCCGATGGAACGACAGTGCTCTGCACCACCTGCTCCAAAAAACATCGCTGACGGCCGTTTCTTCAGCCTCCCTGCCCGACGGCATTGACGCCGTACGGCGGAGTTGCTATGCTGACCTCGCCCCGGACGGCATGTATCCTTGCATGCAGTGCCGTACCGGATGAAATACAGCTGTGCGGGAGTTGTCGTTCATGGGTATGACGCCGTTGAGGATCTTTTTTGCATTTTTTATCTGCCTGACGTGCAGTCTCGGTGTGATCCAGGCTGAGGAACTGTCCGTAACGCTTTTCAACCAGGGGATGCAGCTGTATTCCCGGCAGGACTATGCAGGCGCGGCTGATTATCTCGGCCAGGTCTGTGATATGGCGCCCGACAACCATCAGGCCCGCTACTACCTGGTCTACGCGCTTCTGGCCGCGAAACAGCAGGCCAAGGCACAGGAACAGGCGAAGATCCTCTGTGACAGGAATCCCGGGAACCAGCAGTTTGCCGCGCTCCTGGATCAGATTGCCAAAACGGCTCCGGCCCAGGCATCAACGCGCTCCAATCCCACGCAGCCGGTTCCCAAGGAAGTCATTCTCGGCGGTTATACGAGCCTTGATGCTCCCAGTGAACCCCGGCCCGCACCAGCCTCGGCCCCGGCAAAGCTGGAGACGAAACCCCAGACGCAGCTCGAGGCGGCCATTGCCGCGATCGATACCGAACAGTTTGCATCCGCCGCCCTGATGCTCGATTCCATCATCAAGAAAGAGCCGAAAAACCAGCGCGCGCTGCATTATCGCGGTGTGGCCGAGCTCAATCAGCACAGATACGCGCAGGCCCGGACCTGGTTCGATAAGTCGCTGGCGGTGAAATCCGACAACTTTGAAACGCTGTTCCTGCTGGGTGATTCCTGGCTCAAGGATGGCAAGGGCAAAGAGGCCGAAGACGCGTTTTCAAAAGCGTTGAAAATTCGGCCAAACGACGTGTTCGCCATGCTGAATCTGGCCGATGCGAAACGGAAGCAGGGTGCCCTGAAAGAAGCGATCGAGATGTATACGAAAGTGAAGGAACTCGATCCGAATGTCGTCGAGGCGGGACTGGCACTCGCGGAGACGTTGATCGATCAGGGAAAGCTGGATGACGCCGCCACGACGGTGAACAACGTGCTGGCCTCGGACACAAGAAATATGCAGGCGCACTTCCTGAAAGGAAAAATTTTGTACAGGAACAACCTGCTTGATGACGCCGCGGCGGAAATGAAAATGGCTCTCGGGGCTCAACCTGACAATATATATATCAAGGTATGGCTGGCCAAGGTGCTGTTGAGCGGGTTCAAAACCACGGAGGCTCTCGATGTGGCCGGCCAGATTCTGAAAGAAGATCCGGCGAACTATGATGCGCGGCTGCTTACGGCTGAAGCTCTCATCGCCAATGGGGAAGCCGCCGACGCCCGCGATCATCTCGAGCAGGCCGAAAAAGTCAGAAAATCCGCCGAACTGACCAGGCTTCGCGCCATGCTTGCCCGGAAATCCGGCAGCAATGACGAGGCGAAAACGTATTATATGCAATATATTCAGCAGGATCCCGGAAACGGCTTCGCGGCGCTGGAATATGCCCAGTTTCTCGAAGAAATTGGCGAGATAGCTGAAGCGGTGAATATTCTTGAAGCGATGAAATCGACATTCCCCGATACCAGTCTCGAGCAGGCTGCCGACGCGCGCATCGAAACGCTCAAGGGACGCCTCCCGTCCGCTGGCAGCCAGCCTGCGCCTGAAGCGGGCGGACAGAATCCCGGCGAAACCGGCAAAGTCAGATACTGAGTCTTCTCTCGACGCAGCGACACGAAAGGATCGTCAAAGCATGTGTGGAATCATCGGGTATATCGGCACGAAGCCGGCCAATGAAGTCATTTTCGACGGACTGACCCGCCTTGAATACCGGGGGTATGACTCTGCGGGCATCGCGGTGCTCGAGGGAAACGGCCTGCTGGTGCGCAAGGATATCGGAAAACTTCGGCATCTGAGAAAGATCCTGGTCGATGAGTTCGGTTCGGCCAGCTCTCAGGGAATCGGCCACACCCGCTGGGCGACTCACGGCCGGCCTTCTGCCTTTAACGCCCATCCGCATGGTGACTGCCACGCCACGCTTCAGGTCGCGCACAATGGAATCATTGAAAATTACCTGAAGCTGAAGCAGAAGCTGCTTCAGGCGGGCCACACCTTTGCTTCGGAAACCGATTCCGAAGTGCTTGCCCATCTGATCGAGTCGCACTACAAGGGCAACCTCGAAAAAGCGGTGTTCGATGCCCTGGCCGAGGTCGAAGGCGCCTATGCGATCGTCGTGCTCCACCGCGAGCACCCCGACCGGCTCGTCTGCGCGCGCAAAGAAAGCCCGCTCATCGTCGGCCTCGGCGAACATGAAAACTTCGTCGCATCCGATGTGACGGCGATCATGGAACATACCCGGCGCGTCGTCTACCTGGACAACTTCGAAGGCGCGACGGTTTGCCGCGAAAACGTCGAGTTCTTCCGGCTCGACGGCACCCCGGTCGAAAAGACCGTTACACAGATCGAGTGGAATCCGGTTGCGGCGGAGAAAGGCGGATTTCCGCACTTCATGCTCAAGGAAATATTCGAGCAGCCGCAGGTCATCAGAAACACGATCGGCGGCCGTACATCGGAAGAAGACGGGAAGATCTACCTGACCGAGCTCGGTCTTTCGGGCCCCGATATATTCAAAACGCAGCGCATCGTCATGGTCGCCTGCGGAACCGCATACTATGCGGGCTGCGTCGGCAAATACCTGATCGAACAGTTGGTGCGCGTCCCCGTCGAGTGTGACCTGGCAAGCGAGTTCAGATACCGTTCTCCGCTTGTTGATGCGAATACCCTTGTTGTCGCGATCAGTCAGTCCGGTGAAACGGCCGATACGCTTGCCGCTGTTCGCGAAGCCCGCTCCAGGGGGGCGAAAGTACTCGGTATCGTCAACGCGAAGGAAAGCACGCTGACGCGTGAAGTGGACGGCCTGGTCTACATCCATGCGGGTCCTGAGATCGGCGTGGCATCGACGAAAGCTTACATTGCCATGCTCACGGCCATTACCCTGCTTGCGCTGCTGCTGGGCAAAGTCCGCGGCACTCTCACCTCCGATTATGTCAAGCAGACGATCAGGGATCTCAAAATCCTTCCGCAGCAGATCGAGCGGATTCTTGCGGATGTCGAACCGATCCGGGCCCTGGCGGAAAAGTTCCGCGATGCGAAGAACTTTCTTTTCCTGGGCCGCGGCATCAACTACCCGACAGCCCTCGAAGGAGCCCTCAAACTCAAGGAAATCAGCTACATCCACGCTGAGGCATATGCCGCCGGCGAGATGAAACACGGCCCGATCGCTCTCATCGATAAAGAACTTCCGGTCATGGCCATCGCGACCGAGTCGGCAGTGCTTGACAAGCTCCTGAGCAACCTCAAGGAAGTGCAGGCCCGGTCGGGAATATTGATAGCTATAGTAACTGAGGGCAACGATGAGATCAGGCATCAGGTCGAACATGTGATCAAGGTGCCGAATGTTCCGGAAATTCTGTCGCCGATCCTCAATGTCGTTCCGCTGCAGCTGTTTGCCTACTATGTCGCCGATCTGCGCGGCCTCGATGTCGATCAGCCCAGGAACCTCGCCAAGTCCGTCACCGTCGAATGACCCGGATTGATCCTCTCGAGCTGCAGAAATTTCAACGAATCACCAAGGACACGAAGGCATGTAGACGACCGGAGAGATTGCGGCCAGAAAGCCATTGTTTCGGCAGCACCTTTGCAATCTGCGGATAACCAGATGCGCAGAAGCTGAGAGGCCTGGGAACAGGCTTCGTGGCTTTGTGCCTTTGTCGTGAATCAGTTGCGTGCCCGTGGGCTGAGCTTGTGTCGATGGAAAAGAAATGGAATCAAAATCACTCGATAATCTTGAATTCCCGAAAATTCTGAAACTCATTGCGGCCTACGCCGGCTCGCGCGCCGGACAGGCCGCGGTCATGGCGCTCCAGCCGCAAACCGATCTTTCAGCCATAGAAAAATCGCTGGGTGAGATGGATGAACTGTATTCCTTCATCGCTGGCGGCGGCCATATGCCGGTCAGCGGCCTGAGAGATCTGCGCGATCTTCTGATGCGGCTGAAAACCGGATCAGAAAGCCTCACCGGGGATGATCTTCTGAGCGTGCGCGCGGATATCGAAGTGGCGCGGGCCGTTCAGAAGGCATTCGAATCCGCGGGATGGTTCTCGGAACGTCTTCCGGACAGCAGACTGGTCGAGCGCGTGAATCACATGCCGACCCTCGGCGCGGCCCATCGTGAAATAGTACAGTCTATATCGGACAAGGGCGAGGTGCGCGACGATGCTTCCCCGCGTCTGGCGTCGCTTCGCCGGGAACTGGCCCAGGCCCGGAGCGAGATCGAACGCCGGCTGACCGAGCTGGTGAACACCGGCGGAGATATGTTCCAGGACAGGTTTTTCACGATTCGTGGCGACAGATACGTCGTGCCGGTGCGGGCTTCAAGCCAGAGCCTGATGCAGGGTCTGGTTCATGATACATCCGGCTCGGGGCAGACGGTTTTCATGGAGCCGCTCGAATTCCTTCCGCTGAACAACCGGCTCGCGCGGCTTCGATCCGAAGAACGCGAGGAGGTTCTCAGGATTCTGCGGGCGCTTACGGACATGCTGCGCAACGCGAGCGCCGAACTCGGCGACATGTTCGATACCCTGGTCTTTTTTGATGCCCTCCTGGCGCGCGTCAGATTTGCCCGGGAATATGATGCTCACCGGCCCGAGATCGCCCGGGACAGGGAAATCCTGCTGACTCACGCACGTCATCCGCTCCTGCATCCCGACTGCGTGCCGCTCGATCTCGCCATGGACGCCACCAAAGCCTGCGTGGTCGTCACAGGACCCAACGGTGGCGGGAAAACCGTCGCCCTGAAAATCGTCGGCGTGAATGCCCTCCTTATGCAAAGCGGATGCTATATCATGGCCGATGGCGGCTCGCGTCTGCCTGTTTTTGATCCCGTGCTGGCGGATATCGGCGAGGCGCAGAGCATCGAAGAACATCTTTCGACGTTCACCTCGCATCTCAAGCGCCTCAAGGAAATGCTCGACGTCTGCGGACAGGACGCGCTTGTGCTGATCGATGAAATCGGCGGCGGCACGGACCCGGCCGAAGGCTCCGCCCTGGCCGGAGGAATCCTGAAGGAGATCACCCGCCGCGGGGCCTTTTCTCTCGTGACATCCCATTTCGATGCGCTCAAGGAAGTTGCGTTCGTTACGCCGGGCTTTGTCAATGCCGGCATGGAGTTCGACGAATCCTCGTTCAGACCGACATTCCGGTTTCTGATGGGCGTTCCGGGCCGCAGCAACGCGCTTGCCGTTGCCCGCCAGTTCGGCCTCCCCGAGACCGTGCTGGCTGATCTGGCGCTCAGAATGGGCACGGGCAGCGGCGAGGAAAAAGCCCTGTTCGCGGCGCTCGAACGGGAACGGCACAGGGCCGAAGCGCTCCGGCGCGCCTGGGAGGAAAAGAACGTCACCGCGGACCGCAAACAGGCCGAACTCGATACGGCCCTCGAACAGTTGAACGAGTTCAGGCGCAAAAAGCGCGATGCCCTGACCGAAGAGTTCGAACAGCGGCTGAAAGAGCGGCTCAGAAATATCGAAGATGTCATACATCAGCTTCGCGAGGCGGCTGCCCGCGGCGGTACAGTGGAAAGCGATGTCGAGCGCGCCCGGGATACTCTTGCCGATGCGAAAACGGCATTGAATGAACTTGAACTGCACGGCGAACGGCATGAGCCAGCCGCGCCGGTCGACCGTGAGCCGTTGCGCGCAGGGGAACCGGTTGTCTGGACGGGAATGCCGCATCCGGGAATTCTCGAGTCGCCGGATGCCGGCCGCGGCAGGGCGATCGTCTCTTACGACGGAAAGCGCATGACCGTCCCGCTCTCGGAACTGAGCCGGGCAGGCGTCAGAGCCCGGCCTGAAAAGGCAGTATCAACCGTGATCGGTACCGCTGCTCCCCTGATCAGGGATGAAATTGACCTGCGCGGAATGCGCGTCGAAGAGGCGCTCGAAAACGTCGAAAATTACCTGAAAACCGCCGAAGCGCAGAAGCTTGGCCGGGTCTTCCTGATTCACGGCAAGGGAACAGGGGCTTTGCAGAAGTCGATCCACGAGTTTCTGAAAAAAAGCCGCTGGCGCACCAAGTTCAGGTTCGGCCGCTATGGAGAAGGCGATCTCGGCGTGACGGTCGTGGTGTTCGACCCCGCCGCCGACGCCAAGAAACCCGGTGAGGACGACCGCAGCAGCCGGGGTGTCAGACTCGCTCCGGGCCGCCGTTCCAAAGGCGACCGTGATCGCTCGTAGAAGAGAGATTCTTCGGGACTGTGTTGGATCTTTGACACTGCGGGCCCGCATGGGTATCATGGAACTGCAGAATCGGGTAATACGCATATAAAATGCCAAAGCTCAAACAGAGAAAAACGAGCGGTCAGGGATAGTCTATGGACAACTCAATGAAACTGGGGCTGAGCCAGAAACTTACTCAGACCCTGAAGATGACGCCGGAAATGCAGCTGGCGATCAAAATTCTTCAGCTGAACAGCGTTGAACTGAAGAATCAGATTGATGAAGTTCTCGAGACGAATCCGATTGTCGAACTTGACGAGAAAGAGTCGATTTCGACGGAGGTTCCGCTCGACAAACCACCTGAAGGGCCGGCTGATCAGTCGGCGCCCCCTCCTTCCACCGACTTTGCGGAACCAGGCCGCCAGGACTATGCCATCGACTGGCAGAAATACATCCAGGACAGCGAAAGCTCTGAAATCCGGGTTTCAGGCGGGGGATACTCGGGTGATGAAGAAACCACCTTCGAGAATTTCACCTCGAAGAAGAGTACCCTCAGAGACTATCTTGAAACCCAGCTTCGCGAGGCATCCTTGAACCCGACCGAGTTGAAAATCGGCGAGTATATGATCGGCCTCATCGACCGGAACGGCTATCTCCGACATACCCGCGATCAGATCGCCGACCTGCTCAAGATCGATCAGACGATCGTTGACAAGGTTGTACGCGCGATCCAGAACATGGACCCGTCCGGGGTCGGTGCGTTCGACCTTCGCGAATGTCTTGCCCTGCAGGCACGTGATGAAGGCTACCACGATGATGTCGTCACGGCCGTCATAAACGGGCATCTCGAAGATCTCGCCGGAAATAAATTGCAGGCTATTGCAAAAGCGACCGGATACGATCTCGAGGATATCCAGGCGGCGGTCGACGTCATCAAGTCGTTCAACCCCAAGCCCGGCGCGGCCTACTCCTCCGGCAGCGACCAGATCTTCGTTACCCCCGACGTGTTCATCGAGAAGACGGATGGGGAGTATGTCGTTTCGCTGAATGAACGTGACATGCCCCGGCTCAGGATCAACAGCCTCTATCGTGATGCGATGAAAAACAAGGAGTATACCGACAAGGCCACCTACGAGTTCATCCGATCCAAGCTCGATGCGGCCCGCTCGTTTCTCCGGTATGTCGATAAGCGGAAAGAGACGATCCTGAACGTCACACGCGCGATCATTGAAGTGCAGCATGACTTCCTCGATTTCGGCATTCTCCATCTCAAGCCGCTCACGCTGCAGGATGTCGCGGGAATGGCCGGGGTTCATGAATCGACCGTCAGCCGTGCAACGAGCGGAAAATACGCGCAGACCCCGCGCGGTCTTTTCGAGTTGAAGTTCTTTTTCTCGGGTGCGGCACGTACCCAGAGCGGAGAGGATGTCTCGACACTCGCGGTGAAACAGCGCATCGATGATCTCGTGAAACAGGAAAATGTCGCGAAACCCTTATCGGACAGCGATATCGTTACCCGTCTGAAAGCTGATGGCATCTATATCGCACGCAGGACGGTGGCAAAATATCGAATGGAATTGAATATTCCAAGCTCCTCTACGCGCAAACGGGCATGAAATCTGTTGCATTTCGATCAAAGCAATTATACAGTTTATATGGGAGTAAAATTTTCGGCATGCTGTGCCGATATGTCTTACAACCCAGTGAATGACAGGAACCGATGCATATATCTAGAAGGGTTATACTGCTGCTCGTTGCTCTCCTGCTGACGGCTTCCGGTGCATCTGCGCAGGAGGCTCTCGCACCCGGTGATCGTATACGGGTGTGGGTGAAGGGCGAACCTGATTTGACGGTTGAGCGGGTTGTGGGCAAAGACGGAAGTATTTTCTATCCATTGATCGGCAGTATTGGCGTGAATGGCCTGAAGCCGCATGAAGCTGCCCGTGTGATCGCCCGCATGCTCGATGATGGCTATATTCGTCAGCCCCTGGTCCAGGTCGATGTGACGGCGCATTCTTCGGCGCGTGCCGCGGTGCCTCAACCTCCTGTAACGGATGAAACCACGGACTTCGCCCATCCGGAAACGGCTGGTTCCGAACCCCTTGCGGCCATGCCCGGTGATTCCTCAGGAAAGAGCGCCGCTCCTGCCGTCAGAATGATAGAAGTCGTTGATGGAAAGACCGGAAGCGGAATCGGCAATGCGGCCATGCTCCTCGGCGGCAAAATCTACCAGAGCAATCGCATCGGGCAGATCGTCGTCGAGAACCCCACCGGCCGGATTCTTCTCCTCGCCGACGGGTATAAAATGCTTCAGGGGCCGATGGACCGGTTTCTCCGCGCCGGTGACCCAGCCAGGATCCTCATGGATAAAGTTGCTCTGGCCGGCGTGATCACCGTGAAGATGATCGACGCGGATACCGGGAAGCCGCTGGCCGGCGTGACGGTGAAGCTTGATGAGATGAACGTGAAAACAAACCTTCAGGGTGTGTTCAAGGTGAAAGACATCCAGAAGGAGTTCGGTGAGGTCAGGTTTGAAAAGGCCGGCTACAAGCCGCTCCGGAAAATAATGGATTTCAAGGGGCCCGCTGAGCAGGTGCTGGCGTTGAAGCGAAATGACTAGGGTGGGGTTCACCCTTATCGAGCTGATTGTCGTCGTAGCGGTGATCGCCGTTCTCTCGGTCACCGCTTTCAGTTATTACCAGGACTCGCTGGAAACGTCACGGCAGAATGTCGTCAGACAGAACTG
This sequence comes from uncultured bacterium, assembly GCA_964597625.1. Lineage (GTDB taxonomy): Bacteria > Muiribacteriota > Ozemobacteria > Ozemobacterales > Ozemobacteraceae > MWAR01. Next base: position 11,534 of record CAZQYQ010000072.1, read on the forward strand.
CAAACTCGTTCGGGATGCTCTCGGTCGCTATTTTCAGACAAATCTGGAGTATCCGGTCGATCTTAAATCTCTGACGCCCGCGTATCTGCTGCAGTCTGCGGATGACCTCCTCGTGGTCCCGCTCGGGAGCGCTTCGATCGAGGTTGAGATTCCGACGACGGCTGTGACGACGCCCGGAAGCGTGAATCCTCTCCAGCATACCGGAAGTTTTGAATGGGTCACGGCCACCGTAAATGCAGCCAAGGCGAATGGACCCAGGCAGATTCGTGCTGTCAGAGTGAGGGCAGGGAACGGATTTCTCATTGAATAGCGGAACATCGGAGGGGATGAATTATGGTTGAACAGGCGAAAAAGCAGCCTGAGCAGAATGAGGTCCAGGAGACTCCAGGCTCGGAGCCCCGGAGCTTTCTGTCTTATCTGAATCCCTTCTACGGCAGCGTTTCTCTCAGCGAACTGCTGTTGTTCACCAAATACTTCACGACCCTCACGAAGGCCGGTATTCCGGTTCTTCGTTCGCTTGCGACACTTTCCCGGCAGATGCAGACCGGGCCGTTCCGCCGGATGATCTGGGAAATGCGGAACGATGTCGAAGGCGGCATCCCTCTGAATATGGCGTTTCGCAAGAATGAGGATACCTTCGGCCTGCTTTATACCAACCTGGTCAAGGTTGGGGAGGAAAGCGGCCGGCTTTATACGGTTCTCGACCGTCTCAGTACGCTTCTCGACAGGCAGATCAAGCTTCGGCGCAAAGTTCTGGCTGCCATGACGTATCCGGCCATCATCACCATTGTCGCGACGGGTGTCGTGCTGTTCCTCATGCTGGCAGTCATTCCGCAGTTTGCGAGGCTGTTCGCACAGTTCGGCCAGGATCTTCCGTGGGTTACTCAGGCGGTCATCGACATCAGCAACTTCCTGGGCAACAATGTGCTGAATATCATCGCCGGCGCCGTCACTGTACTGCTTGTCATGTATCAGGTGAACCAGACGACCGGCGGACGGCGGTTCTTTGATACCCTCCGGCTGAAACTCCCGCTGCTTGGCGGTTTGAATCAGAAATATGCCATTGCGATGTTCGCCCGAAACATGGCAACGCTGTTCCAGTCTGGCGTGACGATCATAACAGCCATGAAAATCAGCATCGAGTCGATTGAAAACATCATCATTTCTGATGCCCTGAACCAGGTTGTTCGAGAAGTCGAGGGTGGCCAGCCGATCGCAAAGGCGCTGGTGCGGGCCGACATCATGCCCGAACTTTCGACGCAGATGATCGAAGTCGGCGAAGAGTCCGGAAACCTCGATGATATGCTCGAGAAAGTTGCCGACTTTTATGAGGACGAGATCAACTTTCTGATCGATCAGCTGACCGCCCTGGTTGAACCGATTTTCATCGTCGTTCTCGGTTCGGTCGTTGGATTTATTGTCGTAGCAATGTATCTCCCCATATTCAAAATGGCCAAGGTCGTTACGGGGGGCTCCGGCGCCGGGGGTGCCGTTGGGCCGTAATTCGCCGTATCCGGAGCAGATAGTCCGTTCAGACGGGTCTGAAGGCAGTCGCTTTCAGACCCGCTTTATTTCTCTGTGAATTTCACTTCGGATTCATCGAACAGCTGTCGATAGTCTACTTGAAATACTGTTTGTATCACGTGGTGTTTTCAAACAAGATGAAGGAGCTAGATCATGCAAAACCAGCGAGCCAAACGCCACACTTCGATGTGGTGGGTTCTTGCGAGTCTAACCATGCTGGGATGCCTGAGCGACAATGCCCTCATGGGCGCCGTATTTTCCGATACTTCCGTCAAGGAGCTCGGGGCAAAGAAGCTTTGCCTGTTTGCCGGGCATGAAATCGGTGATATCAGCGCGAGGAAACTGTCAGACGATGTGTTGGAAATGGATCTGCCAGATTTTTCCTTTGCCGGCGGGCCAAAAATCATGGTTGCCCCTCATCCGAAAGTGAAATTCATCAGGATAAGCCAGGCGAGCAGACAGCCGGCTGTGATACGTGTCGCCGCCGTGTTCGAGGAGGGATTCAGTTTTGAGCCCAGGGTTGAAAACGGTCATCTGATTCTCGATCAGATCGGCTGGAAATCCTCAACGCCCCGAATGACCACGGCGGAGCCTGCTTTTTCCGCGGAGAAAGGGGCGCCGGAACGGGTAATCCCGGAAAAGGCCATGGAACCTGCTCAAACAACGGGGCGTGACTTTCTTGATCAGCGGGTCAGTCTTCAGTTCGAACAGCAGGAGCTTTCGACCATTCTTGATGCCCTTGCCCAGAAATTCGGGTTGAGAGTGTTCGCGGATGGCGGAGTCAAAGGCAAATTCACGGTTCATGCGACGGATATGCCGCTGAGGGAAGTGCTGAAAAGCCTTCTGCTGCAGAAAAATTTCCAGTATACGCTTCGCGGCAGGGATCTCACGGTCATCTCCCTCGGGCAAAATGCTGACAGAGTTGCCAGAGAACTCCTTTTCAAGGACCTGAGCCTCAAGGATGCCCTGCAGACCCTTTCCAAGATGATGAACATCAACCTGATCATTCATGAATCGGTTGAGGACAAGAGTGTTAATTTTTATGTCGAAAATCTGAGTCTGGATGAACTTCTCGATCTGCTCATTTCCACGAATGATCTCGTGAAGAAGCCTCACAACGAGAATACCTATGTGATCATGACCAGGGCTGAGGCGAGAAAATACGGGAATAAGCAGTATAAAACGTTCAAACTGGTGAATGCCAAGCCGAGCGAAGTGATCAGCATGATTACGGGCAGTAAATCGCTCGCCGAAAAAATCGACACCGGCAATATGGCTGTCAATGACCGCATCAATGCGTTATCCGTCTATGAGACCCCTGAAAACCTCGATCTGATCGAGAAGATCATCGAGAATGTCGACGAAAAGCTGAAACAGGCCGTCATTGAAGTGAAACTGCTTGAAGTGAACCGTTCCGTTACCAGGGAGCTCGGGATCGACGTCAACAGCGGGAATGGAATTGCCGTACAGGTCGCGGATATCACGCGAATTCCCTCTTCCTACGCGATCGGCGCCAAGCTGGTCATGCTCGAAAATCAGGGCAAGGCGAAGGTGCTTTCAAGCCCGAAAATCAGGGCTGTTCATGGAAAACAGGCCACGATCAACATCGGAAAGAAGATTCCGGTTCCCTATTTCAGATATGAAGTCGCCTCGACGACCTACCTTGGCTATGTTCCCCAGACCTACAAGGAGTATCGCGACCTTGATACGGGCATCGAGTTGAGTGTCACGCCCGAGATTTCGCATGACAACGAAATCAGCCTCGATATCAACCTGCGCGTTGATGAAGTGATCAAAATCAACGATGACGGCCAACCCACCCGCGACAGCAGAAGTTCCCACTCGTATATTCGTGTGAAAGACGGCGAAACCGTCGTCCTGGGCGGCCTGATTTCAAGTCAGAATACCGAAGACACCAGCGGCCCTGCGCTGATCAACAAAATTCCTCTGCTCAAGCGCTTGGCCAGTAAAACCAAGAACGTGAAGAGTGATGTGGAAATGATCATGCTCGTGACCCCGCGTCTTGTTAACCTGGATGCGCCTGCCGAGCAGACTGCTGCTGATCCGTCCGAAATCGTCGTTCAGACACGGAATTGAGCGGACGTTGAAATGAGACTCTCCAGACTGTCCATCAGCCACGCCGGAAAAAAAGTCCGTCGGGCGGATCGCCATGGGTTCAATCTGATCGAGTTGATGGTGGCCATCATTATCATCGCAACCCTGGTTCTCATCGCCTTGAGGGAATACGCCGAGTATATCGAGCAGGCCAAGGTGACGAAAGTCCAGATGGATCTCGAGGAACTGGCGAAATCGATCCGGATGTACAATACAAGAGAGGACCAGCCGTTTACGGTCTCGACATTCACAAGCATCGATCTGGGGCGATTTATCGGAACGTATCTGGAAAAAGAGCCGCCGTTTGACCCATGGGGAAACCCATACAGGCACAGCTCGGATCTTGGCGTGGTTTATTCGCTCGGCCCCGATGGGAAGGATGCGCAGCGGCCAGGCTCGATTGCAACTATCTCGGATGATATTATAGTAAGATATATACCAGCTGGGTTTTTCATATCAAAGGCCGAGTATGTCGATGCGAACAGGAATAATCTGATTGACTTCGGCGACCGGCTGGATCTTCACTTTTCGAGGCCGGCTCTGATGAACAATGTGACGGTTTTTGATTTCATCACGAAAAAACCGGAACGAGCGCTTGGCAGCGCTATTATCGGAAGCCCGGCCCAGGGACGCATCCTTTCATTCGTTTTCGCTTCTCCCGTGGCGCCTTCTCTCCGGGTCGGAGAGACGACGATTGCCCCCAGGGAATTCATTGAAACAATCGTGGACTGTTCCCGGCAACCCCAGCCATTGAGGCGACTTGAAGAGGTCGTGATTCAACGGAAACGGATGTAATAAAAAAATCATTATCTTGCTGTGGAAAAATTCCACAATGTGGCAAAAAAGCTCCTGCCGCTGAGGAAAAAAATGTCTCTATACAGAGAGAAGTAAAAGAAATTCCGATTGGGAGGCCAAACGGAAGCGGGTACATCTCTTGCTGAAATAAATATAGATTTATTTGAAAAGATAAAAATCGGGTGTCACGAATCAGAAAAGTTGAGTGATAGAAATCGGGAATGGTAAGATATCAGGCGGTATCGTGTGTCAGGCGATCAAAACAGCATTAATGGGGAGTTCATGAAGATTTGTTTCTGGTCTTGGAAGAGCGGAAAAACCGGCTTCACACTTATCGAGCTGCTGGTCGTTATTGCCATCATTGCAATTCTGGCAGGCGCGGCCTTGCCTTATGTTCAGGCGTATGTGGAAGAAAGCCGTATCAGTAAGGCAAAGGGAGATCTCGAAGAAGTTGGCAAGGCGCTTGCTATATATGAGTCTCGGGAAAAGGTGTATACCGCCTCGGATGT